>JAQBNI010000117.1 GCA_028288625.1 Bacteroidota bacterium | reverse complement strand
TTCAGATTCTACTTTTCGTTTTTTAAAAGATGTGATCGATGAAGTCAGTGCGTTGTTCCCGGGAAAATATATTCACATCGGCGGCGATGAAACCCCTGTAAAACAATGGGAAGACAGTGAAAAGGGAAAAGCTTTTGCTAAAGAAAAAAATATTTCCGTAAAAGAAATACACGCTTACTTTATTAATGAGGTTGAAAAAGAAGCTGCTGCAAAAGGTAAAAAATGTATCGGATGGGGAGAGATCATGGATGGAAAAATTTCCAAAGACATTACGGTGATGAGCTGGCGCGGAACAAGCGCAGGCATGAAAGCAGCAGAACAAGGAAATGATGCGATCATGACGCCGAGAACATACTGCTATTTTGATTACCAGCAGGAATGGGACGAAGAAAAGAAAGCAATTTATACGACGTTCCTGCCTTTGGATAAAGTTTATTCCTTTGATCCCGGTGCCGGAGTAAAAGACGACAAAGTGAAGTCGCATATTTTAGGCGGACAAGCTTGCGTGTGGACGGAATTCATCAACAGTCCTGAAAAATTACAGTACCAGGTTTTCCCGCGCATTGTTGCGATGGCAGAATGTTTATGGACGAATAGATCTAATAAAAAATTTAAAGATTTTGAAAATAGAAGAAGTGATCTGAAAAATTATTTTATGCAGGAAAGAGAACTCGCGCCGGTAGATAATATACACTTCAAACCTAAACCGAAAAAAAATAAATCTGATAACGAATAACAAACAGATGCCATCTCTTAACGAGATGGCATCTATTTGTTACTATTTATTGATCATGATCACTCCCGCGATGATGGCAAATGTGCCGCCGATATGCAGCCAGTTCATCCCTTCATTAAAAATAAAATAAGACACCACAAATAAGCCGACAATCGTCAGCGAAAAGAATATTGCACTTGCAGTTCCCAATGGAATTGTTTTCAATGCTTCCATAAAACAATAAGAATTCAAAAATCCGAAGACCAGGGCTCCTGCAAAGATCAGCCCTTTTTTTGTAGCGTTGTTTTCTACAAGCGCTGCATATTTGAAACCAATGTTTGTTAAAACATTGAATATAATTGCTGACCAAAGCCAAATGCTATTCATATAGATGTGTTTAAAGGCTAATGTACTCAAATCTGCGCTTACGTCCATCGCAAAACAGAGCAGAATGTTAATAATACGTTAAGTGTCTTTATTAGTCTACTAAATCTATATACTATATAGTATGTTTGTCAAAAATTAATCGACAATGAAAAAAATAACTACTCTCCTATTATTAAGCATTTTCGCTTTCCAGATGAAAAGCGTAGCACAGCAAACCACGTTCGACTCAACAGTAGTCACAAAAAAAGCCGACTCAACGTTGATCAGCAAAAAACCTGAAACAAAGAAACAACCTATCCTTTCTTTTAAGCTGGGTAAGGGATTCACGGTAACCGATGCAGATTCTACCGCATCCTTAAATATCGGGCTGTATGTTCAAGCCCGTCTCGATGTTTCAAAAGTATTTGACAAAAGCCTGAAGCCGCAAACTACCGCGCAGATCAGGAGACTGCGCCTTTCTTTCAAAGGTTTTGCATTCACGCCTAAACTCGAATATAACATCCAGCTCGGGTTATCTCCTGCGGATATCAAAGCCGGAATAGTATATGATGCTTATGTCCGCTACAGTCCGGTTAAGCAATTTGCTATTCAATTCGGTCAGGGCAAACTCCCCGGCAACAGGGAACAAATTACTTCTGATGCAAACGGTCAGTATATTGAGCGCAGCACAACAGATGCATTGTTTAAACTGGAAAGAGACTTCGCCTTACAGTTGCAGGGAAATATTGGAAAGAAATTTATTTTCAGACCTACGGCAAGCATCTCCACCGGTGAAGGAAAAAATTTCATCACCGCCAGCTGGCAGCATTTTGATTACACATTCCGCGCAGAAATATTACCCTTCGGTGAGTTCGCTAATAAAGGAGAATATTCTTACAGCGATCTTGCAAGAGAACAAAAACCAAAACTGGCAATCGCAGGAGCATACGATTTTAATAACAAGGCAGCTTTTACAAAAGGACAGATCGGCGGAGACGCGGTAAATGACACCTTCAGGAGAAATATCCAGACTGCATTTGCAGATCTGATCTTCAAATATAACGGACTTTGTTTTTCGGGAGAATATGCAAAACGTTTTGTAAAAGATCCTACTGCGAAAGCAAAATATACAACGGGGCAATCTTTCTGGGTGAGCGCAGCTTATGATTTTAAAAAGAATTATGAACCTGCATTCCGGTTTACGCGTTCTTTTGCAGGAAAGAAAGGAAACATCGGTACATCCAATGAATATACAATTGCGTTGGCAAAATATTTTTATGGTCATGCATTGAAACTTCAAACGGATTACACGCTGATCGACGACAAGACAACAAAAAAGAAAACAGGTGTATGGAAATTCCAGTTACAAGTAGCCATTTAATCATTTCAAAATTTATTTTATGAAAAATTATAGCTTAAAAAAAATCGCATCTACCTTAATTATTTTAATTACAATAATTACGGCACAAGCACAAACAAAATTAAAAGGTAACATTTCAATCTCGGGCGCTTATGCATTGTACCCGTTAGCCGTGAAGTGGGGTGAAGAATTTAAAAAATTGTATCCGGATGTTGTGTTCGATATCCAGGCGGGCGGCGCAGGCAAGGGCGCAACTGATGCGCTTGCTGGCACGGTAGATTTCGGAATGGTATCGAGAGAGATCAGACCGGAAGAAATTTCCAAGGGTGCAAATCCTTTTGGTGTTGCGATCGATGCAGTTATTCCGACATATAACGTAACTAATCCGCTTTCTGCAACCATTTTAAAAAAGGGATTGAAGAAAGAAGATTTTGCTAAATTGTGGCTGAATGCCGATGCACAAACGTGGGGGAAAATTTTAGGTATCAATGATAACAATCCTGTAAAAGTATATTCGCGTTCAGACGCAGCAGGTGCTGCAGAAAGCTGGGCGAAGTATCTTGGCGGTAAAGCACAGGAAGATCTGAAAGGCGGCGTTGGTGTGTTTGGAGATCCGGGTTTGTTGGGAGCAGTGCTGAAAGAAAAATATGCGGTGGGTTATAACAACATCGGGTTTGTATATAATCCAAAAAGTAAAAAACCTAATCAAGGTGTTGGCGTTATTCCAATTGATATTAACGGGAATGGAAAAATTGATCCCGAAGAAAATTTTTACGATAACCTGAACACATTAATGAAAGCTATAGCTTCAAAAAAATATCCATCGCCGCCCGCAAGGTTATTGTATTTTATAACAAAGGGTGAATTGAAAAATCCTGCGGCAAAAGCTTTTATAAAATGGGTGTTGAATGAAGGGCAAAAATTTGACAACTCGCTGGGTTTTGTACAGCCGAAGCGCGCTACCTTAGATGAGTACCGCGCGAAAATAAAATAGTTTAATGACGAATAAAAGAAACTCATTCAGAATATTAGCGGACAAGTTATCGGGTAAAGTTTTTCTAACCTTTGCCGTGATAGCTTGTTCGCTAATTTTATTGATACTTGCAGGACTGAGCTTTAAATCCTACCCTTTATTAAAACACGTTTCTTTATTTAAAGTGATCGGTTCCTCTATATGGGCGCCGGCAGATGGAAAATTCGGTTTACTCCCTTTTATCCTCAGCACATTTCTCATTACCATTTTAGCAACAGTTTTTGCAGTGCCGGTTTGCCTGCTCGCATCCACTTACATTGTAGAATACGCAAGCAACACAGTAAGAAATTTAATTATGCCGGTAGTTGATATTCTTGCAGGAATCCCTTCTGTCATTTTCGGAATATGGGGAGTATTGGTGCTGGTACCTTTCGTAAGCTTCCTCGGAAAAACATTCAACATTGCTACGGAAGGATATTCAATTCTTGCAGCTGCATTAGTGCTTGCTGTGATGGTGTTTCCTGTTTTAATAAATATTTTTACAGAAGTGCTTCGCACTGTACCTAATGATCTTCGCGACTCTGCACTTTCCTTAGGCGCAACAAAATGGGAAACTATTTCAAAAGTGATTTATAGAAAAGCTGCAGCAGGATTATTTGCCGCAGTGATCCTCGGATTCTCAAGAGCATTGGGAGAAACCATTGCAGTGCTGATGGTAGTTGGAAACAGTCCACTTATTCCGAAAAGTATTTTCGGAATGGGCTATCCTATTCCTGCGTTGATCGCAAATAATTACGGAGAGATGATGTCGATACCGATGTACGATGCTGCATTAATGACTGCTGCACTCATCCTGTTTATTATTATTTTATTGTTCAATGCTGCGGGAAGATTAGTATTGATCAAGCTTGAAAAAAATTAAGATGAATACGAGAAGAAAAATTACAAGTACTTTTTTTGAAACGCTGATGAAGTTATCCGCTTTCCTGATCGTAGCGGTATTGCTGTACATCTTAGGTACTATTTTATATAAAGGAATTCCATCGCTCTCCTGGGAAATGATATCACAAAAACCAAGCGCAGGTTTTTATATGGGCGGCGGCGGAGGAATATTAAATGCGATCGTAGGTTCTATTTATCTCGCCGGTGGAGCATCGCTGTTTGCATTATTTTTTAGCTTGCCTTTAGTCATCTACATTAATAATTATGCAAAGAAAAACGGGAAGTTTGTTCAAGTAATAAGATTGATCATGGATGTGCTGTATGGCATCCCTTCCATTGTTTACGGCACGTTCGGCTTTGTGATCATGCTTGCATTGGGATGGACGGTTTCTTTACTGGCAGGAATTATCACCGTAGGAATTTTTGTCTTCCCGATCTTAGTGAGATCGATGGATGAAGTATTGCGTACAGTTCCGCCGGAAGTAAACCAGGCAGCTTATTCATTAGGCGCAACACGTTTGGAAACATCCGTTTTCGTATCGCTGCGACAAGCAATGCCGGGTATACTCGCAGGTTTTTTACTTTCTTTCGGGAGGGCGATCGGCGATGCAGCATCTGTTTTATTTACTGCAGGCTTTACCGATAATATTCCAACTTCATTAACACAGCCTGCTGCAACATTACCGCTTTCTATATTCTTTCAATTAGGTTCTCCTTTTGAAGAAGTCAGGAACAGGGCATATGCAGCAGCAGTAGTGCTCACCGTGATCATTTTGATCATCAGCATTCTCAGCAGGCTCGTCATGAAGCATTTTTCAAAATACATAATCAAATAATCAATGTCAGAAAAATCAATTATACAGGTAAAGAACTTAAGTGTAAGTTATGGCAATCACCAGGTGCTTAAAAATTTGAGCATAGATATTCCCGATAACAAACTCACTGCGATCATTGGTCCTTCCGGCTGCGGAAAAACTACGCTCTTTAAAACGTTTAACCGTTTGATAGATGATACCGATGGCATAAAAGTTTCGGGAGAAGTTTTAGTGAATGGTGAAAATATTTATGGAAAAGATATTGAGATCACACACATCCGGAAAAAAATGGGTTTGCTTAACCAACGTCCAACGCCGCTTCCGATGTCAATTTTTGATAATGTTGCATTCGGCATGCGTTTGCAGGGATTAAAAGATAAAAAAGAACTGGCTGCAAAAGTCGAGCATTATCTAAGGCTTGCAAGCTTGTGGGATGAATTAAAAGACAGGCTGCATGCGCCTGCAGCAGCTTTATCTATTGGTCAGCAGCAACGGCTTTGCCTCGCGCGCGGACTTGCAGTAGAACCGGAAATTATTTTAGGTGATGAACCAACGTCTGCACTCGATCCGATCTCGACGCAGCATATCGAACAAAAATTTAAAGAGCTTAAAGAAGATTATACGATCATCATGGTGACGCATATTTTGCGTCAGGCAAGACGTCTTGCTGATTATATCGTGTTTATGTACCTGGGAGAGATCATCGAACATGGTCCTACTGACGAGATCTTCAACAATCCTCAACAGAAACTGACGCAGGATTATGTGAAGGGTGTGTTTAATTAATTGCAGCAATCTTAAAAAAGCGCATCATTTCGATGAGACGAAGAAGCGAGAAATCCCGAATAGTTTCGCACTTGCAACTCTTTATCGGGATTTCCATGTCGCTGCGCTCCTCGCAATGACGGTGCTCATAACGGTCCGCAATAAACACAAGTTATTTCGTTTCATCACTTCTAAACTTAAATGGATTTAAAACGTTATATATTTTCTTCAGAATTAAAATACAAAAATCATTTAAATGGATACGAACCGACTTTCAAAATCGATAGAGGCTGCATTGAATGCCCAGATGACAAAAGAAGCGCATGCTTCACAGATCTATTTATCTTATGCTGCATGGGCTGACAGCCAGGGATTCGGCGGTATTGCAAACTTTCTTTTCAGGCATGCTCAGGAAGAACGCAACCATATGATGAAGATATTGGAGTATATTTTAAAAAGAGGCGCGGAAGTACAGGTTACGGCTATTCCCGCTCCTGCGTCGAACCCTGTAAGCATAAACAATTGTTTTGAAAAAATTCTTGAGCACGAAATAGACAATACAAAAGCAATTTATAAAGTGGTAAAGATGAGTTTGGAAGAAGAAGATTGGGCAACGTGGAATTTCATGCAATGGTTTGTGAAGGAACAAATAGAAGAGGAAACGCTTGCAATGAATTTATTGGATAAAGCAAAAATAGCGGGTGGAGAAAATATGAGTGGTGATGCAAGATATGTTTTAGATAAAGACCTTGAAAAAACTCCTGATAAAGCAAGTTCTGCCGAAGATGCAACTACAGCAAATCCATAAATAAAAAAAGGTGCAGTTGGCTTCCCTGCACCCAAAACCATAATTAACATTATTAACCAGCCAATTTATGAAAGTAATGATATAAAGGTGTTTTGCTGTTTTGATCCTTGGGTTGATAACGTCCTGCAAGCAGCGGAACATAGATCACACGGCGACGGCTTTTTTCTCCGAAAAATGGAGAAGGTGCCACACGATGCCACATCCTTCCATCGTGAATTACAAGGTCGCCTTTCTTTGCACGGATCACAATTTCATTTTTATCGTCCTGGTTGTTCAGGAAATATAATTTGCGAAACAGCATGCTGAAAATATTCTGCTTGTGCGTACCCGGCAGCACACGCAACCCGCCATTCACTTCTGATGAATCATCGAGATACAAGCCGATATTGATGAACTGTTGAATTTTCTTTCCATAAAAAATATCACGTGCGCTATCAGTATGCCATCCGAGTTGCTTATAGCTGCTGTCGGGCACATTTACATAATGGTTCAACACGGCGCCATCTTTTTCATTCTCTCCAATCCTTGCACCACGAGGCATTAAAACTTTCAGTGCATTTAATTGCGGATGCTGAACAAATTCACGGATCTCGTTGCTGTATTTGTTGGTGAATACAAACCGCTGTACGATCTTTTTTTTGTTTTCGTCATATCCATATTTAATCGGAATGCCGTTCACCTGTTTTATATCCTTGCTTATCCATTCGTCCTGCAATTTTTCTGCAGAATGGATGATTGCGTCTACTTGTTGCTCCGATAAGAAATCTTCAAAGTGAATAAAGCCGTAAGTATTATAATATTCGATCTGTTCTTTGGTGAGTGCGTAACCCAGCGTAAATTTTTTCAGTTCTATTTTTTTCATTGTTGTAGATTTAAATATTAGGAATAAGGAATAGTTGGTATACTTAGCTACAACATCGAAATTCCCTGGGTGGAATTCTTTTTATTTCGTTTATGGTTTTTGTGGTCATGTGTAATTGTGAATTCAAATATAGAAAGTATTTTCTATAAAGTCTATATACTTAGTAGACTTTTAATATTAAGTATTTGTTATCTGTTATTAATTGATCTCATAAGTTTCAGTATGGATTAAAATGAGCGCCGTCATTTCGATGCGAGGAAGGAGCGAGAAATCCCGAAAAGAATTTGGAAAATGCAAGCACGGAATTATTACGTCGCTTTGCTCCTGAACATCACTTTCACTTTCACTTTCATTCTCACTTTCATTATCCCTTACTGCGGGTTAAAATGCAACCCGTAACTTTCCAATGCAAGCACATCGCTCCATTGCTCGATAATTTTTTTATATGCTTTTCCTACCGGCATGATATTCCTGTCGAGATCAAACAGCCCCAATTCATTGATCTTCCCGGCATCATTGCACAATGCTGAATCCCAATCTACCTGGTGTATAAGGCTATACCACGTAAAGCCCGTGATCGGAATTCCATCCTGTTTTAACCGGCGAACATTTGCCCATTGCTTATATAGCCAATCCACACTGTCCGGCATGATACGGTTTGTTTCCGTATGCATGATCGGTAATTTGTATCTTTTAAAATACTGATTCGTGATCACATAATATCCGAATACTTCTCCCGCCGGTTCGGTAAAACCATCGGGGTGCACAAGGTGCTCATTTGTTACATAATAATCGTTTCCCATGATACAACGCGCTTTCACCTGGTTCTTTTCAAACCAATGATATTCGTCGCGCGTCATTCCGTTGTCCAGCAAATATTCGTACATATCAACATTCAGCGGAAAGCCATACGTAAGGTCAAGGGAAAGAAATCTTTTTTGATTTAATTTATGCGCGATCGTTCTCGCATCGGGATTGAGCGCGTGAAAATATTCTGAAGATTCACTTTGAATAAACGTTGCCTGCGGCTGAATTTCCAGGATCGCATTCATCGCCATCACATTTGCCTTACAGAGATTTTTCATCGCATTCACAAAAGTCCTGTCTTCCGTCAGTCGTTCATTCCACCATCCATATTGCGCAGAAAATACTGCCGTAATAAATATTTCATTGACCGGTGTATAAAATTGCAGGTAAGGAAAACGCGTGGCAAATGCCTTCGCATATTCAGCAAAGTAATTCGGAAATTCAGGATTCTGAAAATTCCCCAACCAATCCGGTACTCCAAAATGACAAAGATCGACGATAGGAATAATGTCTAATTCTTTTAATTTATTGAAGGTAAGATCTGTGAATTCCCAATCATAAACACCGGGGCTCACATGTGTTTTATAATAAGGCGGACCGTATCGTAGAAATTTTATTCCAAGTTCGGTGACAAGTTGAAAATCTTTTTCCCAATATTTATAGTGAAATGTTTTTTCCATTTCATCTACACGCTTTGTTGTGCCGTCCGGCAACTGGATATTAGGATAACTGTTTTCTATCCCGGTGGCAAACATGAAATTATTTATCGCCATAATTTATTTTTATAAAATGTCGAGTCTTCCGCCATCAACAACAAGCGTTGTTCCGTTAATGAAACACGCATCATCAGAAGCAAGAAAACAAATGGCAGCAGCAAGCTGTTCAGGTTTTCCGACAACACCTTCAATTTTTTCTATTCCATCTTTTACATTCGGATTATTCCATAACATCGGTGTATCTACGGCGCCGGGTGCGACATTATTAATTCGAAAATGTGAAGCAGGATATTCAATACTCATTCCTCGAGTAAATGCTTCCATGGCGCCCTTGCTGCTTGCATAGGAGACCACATTCGCAGTAGTTTCATGCGCATGTACGGAACTTACATTTACGATCGCACCCTTCAGCATATGCGGAATTGAATATTTGCAGAATAAAAAAACAGATCGCAGATTAACGCTCATTACTTTATCCCATTCTTCCGAAGAAAGATCAACCACTTTTTTATAGATCATCATTGCCGCATTGTTTACCAACACATCAATTCGTTCCCATGTTTTTACAGCATACTCAACAACTGCCTTTATTTCTCCTTCCACAGCAACATCTGCTTTACAAAAAACAGCCTTGCCATTATTGCGTGAAATAATTTCCACCGTTTCGTGCCCGCCATCTTCATTTTTATCTATAACCACAACACTTCCGCCATTAGCGGCAAACCTTTCTGCAGTTGCCCTTCCAATACCCGACCCTGCTCCTGTTATTAAACATACTTTATTTTCAAATGTCATTACGGCTATTGTAGTTTTTATAAAGGCTTGTAAATCTTACGTTCTTATATAACTACACAAGAATAAATTTGTTCTCTGCTTCTTAACACCGGAGCATATTTTATCTACAATAATTGGTTTTACTGATTTAATTTTGCATTTTCAGTTTCTATTAATACTTACAATTAATTACTTACGACTTATAACTAATATTATGCAGGTAGATGTCATTTTAGGCTTACAATGGGGCGATGAAGGCAAGGGAAAGATCGTGGATTATCTTGCAGATAAATATGATATTATTGCACGTTTTCAAGGCGGACCAAACGCAGGTCATACACTTGTGATCGATGGGAAAAAACACGTTCTCCATACCATCCCTTCGGGAATTTTCCGGGAAGGAAAATTAAATTTTATCGGGAATGGCGTGGTCATAGACCCTGTCACTTTATTGAAAGAAATTGATACGTTAGAAAAAATTGGTGTCCCCGTAAAAGAGCGTTTAATTATTTCGAAAAGAGCCAACCTTATTTTACCAACGCATAAAATACTGGATGCTGCTTCTGAAAATAACAAAGGCACTTCAAAGATCGGATCAACTTTAAAAGGGATCGGTCCGACATATATGGATAAGACGGGCAGAAATGGTTTGCGTGCGGGCGATATGCACGAGAAAGATTTCATGGTAAAATACGAACTCTTAAAAGGAAAACATCTTCAATTGCTGCAGATCTATAATTTCAGTTTTGAACTCGAGCAGGTTGAAGAAGAATGGTTTGAAGCCATCGAAAAATTAAAAGAATATGCGCAGGAAGAATCTGTATACTTTATAAATAATGCACTTCAAAAAGGAAAGAAAATATTAGCTGAAGGCGCGCAGGGAAGCATGCTCGATATTGATTTCGGAACATATCCTTTTGTTACATCTTCGAACACAATTTCCGCAGCAGTTTGTACAGGCTTGGGTATTTCACCAAAACATATCGGTGAAGTGATCGGCATTTCAAAAGCATATTGCACACGTGTCGGCGGCGGTCCTTTTCCAACAGAGCTGGAAGGAGAGCTTGGAGAAAAATTAAGGAAGGAAGGCGCTGAATTTGGCGCAACTACAGGCAGACCGCGCCGTTGCGGATGGATCGACCTGCCTGCATTGCATTATGCATGTATGATCAACGGCGTTACAAAGATCGTGATCACGAAGGCAGATGTTTTAAATGCTTTTGATGAATTCGGCGTGTGCACGCATTATCATTATGACGGCAAGCAAAGCCAGGAACTTCCATATGACATGGTGAATAAAAATATTAAACCGGTAAACATTTCATTTAAGAGCTGGGGGAATATTGAAACAGATCAGCCTTTGCCGGCAGAACTAAAAGAATACGTGGAGTACCTCGAAAAATATTTGAACATCCGCGTTTCCATGGTATCTAACGGTCCCGGACGAGAACAACTGATCGACCTGGAAGCGGGAAAAATATTGGCGTGAAAGATGCGCACGTTCTATCCATTCCCTGTTACAGATATTGAAACCTTCAAACAAGATCTTCTTCTTTTATCTTCCGGAATAGATCATTTCTGTTTTTTAGATAGCAACAATTATCCAAACTATCCATATTCTACTTTCGGATCTTTTTTTGCAATTGACGCTTTGCATTCAATTTCTGCTGATGAAGACTGTCTGAATAAATTGCAGGACTTCCAGCAATTACACGATGACTGGCTGTTTGGTTTCTTAAGTTACGACCTGAAGAATGAGATCGAACAAATATTATTTTCCAAAAATCACGATGGAATAAAAAATCCGTTACTTCATTTTTTCGTTCCAAAATATTTAGTGAAAATTGAAAATAACGAAGTGGAAATCGGAGTTTGCAGTGAGGATGAGTTGCAGGAATTTAAATTGCTGGTCGACGGTCCACAGTCCACAGTCCACAGAAAAGATGGCGCTACCATCGACCATCGATCATCGACTATCGATATTCAACATCGTATCTCAAAACAGGAATACATTTCTTCAGTAGAAAAAATAAAAGATCACATACAACTCGGAGATATCTATGAAATGAATTTCTGCCAGGAATATTATGCTGAAGATGTTATTATCAATCCTCTGCATGTCTTTCAAAAATTAAATACTATTTCCAAAGCACCTTTCACGTCATATTTTAAAAATACAGAACATTATTTATTGTGCGCAAGCCCTGAACGCTTCTTAAAACGCCAGCAAAATAAGCTCATTTCGCAACCCATAAAGGGCACACGCAAAAGATTTGCAGATGCATCGGAAGATCAGAACATACAGCAGGAATTATTTTATGATGAGAAAGAGCGAAGTGAAAATATAATGATCGTAGATCTTGTAAGGAATGACCTTTCAAGGATCGCACTTAAAAATTCAGTCACTGTTGAAGAGCTATTCGGTATTTACTCTTTTGAGCAAGTCCATCAAATGATCTCTACCGTGACATGCGACATCTATCCTGAAACTTCTTTTACAGATATCCTGAAAAATACTTTTCCAATGGGCAGCATGACCGGTGCGCCCAAGATCGCCGCAATGGAACTGATCGAAAAATTTGAAGAAACCAAACGCGGGTTATATTCCGGCGCAGTAGGCTACATCACACCAAAAGGAAATTTTGATTTTAATGTGGTGATCAGGAGTATCGTGTACAATGCACAAACTAAATACGTTTCCATGCAGGCGGGCAGCGCAATTACAATTGATTGTGATGCAGAAAAAGAATATGAGGAATGCCTTGTAAAATCAAGGGCAATGAAGCTTGCGTTAGAATAATTAGTGGTGATGACCGCCGGGACCGTGCACATGTCCATGCTCGAGCTCTTCAGCAGTTGCAGGACGCACATCAACAACAGTAACAGAAAAATTAAGCTCCTTTCCTGCCATCGGGTGATTAAAATCCATGACAACCGTATCATCTGTAACCTCATTAACAATTCCCTGGAACTGATGCCCTTGGTCATCCATCATCGGTAAAACATTACCTACTTTAATGACATTAGTATCCACGTTGCCGTCTTTATCTTTAAAGCTATCCAACGGAACACTCACAATATCCTGATCGTTTCGCACACCATAACCTTTTTCTGCGGACACCTTGAACTGAACCGTATCGCCAACGACTTTTCCTGCAAGGTTAGTTTCAAAATCAGGCAACAGCATACCGGAACCTTGTATATACACTAATGGTTGTGAAGGATCTGATTTATCGGCTGTAACCAGCTCACCGTCTTTCTCCACCTTAAGCTCGTAGTGAACACTCACTACCATATTTTTCATGACTAATAACATATTAATTTTTTTTTTGCGAAGTTAGAAAAATATTGTTATTCGGAAAATATTAAATGGAAATTATGATTGAAAACAAGGTCAAAAAGGTATTTGTTCAAATTTATTAACCTGGAGGCATAATTTCAACGAACTAATTTAAAACCAACGCACTTTAATTTAGAAATAATTAATATGACTATAACGGTGGTTTAATGCTTTCTCTTTAATTTTGGGGAACAAAAAATAAACCATTATGGAATCGACCAAAAAATTTCAGGAAGCATTTGATATTCTAATCAACGACTTTAATACTAAAGTAGAAGAAGTAAAATCAAACCTATCGCATCTTTCTTCTGATGTAAAAGTACAGGTAGAAGGACAAAAAGAAAATTTACAGGAATACGGTGAGAAAATAAAAGGACGTATCAACCAGATCGTAGATGTAGATAAAGTACGCGCTACTCTTTTAGCTGAAGCAGAAAACGTGATAGATGAAGCTAAGGGACGAATCGAAAAGCTTTTCCATTTCATCAACGAGCAAGTTAACCATGGAGAAAAAAGTGCTGCAAGCGGCGCTGCAGAGTTTACACGCAGAGCGGAAAAAGTAACGAAGGACGTTACGAGAGAATTTCAAAAAGATGTAAAGAAGGCTGCGAATAAAGTAGGAAAGGCAACCAAGAATGTAGAACATAAATTAGATACGGTCGCTAAGAATGTAAGCAAGTCTGCAACTAAAGCATCGAAGACTGTAAAAGCAAAAGCTACTAAAGCGGCTGCAAATGTGAAGGCTACTGCAAACAAAGCTACTGCCGCTGCAAAAAAGGCAACTACAAAATCTTCGCCTAAAAAAGCTGCAGGCAAAAAAGCTCCTGCTAAAACCAAAAGTGTTGCAAAAAAAGCAAGTGCTCCTAAGAAAAAATCAAAAAGATAGAACATATTTTATTTGATTAAAATTAAAGAGGCTCGCATTAGCGAGCCTCTTTAATTTTATACGTTCATCAATTTTACCTGGATTTTTCAGATTTCTTACCCGGAACAGGAATAGGAGCTGTTGATTTGGTTTCCTTACGTTCGTCAAGGTATTGCTTTCGCGGATCTTCCTCATTTAATTCATCGAGTTTCTCATACGCTTCTAACAGCTTAGAAGGCATATCTCCTTTATACTCTACTTTAAAATAAGAGAAGCCATTGAAAGGCACAGTGCTGAATGGTGCGGTAATTTTTAACTGCTTCTCCGTACCGTTATCTTTAAATCGCTGACGGAAAGCTTTTTCTCTTTCTTTAATAAAACTATTATACTTTGAATTCACAATATTCTCCCCGATCAACTTTAAACATTTTTGCTGTAT
>JAQBNI010000106.1 GCA_028288625.1 Bacteroidota bacterium | reverse complement strand
TGCTTAAGCCACCGGCAGGAGACCATGAATATGTATTCCCTGCAACTGCAGCAGAACCAATTGTTACTACCGGAGTAGTACAAGTCAGTGTCTGGTCTACACCTGCATTTGCAGCAGGCGGCGTAATATTTTGTAAGATCGTTACTGCATCTGCTGACGTACAGCCGTTTGCAGTATTTGTAACTGTCAATGTATAAATATTCGGAGCTGTTGCTGTTGGCTGTGCAATAGCTGCATTGCTTAAGCCTGCTGCCGGAGACCATGAATAGGTATTGCCTGCAACTGCAGCAGCGCCGATAACATAATTTGGATTTGTACAAGTCAATGTCTGGTCGGCGCCTGCATTTGCTACTGGCGGTGTAATATTTTGTGAGATCGTTACTGCATCCGTTGCAGTACAACCATTTGCTGTATTTGTTACTGTTAAAGTATAAATATTAGATGCTGTCACTGTAGGCTGTGCAATAGATGCATTGCTTAAGCCAGCGGCGGGAGACCATGAATAGGTATCACCCGCAACAGCCGGCGTGCCAATAACATAACTCAGATTTGTACAAGTCAATGCCTGGTCTGCTCCTGCATTTGCAACAGGCGGTGTTGTATTTTGCAAGATCGTTACAGCATCTGTTGCCGTACAGCCATTTGCCGTATTCGTTACTGTCAACGTGTAAATATTTGGTGCTGTTGTTGTCGGTTGTGCTATAGAAGCATTGCTTAAGCCTGCTGCAGGGGACCATGAATATATATTGCCTGCAACAGCAGCAGAACCAATAGTTACTACAGGAGCTGTACAGGTAAGTGTTTGATCTGCGCCTGCATTTGCTGCAGGTGGCGTAATATTTTGTGAAATTGTTACAGCATCGGTTGTTGTACAGCCATTAGCTAAATTCGTTGCAGTTAAAGTATAAACATTGGGCGCAGTCACCGTAGGCTGTGCAATAGATGCATTACTTAAGCCTGCTGCAGGAGACCATGAATAGCCAGTACCTGCAATAGCAGCAGTACCAATCACATAATTAGAATTTGTACAAGTCAATACCTGGTCTGCGCCTGCATTTGCAACCGGCGGCACAATATCCTGGGAAATAACAACGGTATCTTTTACTGTACATCCTCCGGCAGTTTGTGTAACGGTTAAAATATAAGTATTGGGAGCCGAAGCTGTTGGCTGGGCAATAGCCGCATTGTTTAATCCTATAGCAGGACTCCATGAATACGTATTGCCTGCAACGGCAGGAGAACCAATTGTAACACTCGGAGCAGTGCAAGTCAGCATTTTATCCGGACCCGCATTTGCTGTAGGTAAAGTGATACTTCCCGAAACAGTAACAGCATCAGAAGCTGTACATCCATTTACAAGGTTAGTTACTGTTAAAGTATAAACATTAGGTGAAGAAGCAGTTGGCTGTGCCAGTGTCGGATCATTCAAACCGGCTGCGGGAGTCCATGAATAAGTATATCCTGCAACTGCAGCAGTTCCAATAGTAACAGCACCACACGTTAATGCCTTATCAGGTCCTGCATTTGCAACAGGAGGTACAAAATCACTTATAACTATTACAGTATCCTTAGTGATACAACCGCTTGCAGTATTCGTTTCGGTTAAATAATAAGTATTCGCAGCTGTAGCAGTGGGCTGGGCAATATTTGTTGCGCTCAAACCGGCAGACGGAGTCCATAAATAAGTATGTCCGGCAACCGTAGGAGAACCGAGGGTAACACTGGACGAAGTACAATTTATAGCCTTATCTGGTCCCGCACTTGGAGCAGGTGCCGCATTTACTGTAAAATTAACAGCGTCAGTAACAGTAACTGTTGTACCGTCGCAACGGGTATTTACGAGGTTTGCAACATATGTTGTGGTAGAAGTTGGACAAATAGTAGGATTCAACGTAGCCGTATTTGAAACTACTGTGGCGCCCTGCGTCCAGTTGATCGTTTGCATTAAAGGACCATTAGGTAAAAACCTGTAACATATATTTGCCTGTGGTACAGTAGATGGATTACTTCCTGCAGGAGCATACCAATTAGCACCGGTAGCATCCTGTATACCAATAAGTCCCTGACCTGAATTCCATGCACTGCAGACAGGTTTACTCGCTATAACAACATCTATTATATTATATGCTTCATGCAAAATAATTTGTGAAGACATAATAGTGCCTGTACACCAGAAATAGGGTACCTGGTAAAAATTTATTACAAAGCGTCTGCATGGCGCTACTCCTTCCCTGTACCAGTTAATCCGGTTGGGGTTAAAACCTACACTGGGATCTATATCAGTATAAGGTCCCATTATTGTATTTAAACGGTTTCCCGTTGTGCAGCATAAAGGTAAACCACCGGTATATGACCACGGACAACTTAAACCGGCATACGCAGTGTTAAAAGATATAAGACCGTTGGCGCCAATTACTATTGAATTGTATGTATTCCCAAAGAAGCAAAAATTAAATCCCAAACCCACAACTCCGCTCCAGATATCATCCTGGTCAACGATTGTGTTGGTTCCGCTTGTATTGTATGCCGGGGCGGGCATGGTTAACTGCTGTACGACATAAGCAGTAGTACTCCTGTTTTCATGATCGGGAATTGCAAGCCTGCTTACCGCTTTACAGGAACTGCTGCAGAATGTAGAATCCAATCCTGCATTTACACCATAACAAGGTCTGTCATATGGTATTTGAGCCACTGACACAGTGGTGGTCAATAAAATAATAACAAAAGAAAGAAAGAAGTAAAGTTTTCTCATACCCAATAATAAAATACTAAATTACGTAACAGTAACAGACCATTATAATAAAATTATCAACTAAGTCGGGGTTATAGCCTTCAATATAGACAAAAAAACTGATATTATGGGCTTTTACGGGATTAAAGAATCAAAAAATTTTAAACAATACCAAAAACTTCATCTACAAGGCACCACATAGAAGGATCATATGCGGTTTTTACATCATTTATTCCCATTTTAATAAGCTTATTTGTAGTTGTTTTCCCTATTGAAATAACCGTTTGTGAAGGTTTCATGGTGTGCATTGAAAAATATACTTTTGCACTCATCGGACTTGTAAAAATGAGGATGTCTTCTTCCCTCTTTATTATATTTTGCTTTGGTTGATTATCGTATATCACCAATGTTTCCTTATTTTGATTTTTAACCAGATTTTTCTGTATGGTTTGCATAGATGTTTTCGCCTGCGGAAAAACTATTTTTCCCTTTGCAATTTCGTCAAAATCAAGTGCGATCTTTTGCAGATCACTTCCTTCCCCAATAAAATCTACTCTAAAGCCTCTTTCAAAAACTGCCTGCGCAGTACCGGGATTAATTGCTGCTATTTTAGTTTTGAATGAATTTTTATCTTCAATTCTTTCGAGGAAAAATTTCACGCCATTCTTGCTGCTGAAAAACAACCAATCCGCATCTAGTGCAATTGAAAATTTCACCGGTTTAAAATCAATAAAAGATTCCTGAAATACTTTGTATCCATGAGCGCTTAATACTTTAGGGAGATAATCCTCATTCTGTATGTCCGAAGAAATAAAAACAGTTTTTGGATGATGATTTTTTATTTTATTTAAAATATGCTCGGTATTAATTTTCGGAATTTTTTCTTCAGAAGATAATGAGAAATGGATGCGCTTGGGAATTGCATTCCATGCTTCTGCATAGCTGATCCATGTATGCAGTTCATTATTTTCTTTCCTGGAAAAAATACCCAGCGGTACCTGACATCCACCCTGAAAATCATTTAAGATCTTTCTTTCAACAGATGTAATAATAGAGTCCTCAAGGTCATTTAAAACTACGCAGATATTTTTCATTTCCTTATCCTCTATTCTTACCTGAAATGCCAGAACACCTTGTGCTGCAGCAGGAATAAACATCGGCGCTTTCAATTCTACTTTTTCAAATTCTTCAAGATCAATTTTCAAACGTTCCAATCCCGCTGAAGCAAGCACAATTGCATCATAATTTTTATCTCTTAATTTATTTACACGACCCGGAACATTACCTCTCATATCTACCAGATCGAGATCAGGTCTGAATGCTAATAACTGTGCTTTCCTCCGTGATGAAGAAGTTCCAACTGTTGCGCCTTCTTTTAATTTTAATACTTTAGAATGGTCGACACTTTCTTTCCGGATCAGCAGTATATCAAAAGGGTTTGCACGTTTTGAAAACGCCGCAAGGGTTAATCCTGCTGCATTTTCCGAAGGAAGGTCCTTACACGAATGTACCGCAAGATCGATCTCATTCGCTAATAAAGCATCTTCCAGTTCTTTTGTAAAAAAACCTTTGCCTTCAATTTTATCGAAGCTGAGATTCCACTGCTGCGTAACATCGCCCTTTGTTTTTATAATTTTTAATTCTGCTGATACTCCATTTTTTTGGAGGACATCTTTAGTAAAATTTGCCTGCCACAAAGCGAGCTCACTTCCGCGCGTACCGATAATTATTGGTATGGATTTACCTTTTGACATTTTTGAGAGATTGCAATTTACGGTGAAAATATTAAATAAAGATTCCATCGTTTTAAGCGATGGAATCTTTATTTTTTTACGGGCGGAATTTTTTATCCAGCAGCGACTTTTTAGATGCTTTATATGGAAGAGCAATAAATTTTTCTTCCATATATCTCATTATCTTTTCCATTATTATTTTCGAATCCGGATCAAGGGTTTCTATCTCTTTTTTAAACACGGAATTCATTGCTTTGTCAGTGATCTTCTTTACTTCAACAGGAATACCATCGAGTGCAAGTTCCAGTCTACGTTCCTTATGAAGCTCATTAAAATTTTTCAGGAATTCTTCCAGCATGGCTTCAGCGATATACAATTCGCCCTTTCTGAATTCCATGTTTTCCTTCGCCTTAATTTCCAGCGAAGCAACATCAATATACTCTACATTTTCAAGATCAATTATTTCCTGGTCCACGTCCTGCGGCACAGCAAGATCAATGATCGTTACTTTCTTTCCCTGCGGAACGATGTTATTAAAAATTTCTTTTGTAAGCACAGGGAAATTAGCTCCGGTACACGTCAAAATAATATCCACATCTTCATCATGGTCATTCAGTTTTTCCAGTGGGAAAGCTTTGCCTTTTGTAAATCTCATCGCCAGTTCTTCTCCCTTGCTTAGCGTCCTGTTATAGACAGAAACATTCCTGATATTATTTTTTACCAGCAGGTTTGCCATCATGTGATTGGTTTGTCCCGCGCCGATCATTAACAGGTTTGCATCTTTTGGAAAATGTCCTTCCTGCAGCGAACGGAAAGCGAGCGATACTATGGAAACAGGCTTTTCTCCAATTCGTGTATTAGAAAGAATTTTTTTTGCAAATACTACTGCCTGTTGGTATGCCAAACGGATATTATCTCCGCATAAATTATTTTTTTTCGCATTGAGATATGCAGACTTTATCTGTCCAAGAATTTCGCGTTCACCGATCACTAAAGAATCGAGAGAAGCGGCAACGCCCATAAAATGCTTCACTGCATCTTCGCCCTCAAAAACAAGGGCTTTCGACAAATGAAGATTCAATAATTCTTTATTGAAATGAGGGTTGATATAGACAAACAGATCTTTCAAAAATTTTGTGTCGATCTTTTTATCATGCGTAAAAAAGAAAGTCACGCGGTTGCATGTATTCAGGTAGAGCAACTCATTCATCGAAAAACTTTCTTTGAGTTCCCTTAACCGGTTCGCAGGAAAATCAGACACATCACTATCCGTCAATAAATAATCCTTCAGTCGCTGGACCTTGGTTGTCTTATGAGTTATAGTGACTACTTTATAATGCTGCACGAGATTCTTTTACAATATTTTACAAAGATGGCAATAATAGAAACAATAAAAAATGATTTTCATCATCTACCCTACTTTAACAATATAATAAACTAATTAGGATACTCGATCTGCACATAACATTTTCCGTTCTGAAGCTGAAGATCCTTTTTTACTCCAAGTGTATATCGCACGATAACATGTTTATTTTCATCATTTTCCGGCAATTTACCAATCACTTTTGCGTATACGATTTTGCTGTTTACCAGGTTCTTTATTTTTATTATCGTACCGATTGATAACGTTTTATGCATCGCAAAATATGTTGTTTCCATACTTCCTAAAGTTGTGGTCATTGGGGCGCCGGTACCTTTTATTGTTTGCATGCTCGCAGATGCCGCTTTTTGCCTGAATATTTTACCCATTTCTTTTTGGCTGATATTGTCGGATGCCTGAATATCCGGTCTTTCTATTTCATCATTAATAGACTCGGTATCTAAGGGAACAGTTACAGATTCTTCTTTGTTCACCGGAATTTCCTGCTTTTGCAGCGGTGTACTTCCTGTTTCATTTTTTAAAATTGTTCTTCCTGATGGATTTGCAACAATAAGCTGTGAGCCTAATTTTACATTAAAATCCGGGAGGTGATTCCATTTTTGCAGATCCTGGAGACTCACATTATACATTTTGGAAATCGAATACAGTGTTTGCCCTTTTACTACTGTATGATAAGTTCCATTTGCAGGTAATTCTTGAGGTTGATTTATTACTTTTGGTTGTAATTCATTGTTACTTGGTAATGTAGTTGTTAGTTGTTTTTTCTTAAACTTATTTGGGATTCTAAGCATTTGTTCCAGGGAAAGCTTATTTGTTTCACCTAATGAAGGGTTTACATTTAATATATCGGTTACTGAAACGCCATATTGTTTTGAGATGGAATACAGCGTTTCTTTTGCTTTAACCACGTGAATCAGGTATTTTGGCGGATCTTCTGCAGGTTTTTTCTTCCCATACAGGGAAATTACTGTTGACAATAATAAGATGATAATAAAAGACCATTTTCTACCCATAACACCCATAATTTTAGCGTACAAAACTCCGTGTTTTTTTTATCGCTTATTCCTTTACTTTTCCACAGCGGTTCAAACAAAGTTTATTCATTTTTACTTTATTAACGTGTTTCGATTGGTTAACGTTACTTTTGAGGTTAAATTTTAGGATTTGAAGATTTTAGGAATTATTCCGGCGAGGTATGAATCTGCCCGTTTTCCAGGTAAACCGCTTGCAGATATCGGAGGCAAACCGATGATTCAACGTGTTTATGAACAATGCATCAAGACAAAAAACTTATCCAAAGTTATTGTTGCCACTGACGATTTTCGGATCTTTGATGCCGTAAAACAATTCGGAAATGTGGTGATGACTCACGCAGATCATTTAAATGGTACTTCCCGTTGCGCTGAAGTCCTTGAAATGATAAAAAATGAAGGGTTTGATTACGTGATCAATATCCAGGGAGATGAACCCTTGATCCATCCTGAACAAATTGATGAATTAGCGATCTTATTCCGGGATGAAACAGCGCAGATCGTTACACAGGCAATAAAAGAACATGACCTAGTGATGCTGGATAACCCGAATATTGTAAAAGTAATCATGGATGAAAAGAATTTTGCCATTGATTTTCAAAGAAAATCAACAGTTTATCCAAACCAACCGTTTTATAAGCATATTGGTATTTATGGATTTACAACTGAGGTGTTAAAACAAATTGTACACCTTTTGCCAACTTCAAACGAAAAAGAAAGAAAACTGGAACAAATGCGCTGGTTGGATCATGGTTATTTAATTAAAGTTGGAGTAACACAATATGAAAGTGTAAGTGTAGACGTGCCTTCGGATGTTGAAGAAGTATTGAAATTTTTACCGGATAAGTAAAACCTATCGCTTTATAAAATTTATTGATTAGAATATTTAATAGTTATGACTACATTTGTATAGACAATATTTAAAATGAAAACAATTACATCTATATTTTTCCTTATAATGATATGCTTATCGGGAATTGCAAATGCAGAAACAAAGATCGTAAAGATCAATCCATCAAAAAGCACTATTGAATGGACGGGTAAAAAAGTTCTTGGTCAGCACAATGGAACGGTTAATATTTCCGAAGGATTTCTACAAGTAACAAACAATGTTATATCCGGCGGAAGTTTTATCATTGATATGACATCTATTAAAGACATCGATCTGAAAGATGAAGGTTATAATCAAAAGTTGATTGGTCACTTAAAAAGTGCGGATTTTTTTAATGCTGAGAAATTTCCAACTGCCACTGTTGAACTGAAAAAAATTGAAAAATATAAAACAATAGGAAACTATAAGATCACTGCTGATGTAACGATCAAGGGAATTACTAACCCTGTTGTATTTGATGCAGATCTGAATCAAACAGGCAATACATATTCAGGTACAGCAAATATTGTGATCGACCGTTCTAAATGGGATGTACGCTACGGCTCATCTTCATTTTTTGATAATCTGGGAGATAAAACGATCAGCAACGACATTCAGCTGACTGTAAAAATAGAAACGAATTAATTATTTATTTTTTTTGTATTTTTTTGATGCCATCACTCACTTGATGGCATCTTTTTATATTGAAAAAACCAACTCCCTTGCGATAAACGGAGATAAGGCAATTCCCATTCCATTACATGACATAGCATAGGTAGTATAACTGTTGATATTCACTTTGTGCGGCAGCTTATTGTCTGCAAACCCCATAATTCCCTGCCAGACCTGGTCAATCTCAAATTCTTTTCCAGGTAAAATAACAGTATGAAGTTTTAAAATAAGATCATCAATAATTTTTTGATTGATTACAAGTTCTTTACTTTCTTCATTCAAAAAATCTATATTTCGACCGCCGCCAAACAAAACCCTGTCTCCTACATTCCTGAAATAATAATATCCTTTGTCAAAATGAAAACTTCCTGAAAAAGAAAGATTCTTAACCGGCTTTGTAATGAGAACTTGTCCACGACCCGGCTTAATATTAATACCCGGAAGAATATCTTTAATAAATGCATTTGTACAAATAAATATTCTCTTTGCTTTTAAAAAATCGTTTGAAGATCCTTCAATCTCTATGATATCATCTTCTACTTTTTTTATGTTTGCACCGGTAATAATCGTGATATTATTTTCTCTTAATAAATTCCAGTAATTCATCATCATCTTACCGGAATCAATTTGCGCCTCATTGCAGCAAGACAGCAATTGTTTAATTCCACCGGAAAAACCAAATAGATCAATTTTGTCCGAAACATCTGAAAATGCAGGAGTTTTAACGATGGGTGATAGTAATTGATTGAGACGATCTATTTTCTGTTTATAATTAATATCCTCAAAAATCAGCTCATATCCGCCACCGGAAGTTCTTCCCATTTTTTCATCACCCAACCTCTCCTGTAGGATCTTTAATCCTTCAATCCTCTGTGAAACGATCTCTATGGTTTTATTTTCGCCGTTTAATTCAACATCGTGCAATATCTCGGATGGAGAGCCGAAACATGCAAAGCCTGCATTCTTTGTAGATGCACCAGAAGGAAATAAGCTGCGTTCCAATATAACAATCTTCGCATCCGGAAATTTCTGACGCAATTCAAATGCAATACTACATCCCATGATCCCCGCGCCTATAACAGCAAAATCATACGTATGGACAGATTGTTTTTCCCAAAAAGAAAACATGAAGTGGAATTACGATTTACAATTTACGATTTGCAGAGTTGGTGGAGAATATCGGAGTCGAACCGATGACCTCTTGCATGCCATGCAAGCGCTCTAGCCAGCTGAGCTAATCCCCCGGAAAAAGATTATGCACAAATATAAAAAAATAAATCAACGTGCGAGATTGAAAATCAATGCAGCAGCTTTAGCAGATGCACCCTTCTCTCCTATCTTTTCAATTAGAGAATTGTAGGATTGGGAAATTGGAGAATGGAGAAGTTTTTTTAATTCCACTGAAATCCTTTCAACTGTACAATCATCCTGTATCAATTCCTCTACAATTTTTTCACCGGCAATTAAATTGGGCAGGGAAATAAAATCTACTTTTGAAAGACGCTTGCCGATCTGGTAATTCAGCCAGGATGTCTTATAAACCACAACCTGGGGAATGTGTAACAAAGCAGTTTCCAATGTTGCGGTTCCACTGCAGACGACTGCTGCTTTTGAATGATGCAAAACTTCAGCACTCTTATCAAACACAATAGAAACATTCTCCGGAAGTTCAACAGTATACAATTCTTTCAATCTTGATATTCCTGCAATTACAAATTTTTCAGCAGGAAATTCTCGCGCTGTTTTCAGCATTAACGGCAGCAATTTTCTGATCTCTTGTTTGCGGCTGCCGGGAAGAAGTGCGATTGTTTTTTGTCCTGAAACAACTTCAGGTTGATGTTCATCTCTTACATCCATCAAAGGATGACCGATAAAATGTGCATTTGGGTAACCATGTTTTTCATAAAATGCCTTTTCAAAAGGCAACACGCAAAGCACGAGATCAACATATTTTTTTATGATCTCTACACGCTTCTCATTCCATGCCCAAATCTGCGGAGAAATAAAATAAGCTACTTTAAACCCATTTTGTTTAGACCATTTAGACATCCGTAAATTAAATCCGGGATAATCTGTGAGGATCACCACATCTGGCTTAAATGAAAGAATATCCTTTTTTACTTCGAGAAAATTTTTACGGACAGTACGCAGGTTTTTGATCACTTCATAAAAGCCCATGAAGGCGAGCCTTTCTAGACCGAACAGCAATTCTACATTTGCTTCTTTTAATTTTTCTCCGCCAACACCTTTAAATTCAGCATGCGCATCCAGTTCAGCAATTTTTTTTACCAAGCTTGCCGCATGCAAATCGCCGGATGCCTCTCCTGCTATAATGTAATATTTCATATTTAGTCGTAAGTCGTAAGTGATAAGTCGTAAGCAGTTACAACGCAAATTTTATCACCAGCATAGCAATGATGTAAAGAATTGAAGAGATAAATAAACCCTTGCACAAATTAAATTTCCCGATGAGGTTAAACAGGAAAAAAAACGGAAGATTAATAAATACGCACACCTTAATAAATGAAGGAAGAACAGCGAGATCCCTGGTACTTTTTACATACTCATCCCACGGCAAATAACTGAATTTAAGCTGGTGATAAAGTACAAACATGAGCATCGGCAATATCAATCCCATCATAAAACCGATCATAGTTTGATTGATTTTATCTAAAAAATTTTCTTTGTTTTCCATTGTGTTGTGTTAGTAGTGAGTATTGCGACAAAATATTTATCCGTTTTCTTTCTCACTACGCAATACGTTATACGTTGTACTATTTGCTTCAGCTTTTCTTAATATCGATCTTCTTATCCATCATTTTCTCGTGAATATCCCAGTTTTGATTTATATAAGAAATGGCGTGATAATGTGTAAGGTCAAACTGCACGGGAACAATAGACACATAGCCATTTTCCAAAGCCCAGATATCCGTGTCCTCTCCCTGGTCTTTATTCACGAAATTTCCGGTTAGCCAGTAATACGCCTTTCCGTTCGGATCTATTCGCTCATCAAATTCTTCCTCCCATTTCGCTGTTGCCTGCCGGCATATCTTCATTCCTTTTATTTTGCTCGACGGCAGCTTTGGAAAATTTACATTTAATAAAGAATCTTTTGGAATCCCTCCTTTTAAAACATTTGCAATAATCTTTTCAATATATACTTGTGCAGGTTTGAAATCCGCATCGAAAGAAAAATCAAGAAGAGAAAAACCAACAGCCGGAATGCCGTCAATAGCCGCTTCCATTGCTGCTGACATCGTTCCGGAATAAATCACATTTATAGATGCGTTAGAGCCATGATTGATACCCGACACACAAAGATCCGGTTTCCTGTGAAAGATCTTATCGATCGCAATCTTTACGCAATCAACAGGAGTGCCTGAACACTGGTAAGAAGGAACATCTCCGAAAACATTTACTTTCTGCAAGCGCAGCGGATCGTGAATCGTAATGGCGTGTCCCATGCCGGATTGCGGGCTGTCAGGCGCCACCACCGTAACATCTCCGAATTTTGTCATCACTTCTACAAGCGCTTTGATCCCGGGAGAAACAATTCCATCATCATTCGTAACTAAAATCAGGGGTTTGCTCATGCGCCAAAGGTACAAATTTAGTGACAAGCGATAATAATAAGTCCCACGGATTTTAATTTTTATTTTTGCAGTATAAATTTATTCTATTTTTATAGCGACGGATAGGAATTTAAAAAATGTATTCTAAAAAGTGGAAGCAAGTATTATCATAACTATAGGAATTATTTTACTGGTGATCGGATTGGTAAGCTGTGTGCTGCCGCCATTACCGGGTCCTCCGATTGCATACATTGCCTTGCTCATCGCTTATTTTGGTTTGAATAAAACCGAAGACCTTCCTGTATGGCTGCTGATCACTTATGCTATAATTATTTTTATTATTCTTGTTGCTGATTATTTTATCCCGGTGTGGGGTACTAAAAAATTCGGCGGTACCAAAGCCGGCATCAGGGGCAGTTTTATCGGCATCCTTATCGGCATCATACTCTCGCCTTTTGGCGCTATTTCCATTATTGTGTGTCCGTTTCTCGGAGCGATGGCAGCAGAACTCGTCACCGGGCAGAATATTTCCGTTGCGATCCGCTCCGGCATTGGGTCTTTTATCGGCTTTTTATTCACCAGCGGTATAAAAATTATCCTTGTCCTGATGATGTGTTATCATTTTTTCAGAGCTGTTTTTTAAAGAATAATATATTCCTTTTTTCTCTTTCTTTCCATTCGGATTAAAAAACCTCAAATCGTAAACTCGGTTGCGATAATATTCTATCTTTGGGGAAATTTTGAACACATGAAAAAAGCATTTTTATTTCTCTTTATAGGTTCCTTCATTCTTTGTGAAGCGCAAAACAACAAAACAATTACTATCGACCCCAGGAAGGCTGCTGAAATGAAGGTTAAGTCAGAACAAATGCATCCTAAACCGGTAAAGCCACCTGTTGAAAAAACTCAAAAAAATACTTCTGCAAATATAAAAACACAAAGAAGTGAAACGGCTGCAGAAGAGAGCAAACCTTCTCCAACGGCAAAACCATTTACTTTTCTTGGCAGCTTCACGATGAATTTTGATGAAAAGAATGTGCAGGGTAAATCCAATGCCGGCAAAATACAATACGCATTTGATGGCTTCCAGGCTGCTATGGTTCCATCGTTTGTTATTAGAGATGTAAAAAGTTTACGTGCTTTAGTAAATGCACAATACGACGAAATAACAATGCTCACCACAGACAACAAGGGTAAGAAATCAGGCTTGCTGATGAAACGCCCTAAACCGGTTCTTGCTACTGCAGATCCCAAGAAAGCAGCAAAGGCGCCTTTAATTAAAAAGACGGGAGAAACGAAAATTATCCAGGGATATAAATGCGAAAAGTTATTGGTTACCTATCCTGACAGCACCAACAAAATAAAGAAGATAGAATCGTGGGTTACTGCGGATCTCGCATTGAATACGAACGATCTCATTACCATGGCAAATGCAGGATTTAAAGGTAAATCACCATTTGGCGAAACCAATGTTTCAGATGTTAAAGGTACTGCCCTCGAAACAAATGTTTTAAACAGGGATGGCTCTGAAATGAAAGTAACACTTACAGATATTAAAAAAATTAAACCTGCCGCATCACTATTTACAACTGATGGTTTTACAATTACAGATATACGCGGATTACCAATGTTCGGCGGAAAATAATCTAAGTACATTTATATAGAATAACAGCCACTCCTTTTTTCGGGGTGGTTTTTTTTATCACTTCTTTAACAATATAATCAAGCGGTGAGGATCACAAAAGTGTATTTTTGTTAAAGACTCAAAACCATCCATGCCAATTTTAGATTTCGACAAATTCAAAGAGGATTATAGTTTGCATAATCATCGCCCACGAGTGCTCACCTGGCCTTTTTTCGGGACGATCATTATTGCTGCAGGCTTATTCGTTTTATACAAGCTTAATCAATATATCGATCCCTGGGAAACATGGCGCAAGGCTTTAGGAAATGCAACGCATTTTTGTGAAATGAACCGCTTCGATCAACTAATCGTACAGCCTTCGAATACCTGGTCGAACATCGGCTACATTATTATCGCTTTAATGTTTATCAGCATTGCTAAAAATGATCACCGTTACTCTGAAAGACATAGTGTAAACAACCTGCTTGCAAAATTTCCCGGTTTCACATACCTCATTGGTTTTTCTACCTTGTACATGGGCATCGGAAGTTTTATGTATCATGCAACACTCACTTTCTTTTTTCAAAAGATCGATCAGACCGGCATGTATTTTTTATTTGTCGCATTTCTTTCTTACACACTTTTTAAATTATTTCCGATCATAAAGTACAAAGGAAAAACCTATGTCTCCAACAAATTTTTTATTGTTTGCGCGATCATTGTCCAGGCATGCTTTTTCTTTTTCCTTTGGAGATTACCCATCAATATTATATTCCCCTTGCTCACACTTTCATTTTTTGCAACGAATTTTATATTGATCACGAAGGTGAAAAATTCTACATCAGTTTTAGGATTGTTAAAAGCATCATTCATTACATTGCTTATCGCGTTCTCTATCTGGGTGCTTGATATCACGAATAAACTCTGCTCTCCGACAAGCGTTTTCCAGGGACATGCATTGTGGCATATTCTGAATACATTCAGTATTCTCTTAGCTTACCTTTATTACAGGAGCGAAGAATTTTTAACCGTGGAAGAGGAAGAAGTTGTAGCTGCGGTTGAGCCTGTTCCAGTGAGAAACATGAACAAATTAGAGTGATTTTGGTTACTTTCGTAACTAATCTTTTTAATTATGAATTCGGAACTTCCAACTGCTTACACCTATTTCAGCAATATAAAAATCAATAAAACAAGAACAGCAAAAAACAGCCTGCTCTTTCTTTGTATAATCACCACGGGATTCTTAACGGGTTGTACTGCACTTCTTCAAACACAAACCAGCGTTCAGAAAGCAACCGGTCAGTTGCCGCCACGTGCATATGTCATCACTTATCCTCCTAATAAAAATCGAATAAAGCCTACACTTATTCCCGGAGGAAAAATGTTGACCACTAATCCTAACCCATGGGGCACGCGTTACAAAGATTATATTTACAAAGACTACGATATTATTTCGGAAACGTACAAAAAAAGTGCACCAACATATAATGGCGGCAACATGGATCTCATCATGGATATATTTTCGCCAAGAGATGATGCAGAAAAAAAACGACCGTGCGTAGTGTATATTTTTGGCGGAGGATTTTATATGAAGGTGGATGATTGCACCACAGAGGTCTGCACCGGCATGGTACAAAAAGGGTACGTCGTTGCCTCTATGGACTACCGTATCGGTTTTCAAAATGCCATAGAATCTTCACAATGCCAGGGAGATTTTAATACCGGTTTTTATCCTGCGGTGATACGGGCTATACAAGATGCGCGCTCAGCCGTACGATATTTAAAAGCAAATGCTGAGCGCCTGGGAATAGATCCGAATAAAATCTTTATCGGCGGACAAAGCGCAGGTGCGATTACAGCATTGGGAATGGCATTGTATGATGAAAGCGATATCCCGAAAGGCATTCTTGACCAGGTAGGCGGTACACTTGATCCGATGAAAGATAATATGCAGTACAATACTCACGTAGCAGGTGTGTTTACACTCGCCGGTGCTATTCTCACGGAAAAGATCATGAATAAGAAAGCAAATGCAGATGCAGTGGAGCTGATCTCCGGAAGCTGTGATGAATTGATCGATCCTGTAAAAGGTCCTGCATATAAATGCAAACAAAAAAATACTTTTCCTGAAATTGCAGGAAGCGGTTTGATCTATGAATTTATGAAGAACAACAATACGGTGAAATTTGATTACATGTGCGGTGGCGGTCATGGCATGAGCAGCGTTGGCTTTAATAAATTGCTCACGCTTATCAGTGATTTTACTTACAGTGTGGTACAGGGAAATCCTATTAAAGGAAAGGAAATTATGAATGCGGATGCACCGGTTTGCAATAATGCAGCGGGGTGCAAATAGTAGTATGTACAGCGTATTGAGTAATGCGTACAAAGTATGGAGATGTGAGAAAAGATGATTACTGTTATTAAACCTTGGTATTGTCGCAATACGAAATACTCACTACTTAATACTACAGAAAAAAATACTTGTTCATTTATCGGTTGTCAGCTTAATATGAGTCAATTAATTTTGTTTGAAAAAGATATGCTTACCGATACGATCATGTACCAGGCTTTGGTTGATAAAGATGTTTCCTATGAAGGATCATTTATCGCCGCCGTAAAAACAACGGGGATTTTTTGTCGCCCGACCTGCACTGCGCGAAAACCCAAAAAAGAGAATGTAGAATTTTTCAACAGCACAAAGGAAGCCATATTACACGGATACAGACCTTGTAAAGTCTGCAATCCGTTGGAAAAACTAAATGAAACACCGGATTACATTCGCAACCTCTTAAAAGAGATCACAGAACAGCCGGCACACAAATTTAAAGATTACGACCTCAGGTTAAAAGGTATAGAACCTGCAACGATACGCAGGTGGTTCTTAAAAAATCACGGCATTACATTTCATGCTTACCAGAGAATGTTCCGTATCAATTCTGCATTTAAAAAAATACAGAATGGAAATTCAGTGACCTCAACAGCTTTTGAAACCGGCTACGAATCTTTAAGCGGATTTAATGATTCTTTCAAATCTATATTTGGCGTATCTCCGAAAAACAGTAAGGATCAAATAGTAGTTGATCTCACACGCCTGGAAACTCCGCTGGGTACAATGTTTGCCTGCGCAACAGAGAAAGGAATTTGCCTGCTTGAATTTTCTGACAGGAAAATGCTGGAAACAGAATTTAAAAGTTTAGCTAAACAATTAAATGCTTCTATTATCCAGGGAGCTAATAAACATTTTGAGCTGCTTCAAAAAGAGATCACTGAATATTTTGATGGAAGAAGAACAGAGTTTACGGTCCCGTTGTATACACCGGGAAGTGAATTTCAGCAGTCGGTCTGGAAAGAATTACAAAATATTCCTTACGGTAAAACGCGTTCCTATAAACAACAAGCCACTGCCATTCAAAAACCCGAAGCAGTTCGGGCAGTGGCAAATGCAAACGGCATGAATAGGATTGCAATTATTATTCCTTGTCACCGGGTAATTGGAAATGACGGCACAATGACGGGTTATGGCGGTGGTGTATGGCGAAAAAAATGGCTGCTGGATTTCGAAATATCCAACAAGAAAGAGTAGAAACTTTTTATGCAAATTCGCTGAGCTCCAGCCAACGCATTTCTTTTTTATCCAATTGCTTTAGTATCTCGTCAATGCGATGAGAAACTTTTTGTATCTCTTTGTGGTCTGTAATGCTGCCGGATAATTTTTCTGCGAGTTCCACTTTTTCCAGCGTTAGTTTTTCTATGTCTTTCTCAAGTTGCTTGAATTCTGTTTGTTCTTTAAAAGAAAGCTTTCGCTTTACTGCAGCAATATTTGTTTTTGAATTTTGAAGCGCAGAATTCTTTTCTTCATTCCTTGATTGTCGCGCTTCTTCTTTTAATTGTAAGCGATATTCATTGTAGTTACCAAGAAAATCACGCACTTTTCCATCACCTTCAAATACAAATAAATGTTCGGTCAGTTTGTCTAAAAAATAACGGTCATGACTTACAATCACCAAACAGCCTTTAAAATCCATCAGGAAATCTTCCAGTACTTGTAATGTCAGAATATCAAGGTCATTTGTCGGTTCATCAAGTATTAAAAAATTCGGGTTCTTCATCAGGATGGTCAGCAAATACAGGCGCCTGCGTTCACCACCACTCAGCGTGGAAACATAATTATACTGCTGCTCAAAAGGAAATAAAAATCGTTCGAGTAACTGGGCAGCAGACAAAGTTCCTTTCCCAACAGGTAAAAATTCAGCAATGTTTTTTATCACTTCTATTACACGCTTGTCTTCTTTTAACTGTAGTCCTTTTTGATTGTAATAGCCGAACACAACAGTTTCGCCCAATACAATATTTCCTTTATCGAACTGCTCATCTCCTACGATAATATTTAATAAGGTAGATTTACCGCAGCCGTTTCGTCCCACAATTCCAACCCGTTCTCCTCTTTGAAATTTATGAGAAAATTTATCCAGTAAAACTTTATCGTCATATTCTTTGTGGATGTTATGAAGTTCTAAAATTTTCCCTCCAAGCCTTTGCATTTTCACTTCCATTTCCACAGGCTTATCCTGGATCTTCGCTGTCGCTTTTTCTTTTACATTTTCAAAATTATCTTCTCGTGATTTTGCTTTCACTGTTCGCGCTTTCGGTTGTCGTCGCATCCACTCGAGTTCCTTGCGAAATGTATTTTGAGCTTTCTCTACATTCACCCTCATATTCTCTTCACGCAATTCTTTATTTTCTAAATATTTCGAATAATTGCCTTTGTGTTTATATAGAACTCCGTTTTCAAGCTCCAGGATCTCATTACAAATATTTTCTAAAAAATACCTGTCGTGCGTGATCATCAGTAGTGTTATATTATTTTTCGAAAGATATTCTTCCAGCCATTCTACCATGTCCATATCCAGGTGGTTAGTAGGCTCATCAAGGATAAAAATATCAGGTTGTTCTAAAAGCAATATGGCTAAAGCCAAACGTTTTTTTTGTCCGCCCGACATTGTACCGACACGCTGGTCGAGATCAAAAATTAAAAACTTACCGAGGATGGTTTTCATCTGCTGTTCATAATCCCACGCTTCCAGCTCATCCATTTTATTCATAGCAGTTTGCAGGTCTCCCTTTCCATCGAGTGCATGCTCATAAATTAAGCTTGCCATCAAAATAGGATTCTCTGCATGCATGATCGTTTCGTAAACCGTTTTGGAATCATCAAATTCTGGTTCCTGTACCAAAAATCCTGCCTTAATATCTTTATGAAATTTGAAATCACCGCTTTCCGGAGGCTCCAATCCCTGCAGAATTTTAATTAATGAAGATTTACCCGAACCGTTCTTTGCAATCAGCGCCACCTTTTGTCCCTTGTCAATAAAAAGAGTAATGTCCTTGAATAAGAGCTTATCGCCATAGTATTTTGTAAGATTGTTGACTGCCAGGTAGTTCATGGTGCAAATGTACGGGAAGCAGTTAAATTTATGATGAAGCGAGCAGTCGTTGTCTATCAATAAAATGTGAATATTTATACATTGCAAATCAAGGGTAATATGAAAAGTATTATTTATAGATAAAATTCTTTTAAATTTAGTCAGTGCGCTGTAATTGGAAAATTCTTTTGGTGTGTATTTTTTCTATTGTGTTTTTTTTATTAAGGGCAGAAACCAAATTTTATTATTTCGATTCCAAAAAAACCAAGATCACCTTCCCTTTCCGTTTATTCAATAATATCCTTGTTGTGGATGTGAAAGTAAATAAAACAAAAACCCTGAAATTCATTTTTGACTCCGGTTGTAAAAGCACTATTATTATTCATCCGAAGTGGCTGGATTCATTTGATATTCCTTACAAGCAAAAAGTTTATTTCTCAGGTTTAGGCTTTAAAGATTCTGTCGAAACGATGAAGATCGACAATGGAACATTACAGGTTGGAGAATTGAAAGGCGAACATATTCCAATCTTTATTTTAAGCAAGGATTCTTTATCCATCGAAAATTATCTCGGCACGGATGTAGATGGAATTTTCGGAGCGGAGATCTTTGAAAAGTATTACGTCCATATCAGCTATAAAAAAAGACTGATCGAATTATATTCAAAAAAGCCGGAAAAAAAATTAAATGCGAGTTTCCAGAAGATGGCAGTTGATATCCGAAAGAGTAAGGGATATTTGTCGTGCATGGTGATGAACAACAAAAAAGAACTGTTCCTTTCTGAATTGCTGCTGGATACCGGGTCCAATGTTCCCGTGATCATAAAAAATAAAGATCCTGCAGATCTGCACATCGATCATTTTATTGATGCGGAGATCGGTGAAGGATTGTCAGGACCAATCTATTCAAGGGTTTGCAGGATAAAAAGAATATTTATTGACACCTTAAAGTTTGACAGTGTTGTAACCGTATTCAATGAAACTCCCATATCTTTCAGGGATCTCAACGAAAACACACTCGATGGAAATATCGGGAATGATATTATGAACAGGCTGGATCTTTATTTTGCATATCCTGAAAAAGCAATTTATTTCAGACCCAACTCTACTATAAAAGATCCGTTTTATTTCAATATTTCGAATATTATTTTACTTGAAAATAAATCAAAAAATGGCGGATTTATTGTAAAAAGTATTGCTGGAAATTCGCCACCGCTGCTGGCAGGTTTGCAGAAAGGGGATGAAATTATTAAAATCGATTATTACAGTTGTGACGGCTTAAAGCTGGAAGATGCTTTAACTTTATTAAACAAGCGCATCGGCAGGAAAATCACGCTGCACTACAGGCGTAATAATGTTATATCAAAAATTTCTTATAAATTAGTAAGTATAATATAATGTTGGATGATGAACGTTGAATGATTATAAGATTAATTGTCAATAATCCATGTCCAATAAAAAAGAATCAAATTAAATTTAGTTTTTAAACATTAATCATTCAACATTAAACATTACCAATGCAAGCTATTTATTTAGTAAAGAACGGAACCCCTAAAGTTGCTTTTGAATTCAGGGATATACAAATGACTGAACCCAAGGATGATGAAGTAGGCGTTATTGTCGAAGCATCCGGAATTAATTTTGCCGATGTGGTGGCAAGAATGGGCAACTACCAGGATTGTCCGCCATTGCCAACAATTATTGGCTATGAAGCAGTAGGCAGGGTTGAAAAAGTGGGCAAAAATGTAACCACGCTTAAAAAAGGCGACCGCGTTTTAGCATTCACCAGGTTCGGCGGATACAGTCAGTATGTAACGCAGCAGGAAAGCGCCGTTGCAAAAATAAGCGAAACCATGGACGTTGGAAAAGCGTTGGCGCTCGCCACACAATACAGCACGGCTTTCTATGCGTGTTCAGTGGCAACAAATGTACTGCCGCATGAAACCGTGCTTATACATGCAGCAGCAGGCGGAGTTGGAACGGCATTAATTCAATTATGCAAACTCAAGCATGCAAAAATTTACGGCACAGCAGGCAGCGAAAGCAAGCTGGAATATTTGCGCAAGCAAGGTGTTGACTTCCCCATCAATTATACGAAAGAAGATTTTTCAGAAGTGATCAAGGAGCCCATCGATGTAGCTTTTGACAGTCTCGGGGCAGCAAATTTCAGGAAGAGTTACAAGCTGCTGAACCGCGGCGGAAGGCTTGTCGGATATGGCGCTGCCGCAATGACGGATGCAACAAATATTTTCACAAAAGCAAAAATGGGCGCGCAATTCGGCATCTACCATCCTGCGCAATTTATTATGGAAAGTCGAGCGATGATCGGCGTGAATATGCTCCGCATTGCCGATTATAAACCGGATACTTTAAAATACTGCATGGAAAGTGTGATCACTTTATTGGATGAAGGAAAAATTGATCCGCATGTCGGCAACATGTATGCCGCAAAAGATATTTACCAGGCGCACGAAGACATGGAAAAGCGTAAAACAATGGGAAAGATCGGTATCACCTGGTAATTAGAATTTCCAGCCGCTGATCAGGTTTGTAAGCGGAACCCAATTGGGTGTAACCAAAGTATTTCTACCAATAGCATCCGGAAGATCATCCCTCCTGCTGATCTGTACGTATTTCATGGCATCATAATCGATGAAATAAATATTATTCAGGTTACTCGATACGGAAGTTCTATCGTAATCAAACGCCACTGCATCCGCTTTACGGAAATCTACAGAAGTAGACGTAAGCGTGCCATTAGGAACCGTTACAAGGCTTGCGATCGTTTCATCGACAGACACAATGCCATCATTTCTTGTAAGCGTATAGGTGCCTGCATCAAGATCGAAGAAAAAATACGATGATCCGCCGGCTACACCATAAACTTCATAAACATTTGCATAGCCTTCAATTTTATTTGGCGCTTGCCAATTTGAAAACAAATAAGGATAATCTGTAAGCAATGTACTTGTGATAAGCGTTGGGCTGCCATAATCTATCGTATAAGTATTTGTGCCGTTGATCCTGTTTAAAAAATGATAGCTATATCCTGTGCCTACCGGGTCAACCACATTGCTGGGCCATAGTTTAAGTTTCGGCTGGGTAGTAGTATCATCTGTGCTGTTATATTCGTATTTGCTTGTAACTGAATTCCAATTATACTGATATCTTTTTACATTCTTGATATCACGTGTATCCACAACAGATATTCCTCCCCCGTTATTTTCAAAGAAACGCGGCTTATTTATTGGCGTTGTAGTGTTTGAATTTGAACTCTTCTTGCAGGATAATACAGAAAGAATAGAAATAAAGACGATCAAAAGAAGTAAGTTGTTTTTCATAATTCAATTTTTAATATCCCAATTTAATGTTATTTTTCAAAGGTGACAAAATCTAATCCAAATATTTCTGAAAAGATCAGGCTATGGGCAGGAGAGCTTGGATTTTCTCATGTTGGAATTGCTAAAGCTGAATTTTTGGAAGACGAAGCAGTTAAACTGGATGAATGGCTGAAGCGTGGTTATCAGGGAGAGATGCATTATATGGAGAATAATTTAGATATGCGCCTTGATCCGCGGAAGTTAGTGCCCGGTGCAAAATCTGTTATTTCGTTGACGTATAATTATTTTACAACGAAACAAAAAGAACTACAGCCTCCCCCTTATCAAGTGGGATCGAGGGGGATGCAATTACCTGAAACAACTCTTAAAATTTCAAAATATGCTTACGGCGAAGATTATCATTTTGTGGTGAAAGAGAAGCTGAAAATTTTAATGGAAAGATGGAAGGAAGAGTTTGGTGAAATACACGGAAGAGTTTTTGTAGACTCTGCTCCTGTACTGGAGCGTGCGTGGGCGGCGCGAAGCGGCATTGGGTGGATCGGAAAACATTCGCTGCTCATCAATAAAAATCAGGGATCATTTTTCTTTCTTGCAGAAATAATTTTAGACCTGGAACTTGATTATGATTCACCGGTTAAAACGGATCATTGCGGTACATGCACGGCATGCATAGATGCTTGTCCGACCGATGCCATTGTAGAAAATAAAGTGGTTGATGGCAGCAAGTGTATTTCCTATTTTACAATTGAATTAAAAGACCAGATCCCCGCGGATTATAAAAATAAATTTGATGACTGGATGTTCGGCTGTGATATCTGTCAGGATATTTGTCCATGGAACAGGTTTTCGAAGCAGCACAATGAGCCGAAATTTGAACCGAATGAAAAACTGTTATCGATGAGTAGAAAGGAATGGAAAGAAATTACGGAAGAAATATTTAATGACCTGTTTAAAAGATCTCCAGTCCAGCGAACGAAGTTTGAAGGACTGAAAAGAAATATTTTATTCTTAGAAAAATGATATGAAAATTGCGGCTTGGAATTTAGAGCGATTAGTGAAAAATAAAAATCACCCAATCATTGATAAGATATCAGAAGTGAATCCGGATATTTTAACTTTGACTGAAACAAATTCCATCATTTATCCGGATAATTATACTTGTGTCTCTACTGAAATTTTACCTCCTGTCTATGATGGAATAAAATATAAAGCGGGAGAAAACCGAACATCCATCTTTACAAAATACAAAACAGGGATTCAATATAAAACGACGGATGGCTTTACGAGTGTGTGTACAGATATTGAAACTCCATTTGGAATAATTACTGTTTATGGAACAATCATTGGTGTGTTCGGAGGTCGAGGGCAGCGTTTTCAAACTGATCTGAATCAGAACCTTCAGGACTTTGAAAAACTGTTTACAAATAAACAGATCTGTATCGCCGGAGATTTTAATGTTGCTTTCACCGGTTATCCTTATCCAAGTCATAAAGCCCGGCAAACGTTGAATGAAGTTTTCAAAAAATATAATTTGACGAATGTAACAGAAAAAATAACGGACAATGTTGATCATATTATTTTAAGCAATGATTTTATAAAAAATAAAACTGTAAAAATCGAAACCTGGAATGAGGATAAGAAATTAAGCGATCACATAGGAATCTGTGTACAATTATCTGAAGCGCAATAAACCATTGTAATGGTACGTACTTATCTTATCGGCGACTTATCATCAGATTTTCCAAATCCTCTTCCCTTTCCGGTATCCTTATCATTTCCTTTATGCGTGATCTTTACTTTTTTATCGCCCTGATTAACTGCGTTTTTATTTTTTGCTGATCCACTGTCGTCAGCTGATCGTTTTGTATTTGCCATAATCTATATTTTTTATTACTGTAAATATTTCATAAAATCTGTTATCCTGCATTATACCATTTCCCAAATATTTTATACGATCCCCATTCTATCTGATGGTTTATCCTCATAAACATTCTCTTAAGATCTACGTTGCATATTAACCAAATGAACAGAACAAAAAATCTTCCGGCTATTTACAGTGCATTGATCGCGGATTTGCTAATAGCAGCTACAAAATTTATCGCCGGGGCATATAGCAATAGTTCTGCAATGATCTCCGAAGGCATTCACTCTGTAGTAGATACAGTAACCCAGTTATTATTATTATACGGCATTAAAAAAAGCGAAAAGCCGCCCGACAAACTCAGACCCTTTGGGTATGGAAAAGAGTTATACTTCTGGTCATTCATTGTTTCTATTCTCATTTTTGGCTTAGGCGGCGGTTTATCGATCTTCCAGGGCGTGACACACATCGCGTATGGCGCTGAATTAGGAGATGCAAAATGGAATTATATAGTGCTCGGTTTCTCCTTTATTTTTGATGGCATATCATTGGTTATTGCACTGAAACAATTTAATAAAACACGCGGAGAGATGTCATTCTGGAAAGCATTTGTAAAAAGCAAGGACCCGTCTGATTTTTTGGTATTGTTTGAAAATGGCGCAGCTGTTGTCGGTTTGGTGATCGTGTTTATATTGATGGTCTGCAGCCATGCATTTCGTCTTCCTGTACTTGATGGCGTTGCTTCTATTTTGGTGGGATTACTACTGGTTTTAGTTTCGATCGTGCTGGCAAGAGAAAGCCGTAGTTTGCTAATGGGCGAAGGAGTTGCCCCGGAAACGCAAAAGAAAATAACATCACTCGCCGAAAGTGATCCGGCGGTGATTAAAGTCAGAAATATTTTATCAACCTATGAATCGCCTGATGAAATTGTACTGATGATGATCATCTCTTTTAAAACAGATCTTCACACCACAGAAATTACGGATTCCATTGAACGCATTCGCAAAAGCATCAAGGAACAATTTAAATTGATCGAGTTTGTTTATGTGCAGCCTTCAGGTAAATAAGGCTTCAACGCTGATCCAATTCTGCAGCTTCTTTCAATAGCTTCACAATTGCGCGTTCATTTATTTCATCAACAGATTTGTAAATTTTATAAAAGACTTGTTTGTTTGTACCATGTTTTAAATAGCGGTCTTCATCTTTTAATTTATTTCCATGCCAGAAACCCAGCAGCACACCTTCTTTAAATCCGGCTCTGTGAACGGAAGCCGGATAGATAATGCAAATGCCTTTCTTTCCTTTATAAAACGGTACGTTATAAGATAATTTTTCTTTAGCAGTGGCAGGAAGATGTTCTAAAACAATTTGACGCAGCACATCAACAATAATTCTTTCTTCTTCAGGAAGTGATTCCAATAACTCAACTATAGACTGAAATTTATACCCGCTCATTTAATTCTCAAATCGTAATTCATAATTCCTAATTCGTAATTTCTTTAATTACCCTTCGTCATGTATCGCTGCATTTTTCATATTCGATGCTAGCTCATGTCCAAGATATTTTTCTATGCCGTTATGCACCCAGTAAATGACGGGCGTTAATATCACTGCCATAAAAAATTTATAAATATAATTCCCGATACAGATAGACATCACGACGCTAAACGCCCACGCGGGTCCGTTAGAAGAACTGATATATTTCGGATATAAATAAAAAGCAAAGAACAACACAACGAAACTGTCAATGAGCTGTGAAACAATTGTAGAACCTGTGCTACGCAGCCAGATATATTTCTCCCCCGTGATTTTTTTTATTTTATGAAAGATGACAACATCCACGACTTGCCCGATCAGGAACGCGATCAGCGAACCCAAAATGATCGCAATACCTTGTCCGAAGATCTGCTGATATGCCGCCTGCATATTATTAACGCCTTGTGCAATTTTTGAACCGGACCACCAGTCTGCAGGAACAAGTTTTATCGCCAGGTAATACATAAAGAAAGCATAAGCCAGCAATGCCGCGGTCAGGTACGATAAAAATTTTACGCCGCGCTCTCCGTAATATTCGTTGATAATATCCGTCATAATAAATACAACAGGCCAGAGCAAAACTCCTGCAGTAAGATTAAAAGAAAATTCGTGACCGAACAGCGGAATATTAAACGGCTGAATGCCGATAGTATGTTCCAGTGAAAATATTTTTACGCCGATCACCTCCGCAATAAATGCATTGGCAATAAAAAATCCGCCCAATAAAATAAAAAGCTTGGTGGATTTGTCCTTGATGATGTTATGGATCATAGAGTATTAATTATGAATTAAAAATTAATTGTTCATGCGTTTCCTGAGGATCCGCAGATCATTTACAGCTGTACAGTCTGCAGGATTCATCTTTACTGCAGTTTGCCACAACTGCAGTGCCTTATCGTTTTGATTATGCACTGCATAATAGTAACCAAGATCAGTATAAGCTGCGGAGTTATCACTCCAGTCTTTTTGTGAACTTTCAATTAACCTTTTTCCTTCATCCAGGTTTTTATTCGTCATGATGTAATAATTTCCCAACTTAAATTGCGCTCTCGCATTGTCAGGTTGTACCTTTAATGCAGCCTTTATATAGTGCTCGAATTGAGCAGTATCATGCAGATCATCAAGCGTAATATCCGACATCGCGCCCAACGCATCAAAATCATTCGGATTTGCCTTGAGGCGTAATTGTAATTCATTAACCGCTTGCTGAAGATATTGCTTTCTCTCGCTGGTATCCGATGTCATTCGTGCCTTTTTAAATAATGAAAAAGCGTCCATAGCATTTCCCAGACGATCTGCAATCGCGGTGAGTTCTTCGGATCTTTTGCGTGCTTCAGATCCTCTGTCATACATATTACTTGCAAAGAACAATGTGCTGTAATGATTATATATTTGTCCGTAGAATTGTGCAAGATTGATTTCATCTGCACTTGCCTGCATCATATTTCCTTGTAAGCTTTCGAGTTCAGGCGGCGTGATCTTCAAAAATTTTTCCATCTCTTTCCTCGCTAATTCCGGTTGATTCTTTTTCATCAGGCTATCTATCCGTGGCTTATAATAAAAATAATAGGGACTCGCATAATCTGTAGTTCGTATGGGAAATAAACCATCTGGTATTGATCGGTTCACAATAAAGAATATCACAATAACCGGCACAGTAATAAGAATGATATTAAAACTCTTTGTTTCTGCTTTTTTTATTAACTCACTTACGGCAAGACCACAAAAAGGGATCAAGCCCGCAGTAAAAGGAATGCGGTAACGGGATAAAACCAGGAAGCCGAGCAGGACTCCAAAATGCGTTAAAACCAATAAATACAGGCTGATTGGTTTTTGTTTTTTATAAAAAGACATAACTATACCGGGAATTCCTAACGCTGCGATCACAGAAAAATTAATAAATGTGAATCCTAATACCGGTGCGTTTATTTTATAATAATAAAATGATTTATTGTTCGGTATTTCCGTCCATAAAAAAATCAGTTTTAATTTTTGCCATAACAAGTTGAGATATTCTGAAAATGAAGGAAACGTTTTTAGCGTTTCAACAACAGACTGCAGGAAAGCACCCTTTGTTTTATAAAATACATCCGCGTTGGAAGAATTTACGGTAAAAGCCTGTATCGGATTATAGTGATAATAATTGCATGTCATAAAAGAGAAAGCGCCGCTTGACGATATTGCAAAAGGTGAAACACCCACAATAATATTCCTGATGATCAGTGGCAGCAAACCGGCAATTATTCCTGCTGCCGGCAAGAGCATTGAATTTCCGCCGCCTTCTTTTTTTCGCCGCGCATCAACAAATATTAAAATCAAAAAAAGAACTCCAAAAATAAAAAATACGGATTTGATAAGGATACTTATACCGATGATAAAGCCCGAGAAAAAAAGGTTTCGCCTGGATTTATTTTTTAAGGTCTCGCTGATACTGAACACAAGCAGCAATCCAATAAAAACTATTAAAGATTCGCGCAACAGGATCAGTTCATAAAAAAGCAATGGACCGTGAAGCAAGGCGAGCAACCCGGAAACCAGGGCAGCTATATTTCCGAAATAATTCCTCGTGATCAAAAATATCAGAGCGATGCTGCACAATCCCATCAGCATCTGAAAAATAAAAACGTATCGTACATCAGGTCCGAAGATCTTATAAAATATGGCGACCAGGTAGGCATAAAACGGTTCCTGGAAATATACTTTATCTCCCTGCCAGCTTTTAAACAAGAGCTTTCCATATTCGTTGAAATTTATTTCGCTGCCTGCAGGCAATTCCTTTTTCAATTCTTCAATTGTTTCCGGATGTTTTTTCAGGTAATCTTCTGCAACCCATTTATGAGCCTGTGTATAATTATTATAAGATGTATGCTGCAGCCAGTCTTCATTGGCAAGGTGTTTTGCCCACTTGTCAAAAAAATTCATATCCGATTCCGTTGCCAGATGCCAGTTAATACAAGGAGTATTATTCAGCTGAACAAAATAGATTATTCTTAAAATAGTTGCGGCAAGCAGCAAGCCGCCCAGTACATAACGGGTATTTTTACCTAACCAGCTTTCAAAAACATTCCAATACTTTGCTGTTGCCGCTTTTTTTTGAACAACGGCAACCGTTTTTTTCAGGACCTGTTTTTTTTGTTTTTTCATTTGAGATGTCCTCAACTAAATACTAAGTACTAAGTACTAATTACTCCAATCTCACTCCTTTCAATATCACTAAATTCATTGCATTGTTAGGTAAGCCTTTTACATTCTTATGTGTAAATCTCGTCACTTCATCATAAAACAAAGGCACTACGGGCGCTTCTTCTATAATGATCTGTTCCATCCGGTGATACAGCGAACATGTTTTTTGCTGATCGGTTTCTGCCATTGCCTGCTCATATAACTGGTCGTATTGTGCATTTTTAAAGAAGGTATAATTCGGCGGCGCGCCGTTCTTGCTATAAAATAATGCTAAATAATTTTCGCCGTCAGGATAATCGCCGATCCACGATGCACGAAAAAATTCAACTTCATTTTTTCTCATGGCTTCCCGCAAAAATGTGGCAGGTGTATTTTCAATTTCTAAAGTGATGCCGATGTTTGATAATTCATTTGCAATATTTGTGATCAGGTCCTGGTAAGTTGGATTAGAATAAATTTTTATCGGTTCAATCCCCTTTCCATTCGGGTATCCTGCAGCCGCCAGTAATTGCTTAGCTTTTTCAATATCATAGGTATAACCCTTCACTTCATTTTCATCGAAGCAGGGAACACCTTTCGGGATCATACCATTTTCTGCGGAAAGCCCGATGCCGTTGCGCAGATAAGAGATCATTTTTTTTCTGTCGATCGCATAGTTGATTGCCTGCCGCACCTTTTTATTTTTTAATGCGGACGAAGGCTGTTTCGCCATTGAAATACCTAAGTATTCCGTATTCAGATACGGCATTTTTTCAAAGGTCACTTCCTTTTTCCATTCAGGCTGTAATTCTCCATTATGTGTGAGCAATTTATCTTTATAAGCAATATCGAGACCAGTCATGAAATCGAGCTTACCTTGTGTAAACTGAAGGAATTCCGTTCCCTTATCCGCAATAAAACTTATCCTTGCACCTTCGAGATAAGGCAATTTATGACCTGAAGAATCTGTCTCAAAATAATTATCGTTCCTCTTCATAACCAATACGTTACTCTCTTCCCATCTTACTAACTGAAACGGACCTGTTCCAACAGGGTGCGAGCGAAAATCTTTGCCATAAAATTCAACAATTTCCTTTGGAACAACAGAACAATACTGAAGCGTCAGCATGCCCAGCATCGGGTGAAAAGGAACCTTTAAATTGATCCGGAAAGTCGTGTCATTTACAGCTTCAAACGGTTTTGTTTTATCTATTTTTTCATTAAACAGCCATCCACCGGGAGAAGCCACAGTTGAATCGATCAACCTCGTTAAAGAATACACAAAATCCGTCGCAGTTACTTTCCTTCCTTTTCCGCTTGCAAATTTTTCATGATCATGAAAGAACACATCGCTTCTTAAATTAAATTCGTAATGCAAACCATCATCACTGATCTTCCAGCTTTTCGCAATACAAGGCTTCACGTCAAGGTGTTCATCAATTTGTACCAATCCGTTAAACAACTGGTTATCGCACCACATCGTCGCCTGGTCCTTTGAAAATGCAGGGTCTAACGACGTTAAGCCGGCAGAAATATTCATGTGAAAAATAGAATGTCTTCCATTGTGCTTTGGATTACAGCAAACAATAATAACGACGATAATAAGGGGAATGAAAAGAACAAAAAGTTTTGATCGCATATTTAAAATTTAAGGAAGAGATCGATTTGTATATGGATGAGCTTGATGATCTCCGGGTCATTCAGCTTCCCGTTTTCATCGAGATGTTTATCTACCTGTGAAATGGGAATTTTAAAATGCAGCACATCCATCTTTATGTGATTGAAAATATTGGTGAGATGCTCCATGCCGCGAAGATTTCCTGCCCTTCCTTCTGCAACACCCGTTAAGCACGCTTTTTTGTTATAAAAACAGCTTTTAACATCCGTGGAATCAATAAATCCCTTAAACATACCCGGAAAACTGCCGTTGTATTCAGGAACAATAAATATATATTTTTTTGTCGGCGCTAATATATCCTTTTCGATATGCGCCTGCTCGGGTGACTTTTCGTCGTGGTAAGTCTTGCTGAAAATCGATTTATCCAGTCCTTCCAACGTAAAAAACTGGTGTGGAACATTTCTTTCTTCTAATAATTCATGATAAAAATTGGCAATCTTCCGCGAATTACTTTGCGGTCGCGCAGTTCCATGAAAAATTGTAAGCATCTATCTATTAATTTTCATAAAAGTAAAACCTATTCATTCACAAGATTTTAAATTTTATCCACAAAACGTGGGACTATTTCCTTGATAACTTGCACAAAAATGCTGCATTTTATCTCTTATTTTTGAGCGTGGAACAATTAAAAAGTTTCATTCGCTGCTGTATATTTAAATTATGAAACTTACGTATTACGGACACGCCAGTTTTCTGGTAGAAGTTAAAGGAAAAAAGATCCTCTTCGACCCATTTATAACGCAAAACGATCTTGCTAAAAACATAGATATCGAAAAGATCGAATGTGATTATATCGTGATCTCGCATGCGCATTCGGATCATACCGGCGATGTAGTGGCGATCGGCAAAAGAACAAAGGCAACGATCATTTGTGCATTTGAATTGTATCAATGGCTTTCAAAAAAAGGACTTGAAAATTTCAGACCGATGAACACCGGCGGAAAGTGGACAGCAGATTTTGGATCCGTAAAATGTGTGGTTGCACAGCATTCTTCCTGTTTTGAAGACGGCACTTACGGTGCGAATCCGCTTGGATTTGTTTTCAATACGGATGAAGGTGATTTTTATTATAGCGGCGATACAGCATTGACAATGGACATGCAGCTGATCCCGAAATGGGCAAAGTTGAAATTTGCAGTACTGCCGATCGGCGACAATTTTACGATGGGCGCCGATGACGCAGTGATGGCTGCTGAATTTGTACAATGCAACAAAGTGATTGGCGTGCATTACGATACATTCGGTTACATTGTGATCAACCACGAAGACGCAAAGAAAAAATTTGCAGAGAAAGGAAAGGAATTAATATTAATGGGAATCAGAGAAACAATCGAGATATAAGTTATAACACAACTACAATGGGAAAAATAATAAGCATAGCAAATCAAAAAGGCGGCGTTGGAAAAACGACTACTGCCATTAACCTGGCAGCGAGTCTTGCGATACTGGAACATAAGACATTACTGATAGATGCGGATCCGCAAGCGAATAGCACCAGTGGCTGCGGCTTCGATCCGAGAAGTATAAAAGTAAGCTTGTATGAATGCCTGATCGATGCGGTAAAACCGAAAGATATTATCATGGAAACGGATACGCCGAATTTATTTTTGCTGCCGTCACACCTGGATCTTGTGGGCGCTGAAATTGAATTGATCAATCATCCGAACAGGGAAAAAATATTAAAAGATATTATCAGCGATTTGAAAAAGAAATATGATTTTATCATTATCGATTGCTCACCGTCGCTTGGATTAATTACCGTAAATGCATTAACTGCTTCTGACTCTGTACTTGTGCCGGTTCAATGCGAATATTTTGCTTTGGAAGGATTGGGGAAATTATTGAATACGATCAAGATCGTGCAATCGCGGTTGAATAAAGAACTCGCCATTGAAGGTATATTACTGACGATGTATGATCAGCGGCTGAACCTGTCAAACCAGGTAGTTTCTGAGGTGAAGAGAAGATTTGAAAATAGTGTTTTCAATACGATCATTCACCGCAACACACGCCTGGGCGAAGCGCAGAGCTTGCGACAGCCGATCATTATGTACGATGCGGAAAGCAAGGGCGCGATCAACTATCTTAATCTTGCAAGAGAAATTTTACAAAACAACGGCTTGACGAGTATCCCGATGGAAGATAAATTTATTGAAACAGATGAAATAGGGATTCCATCTCTCACAGATAAAAATTTAAATTAATAAACGATAAACTAATATGATAATGAGCAAGAAAAAAGATGCGTTGGGAAAAGGTATTCGCGCATTGTTATCCGATATCGATGACGATACGGAAGTGTTGAAGATCAGTGCAACGGACGAAGATTCCATTATCAATACAGTTCCGAAAATAAGATTGGAACAAATCGAAGTTAACCCGTTTCAGCCGCGTGCAGATTTCAACCAGCAGGCATTGGAAGAGCTGACGAATTCTATAAGAGTACACGGCGTAATACAGCCGATCACCGTACGGAAAATATCTGACCGAAAATATCAATTGATCTCCGGCGAGCGAAGATTGCGCGCTTCAAAAATGGCAGGATTATCAGAGATCCCGGCATACGTGCGTACGGCAAACGACCAGGAAGTTGTAGAGATGGCGCTGATAGAAAACATTCAGCGTGAAGACCTGAATTCAATGGAAGTTGCCCTCACCTACCAGCGATTGATAGATGAATGCGATCTGACGCACGAAAATTTGGGTGATCGTTTAGGAAAGGACAGATCAACGATCACCAACTATCTCCGCTTATTAAAACTCCCGCCGGAAATACAAAAAGCGCTTCGCGATAAAGTATTGTCGATGGGACATGCGAGAGCGATCATCAGTATTCCTGAAATTGATAAACAGTTGTATGTTTTAAAAGAGATCAATTCAAAATCATTATCTGTTAGAAAAACGGAAGAGCTTGTCCGGTTGTTATCTTCGGGACGCGATAAAAAAATTGAAAAGAAAGAACAGCCATTGCCCGGCGCATATAAAAATGTACAGGCAAAACTGATGGACATTTTCGAAACCAAGGTGAAGATCAAAAAAACAACAGCAGATAAAGGGGAGATCATCATTCCTTTCTATTCCATTTCGGACCTCAACCGGCTACTCGATATTATTGAAAAGGAATAAATTATTGTAAATTTGTAAATGCTGCAAACCAAAAATTATCTCTTTTTGTTTTTTAAAATAGACAGCCGTATTCTAAAATTTTTATTGCTTCCCGGTTTCATGTTCCTGTTGTTTGCAGCGAATGCGCAATATTATCATCCTGACGATACGATCAATGCGCCGCTTAAAGTAATTCCTCCGCCGGATTCCATTTTTAAATCAAATGTTGATACTACACGTAAATCACTTTTGGATACACTCAGAAATTTTCAGGATTCATTATTCAGGGCGTCATTTCTGAAGAATCAAAAAACGAACCAGAAATCTTCACAAAATATAGATGTCCCGAAAGGAAAGCACGGCAAAATAGATACGACACATTACTCGCCGAAAAAAGCTGCGCTTTGGGCGTTAGCATGCCCGGGGCTTGGACAGATCTACAACAAAAAATACTGGAAGCTGCCTATTGTATACGGACTGATGGGCGCTGTAATTTATTTTGTTGCGGCAAATGTGAAAAAATTACGGGAGTATAATGGCTACATCAGGAATGCATATGATAGTGTGCCGAATCCTTCTCCGGTGGATCAGCTCGATGTAAGTGAAATAGAAACATACCGGAATACTTACCGGCGAAATGTACAGCTCGCCTCCTTTGGAACGGCATTGGTGTGGGGCTTATCTATTGTAGATGCTGTTGTGGATGCACATTTGCATTCGTTCGATATATCCGATAAATTATCAATGAAAATAAAGCCCCAAATAAATTCTTTTGACAATTCATTTTATACGGGATTAGCCGTAAATTTGAACTTCAAATAATTTCACAAAAAAATATTTCTATTAAACATTATGAAAATTGCGCTGATAGGCTACGGTAAAATGGGAAAAGCAATACAGGAGATTGCTGAAGAAAAAAATGCGCGCTCCGGAAAAAAAGATTTAGATATTGCGCTCATCATCGATATCGATAACCGTAAGACTGTAACTATAGACGAATTAAAACAGGTAGATGTTGCAATTGAATTCACTTCACCACATACTGCTGTTGAAAATATAAAATGGTGTTTCGAAGCCGGTGTGCCTGTAGTTGTTGGCAGCACGGGTTGGACAGACGAACTGGAAGAGATCAGGAATATCGCCATTGAAAAAAACAAAGCTTTTCTGTTTGCACCAAATTTCAGCATTGGTGTAAATATTTTTTTTGAAGTGAACAGGAGTTTAGCGCAGATCATGAATCATCACGATGAATATGATATCAGTCTCGAGGAGATCCATCACACAGAAAAAAAAGATGCGCCGAGCGGAACTGCCTTGCATGCAGCACTGGATATCCTTAAACGGATTGAAAGAAAAACTTCGTGGGAAAATAATTCAACTAAGGATGCACAGGTTTTGCCGATCATTTCAAAACGGGAAGAAAATGTACCCGGCACACATGTGGTAACTTACGAATCACCTATTGATAAAATTGACCTTGTACATACCGCGTACAACCGTAAAGGATTT
>JAQBNI010000104.1 GCA_028288625.1 Bacteroidota bacterium | reverse complement strand
GGGAGAATGTGACAGATCAATTGTAGTCGTAAAACTTTTCGGATCCACATTTATATTGGTAATTAAGTCCCCGAAACTATTAGTTATTACATATGATGTCACACGTTCATCATTTGTTTGGATCGTTACTTTATTTTTAGTAATTGTTGGAAATATCTTATAGGAAAGAGCGGTTACTGAATTTTTTCCTGTCGAAATTACAAACGAATCCACTACAGAATAAACCTTGTAATACAATTCTGTCCAGCGTGAAGAGACATTCACATTCACCATTTTTATTTGTAAAGTGGATTTATTCGCAGTATATTTTTCCGGTATAACAAAATACTCTTCCCTGAACATCGATGTTGTATTGAAACCTGCATTCAGCCATTGTCCAACAAGGCTATCATCCACAAATACATTCGCAGCCTGGTTCTTTATGGAATAGTCAAACGTTTTCAGCAAGCGGACACCTTTATTCTGAGATGAAATGTTTACCCTGAATTGCGTGGAATCAGAAATAGAATAACCATCCTGTCTTAATAACTCTGTATACTTCTCGCCTTCAAAAGCAGATATTTTGTCGATATAGATCTTACCATTCGGGGTAATGTATTGATGCTGCTGCTCACTGATCGTATTTCCTACATCTATGGAATCTGTCAGTAAATAATTTGATGGCTGTACATAAGCAAAAGCCAGCGACTGGTAATTTCCCAATTTATTATTGTAATCTCCATGCTCAATCTGGAAGCGGATATTTTTTTGAAAGTTGATAGGATCCGTTAAATGAAAACGGTACATCGATTTATGATAATACAGGTCTGAATTCGTCATGCCACTTTGCTGCAGGCTGTATTCATCCAAATAAAAATAAAATGTAGAATTGAAATAATCTTCTGTACCGGTGCCATAAAATACAGGCGTTCTGGCTTCATCCACATAAATCCGCTCATCGCCTTCGAGCCAGCAAAAGGAGGTATCGCTATTCTGATCCGCTTCTATCACCGTGCCGACGTATCTCCCCTTTCCTGTTATATCTGCGACTAAATAGTCTGTTCGATCTGAAAAACCCTTGGTTCCTTTATTAAAATATGTCTTTAAATATCCCGTTTCTTTTTTCTCATAACTATTCACAGAAGAAAAAATATTTATCTCTGCATTTATGATAGTTTGATGACTCCTGTTCTCTAATTCTATCCGGACATTTTTCCAAAACGGCATAGAAAAGTAATTGTAAAATTCTCCATTTACGTTTCCGCACGGTATTGATTTCATATAAGTAGCATCATTGACACCGGTTGCAAAAAATAAACCTGCAGGAGCATTTACAGAAGGTTGGGCTTCATCATCAAAAAAGATCTTTACATACAATGAATCAAGGATCTGCTTATTTTTCTGTTTTACAGCAGTGGGCGCATCATAACGATTGTTGATCTCCTTATATAAGTTCGTTTGTACATTGCTGACAGAATAGTTATGTGCAGTTTCACTGGCTGTTGTAGCAACATCCAGGGAATCAGTTATCATATGATCGCAGCTTATCCAGTAATAATATTCATTCCACGGCTCTCCGCTTAAATATTGAGCTTCTACCGTAATACTGCTCTTTCCCTGGTATAAATTCTTAGGTATTCTAAACGTGTCATTTTCCCAGGGTCGGTAAGTTCTGTAACCTGCATTCTGCCATGATCCCGCAAGCTGGTTATCCACTTTAATAATTGCATTCTCTGATAATGAATTAAAATCAAAAGCGAGCTGGTAAAATTTATTGCTTCTTTTGATCAGCAAAACCGTGTCTGCATTTCCATTTATATTCAATGTGAATTTGCTGGTGCCTTTATGAAAATTCCCTTTGTCCTTTACAAAAGTGGAGTAAGTATAATCCAGCGGAAGCGACATTTTTATCGCATCTATTAAATAATTTCCTGTTTTAGAAAATACAGAAGTGATTTGTCCCGGAAGTAAGTTTAAAATTGCACTGTCCTTACTTGTTTGATTTAAATTATTTTTCGGATAAGTTCCGCTTTTATTAAATTCATTAGTGAGATAGGAATTATCCTGCGCCAATTGCCAGCTTTCTATAACTGTATCTCTTTGCAATTGCCGCACGCCGAACTGGCAAAAAACAGCAGCCGTATCAATAGTAACGATCAGCGATTTTGCTACAGGTATTTTTATGTAAGACCAGAAACCACCGCTGGATTCAAAAATATTCTGCACCAATGGTTTTACAAAGGGAATAGTTTGTGCAATAAAAAATTCATTAAACGATTTATTGATTTTGGGTGATATTTCTCCGTCAAAATAAAAGCGAAAGCGCGCATCAAAATTCAGCGGAAAGGTGATCATCCAGAATCGCTCCACTATTGCCGGACCTGTAATATTACAGATCACATATTCTTTTTTATTCGTCGACGTACCGCCCGGATTATTTACTTTTCCCTGCGGAATGACATCGTAATAATTATGAAACTGCGGCGTAATGTGATCGTCATTCAACCCCGTTCTATCATATGTACTTTGTAATAATGAAACAGATGGATCGTATATATTCGGAAGATCCTGCAATAAGGTTTGTCCGTTAGCAAATTCAACTGTAACGAGGATAAAGAAAAAACATAATGCAATGCAGACTATTCTCATTTTAAAAAGCTTTTCAAATTTCAAAAAATTATACAAATTTTACTTATTGTTTATCATTTACGCCAAATTATTTTACTAACTTCATTGTTATCTGTCGGTTACATTCAACGCTATAGCGTAACGCAATTATAGCTCATTCTAAAAATACGTACAAATATAAACTATCCGGTTGTAGGAATACTAAATTTGAATAGTAGCAATTTTCTAATATAAAATAAAATGTTTGATCATTTTTATACGCTCCAAAAAAATGTGTTGCACCACTTGAGATCAGGAAAAAATATTCTCCTGTTGGTATTGCTATTTTTTACATCTGTCACTTACGCGCAACTTTCTTTTACCACGTCCATCACCCCTTCCACCTGCAGTGCAAATGGCACTATTGACATTACTGTATCAGGTGGGATCCCAACATATTATTACCAGATCGTTTCGAGTTCTTCCGGAATCATAAGACCTGTGCAGAATTCAAATGTTTTTAATAACCTTCCTGCCGGAACTTACACGATACGTGTAATTGATAATAATAATCTCACCGCGACCAACACGGTTGCAATACCCGGAAATTATATTCCGCTTTCGTTTTCACATATGCAGCAGCAGTCATCGATCGTCCTTACACCGCTGAATGGAAAGCCGCCATACACGTTTACTTATTCAACGGACGGCGGACTCTCCTATTTACCGCCAACGGATTCCAATTCATTTTCCTGCATGCAGCCGGGAAATTATTTATTCCGTGTCTATGACAGCTGCAGCAATTTTTATTCGGAAAACGTTGTTGTAAATAATGTAATTATTGATGCCACATATTCCTGCGTTCCTGATTTTTCAAATAATACAAAATCCATTATTTTAAATTCAGTGATCAATGGAAACGGAGGATATAGCTTCATTGGCTTTGGTCAGGGCTATTATCAAACGAACACAACGGGTAATTTTTAAAACATCAACAGGTGTAAAAAAAATATAGCAATCCGGATCACGGAAAAATGTAATATAACGGCGACAGATCATGTTTGTCCATCACCGGAATATACCTTTGATATCGGATGTATAAATTTTAAGGATCACAGAGTGACAATAACGAATGTAAGAAGCGGAAATGGTTTACCTTACCAATATTTTGCCAATGGCGTTACATCCGGAAGTACAACCGTACAAAATTTTCCGATACCCGCAGACTCGATAATGGCAGGGCTGATGGACAGCTGCGGATTTGAAAATACAGTAGAGATCAGGCGGATGAAGATCATTAAAATGGATTCCAGCGGATGCAAGAAAGGAATACTAAATATTTCTTCGGTGTACAAGATCGACAATATACAACGGTCATTTCCACCAACAAGATATTTTTCAGTTTCGGGTCCCACTTCTTTTGATGTAACAGACGCCGTGAAAACCGATTCAAGTGTAATAAGTGTAACCGGGCTGCAAAACGGATTATATAAATACAAGATCACAAATGCATGCGGTGATGAAGTTGACGATTCATTCTATTATGAAAAAAAATGCTTCAGCGAGCTTTCGGTACATAAGTTTCAAAGCTGTAACAGCCTTATGTTTTACCTGGAAAAAGATTGCGATATCGATACGACAGTAGTTTATACATTAAAAGATCTGAATGGACATTTTATTGCGCAAAATTCTACGGGCACATTTTCAAATCTCAGCAACGACAGCTGTTATGAAGTAGGCGCGCATGAATATGCCTGTGATACCACGATATATGATACTATAAGTCCGGTGAGACCTCTAATAAGGATCTTTCCCAATTCATGTAATGAAGTTTCCTTCGCAGTTTCTCTACAAATAAAAAAGCAATGCGGTCATGGTGTGATCCCGAAATTCTATTCAGTCAGGGATTTTGTATTGATGGATTCTTCGTTCAACATTCTGCAAACCAATACTACCGGGCTGGTAAATCCTGTGCCGCCAAAAACATACTGGATATATGCAAGAATTTCCGATTGCAATTCCGACACCGTCAGATATTCACCCGGGCGGAGCTTTACGGATACTATGCGTTTTTGTATCACACCTTCTGTTCGTGTGTCAGGTTCGCAATGCATGTTTGCATGGAATGTGAAATTGATAAATAATGTAAAACATACGACTTACACTTTGACAGGAAATGGTGTGAACATGCAGAACGCTGAAACTTTTTCCGGGTTAGATACGGGAAAATATATATTGAAAGATGGCTGCAGTGAACAGGAATTGTACCTGCCTAAATACTATAATTTTATTTCAGATGTAAAAGCCGGATGTCCGAGTAATGCCTTGATTATAGCATCAGCACCTGTAGATTCTGCATATATAGACAGCATTGGCAATAAATATTTTTTTACGGTTTGTGATATTCCTTTGATGGATTATAATATCAGGGTACCGGGAACGAATACACTGATCGCATATAACACTTCGGGCGTTTTTCCCAATCTTCAGAATGCAACCACGTACGATTTGATTTACAAAGGTGACCGCAATTGCAACTTCTTTAAGAAAACAATTACAACGCCATTCTACACCCGACCGTCTTTAACTGCTACCTATGGCTTGATCTGCAATGGCAATAATGCAACGGTGAAAGCAACGGTTGCCGGCGGAACGCCGCCATATACTTACGAGATATTGAATTCCGCAACCCCGCAGGTCATCACCGATTCAACTTTCGTGATTTATAATAACCTTGGATTAGGCACCCAGCAATTCAGGGTAAGCGATGTGTGTGGTATCAGCACAGATTATTCAACGGAAGTGCTCAGTGTGGATTTTCAACCGACATTCAAAAAGAAATGCAACGGACAGGTAGAATTGATTGCGCCGGATATATTAAATACCACTTATACCTGGACGGATAAAAATGGAAATGTTTTGGGAAACACTCCGATCGTGTATACTTACCCGACCGGGGATGATACGTTTACAGTGGTAATGCATTACCTGACCTGTAATATTTCAAAATCATTGTTTGTCGCTGATTTCAGCAGCAGTGTGGTCACGGCACATGCAGGAATTGACTACGCAACAGATACGACCTTTGCAAACCTGCAGGCAAACCTGGCGATCAACGGCGCTATCGGTACATGGCGGCAGATCGCGCCGAGTTCAGGCAATTCCATATTTGCTGATATTCACGACCCGAAAACACGGGTAACTATAGATGTTTTTCCTGGGCAATACACTTATGTCTGGAGTATTGTTGATACGGCGATACATTGCATTTCAGAAGACACCGTTGTCGTAAGTTATTTGCCTTGTCCCGGTATTCTTCCTATAATGTATACAAAGGCTACAAGGGATGCAAGCTGCTCTGCAAACGGACAAATAGATATTACCATCACACAGGCATCAAACACGGTACATTATTTATGGAATACGGGTGATACAACAGCGACATTAAAAAATCTGAAAGACTCTATCTACATTGTAACGATCAGCGATGAAACTTCGTGCACGCCTGATATACGTGACACTACGGTGATCCGCGCAACAGTTCCAACCTTTAAAAATGTAAGTGCAAATATTTGTGAAGGTGATTCATTCATCATCAACAATAAAAAATATTCTGTGCAGGGAAATTATTCTGATACATTAGTTAACAGCGTGGGATGTGATAGTATTTTATTGATCGCAATTAATGTTCTTTTGAAAAGTGAATCGTTTGATTCAGCTGTACGCTGTTCCGGTGAAAAATATATTTTGCAAAACGGTCAGACAGTTACTGCCTCAGGAGATTACTCCGTGAAACTGCTAAACAGTGTTGGATGCGACAGCATTTTATATTCGCACATTATTTTTAATCCTGTCCATCAAAAAAATATTGACACAACTATTTGTGCAGGTCTAAGTTTTCTTTTACCCGGCGGAAGCAGTGTCTCGCAGGCGGGAAACTATATTGATACTTTACAAAATATTTTTGGGTGCGATAGTATTGTGCTTACCAATTTATCTGTTCGCGATTCTTTGCAAAATGTTTACCTCGGGAACGATACGACCATTTGTGAGGAAGACCATATTTTACTTACGGTGAGCTATCCTTCCTATGCAAAATATTTATGGCAGGACAACAGTACGCAGCCGCAATTTGATATTAGTACGGAAGGAATTTTTTATGTGAAAGTTTATGACGGCTGCACATCGACAAGCGATACGATCAATATTCAAACGATGGATTGCAGCTGTAATTTTTATGTACCTACGGGATTTTCACCGAATAATGACGGCATGAATGATGTCTTCCTGCCGTTCAACAGGTGCGTGTTCTTTAAAGATTATTCCTTTTCGATTTTCAGCAGGTGGGGCGCTGAAGTATTTTCTACCGGTGATCCTGCAAGTGCGTGGACAGGAGATTACAATAACGGAACCGCGCAGGTGGACACTTATTTATGGACACTGCAATATTTTGATATCCTCCGAAATCAAAAGATCACAACCAAGGGAACTGTTACCCTGATTAGATAATGTTGAATGCTGAATGATGAATGAATTCCAACGGCACTATTCATAATTTAATTAGCACTTCAGCAGTCCCACTTATCAAGACGATGCAGGGGATGCGTAAAGAATGTTGAATGATAAATGTTGAATTTTAAATGCCTCCCTCATTCAACATTCAACATTCAACATACAACATTCATCATTATATCTTATTCGTGATCTGCGTTGTGTAAGCAATGAAGAATTTCTCAAGTTGCTGTTCAACATCTTCCGGTGTAGTGGAAGGCGTTCCTTCTTTTTTTGTATCGAAAAAAATCTGGCTCTGTTCAAATAACTTTATGTGCAGCATATCTGCCAGGCGCAGTATTTGCAGCAGGATGAACTCACGGTGCTGTAATTCCTCCTTGTTATTGTACACTTTATATTTGTAGCCGACAGTGATAATTAATCCTGAAGCCTGGATATTGGTCAGGAACACATCGATTGAAGTATTTTTGATGTAAGGATATTTTACCAGTATGTTCCTGATCGCTTCAATAAATTTTTCTACTTTAAACAAAGGCGTGTCATAAGAGATCGCAAGATCTGTTTTAAATTTTTTAAAAACACGAAATCCTTTGTTATCGATCGTCATGTCTGCAAGCTTCCCGTTTGCCACTGTGATCACGGAATCATTTCCTGTTTTTATTCTGGTAGAACGGAAGCCGACTTCCAGAACAGTCCCTTCAAAATTATCTCCGCTGATCGTATCTCCTATTCTGAATGGTTTATCTGCAAAGATCATCAGCGAGCCGATAAAATTCTTTACCGTATCCTGTGCTGCAAGCGCTATAGCCAATCCGCCGATAGATATCCCTGCAATAACCGTTGTTAAATTCACATCCAGTATGCGCAGGATATAAAACACGCCAAACAGGATAATAAATAATTTCGCAAACCGCCGCAACACCTGCACCAGCTGGTCATCCAGGGCACTCGGCGTCCGCTTTGCAAGCTGCTCCGCATAACGCGTAGCAAGCTCAGTGATCCTGTAAATAAATAAAATGAGAACAATAGCGGACACCAGCATCACTGCCTTTGTAAGCGATGCGGATAATTGTGTAGTTAATAATAACGTGGGCAAAAATAATTGCACAAGAAAAAAACCAACTACAAGACTGAATAAATTAGCGAGGCTTTTTAAAAGATCGAGATCATCAAACGGATTTGAAATTTTATGCTCTACAATTTTTTTAATGAGCAAATAAGAAGAGTATCTCGACAAAAAATAAAACAATAAGAATATTCCGATGATACATGCAAATCCTAACCATTGCCAGTAATGCAACTTTAAAAATGTTTGTCCGGATTTGAATGGAAGCAATTTTACCCATACGGCCGATCCGAAAGGATAAACGAGCTTATACAAAAAAGGTATAGCTTCTACTGTTTCCCTCGAATAAAACCATTTGGTTCCCTTTTTTTCGAGATAAATTTGCGGCACCTTGTTGTTTAAAATGTATACCGGCTTATGCATCGAGCTGTCTGAATAATTCGAATCATCCGGTACGGTCGCAAGCTTGATAAATATGCCTTTTCCATCCAGTATCTGCTTCAACTGAATAGCCATTTTTTCCGCTTGTTTCCTGTTATTTAAGTTGAATGCTTTCGAAGACGTTATAGGATCATATTCGCTGGTCTGGAGGTAGTGTAAGTGCGTGTAAATGGTGGAATAAGGGGTGCGGTTGAAGTTATCATCCCCTTTTATTCGCCCTGAAAAGGAAAAAAAAGCGCCAAATAGTATAAAAATTTTGAATCTCACGAAACAAAGATAGCCGATTTTTGGCAAAAATATTCTAAAATGTCGTCTCTCTGAAAAAAATTTAAAATTTTTTAGTATTGATAATCAATTCATTGAAAAATATAATGTTAAATATCAGTACTATGTGTTGCATAGTTCATTGTTTTGTGCATATATTTGCATTGTCAATTACTAGGTAAACAAAAAAAATAAAAATAACCAAACATGAACAATTTAATTATCGCAGCACTCACATTTATAATGTTACCTGCACTCACCGACAACGTTTCCGCAAAAAGTGCAAAAAACATGAAGGAACAAAGCAACCAGATCGTAGTGGAAAAAATGAATTTCACCGGCGATCTCGTTAACAACACAAAATCTGAAGATGAAGCAGTTTCCGTAGATGTGGACTACATCATCGCAGAAAACGGCAAAGCGTACATCACGTATATCAACGCTCAAAGCGACAAAGCAAAATCTGAAGTAGTAAGGTTCATCGAAAGCTCTACCTATGATTTCAATATCGTACCGGGAAAGGTATATTCTATGAAGTTAACATTGACAAAATAAAAACAACTTATTTATGACAACACAACAATCATCAGCGTTTAGTATCGAAAATACAAAAATTCAAATGCGCAAAGGCATACTTGAATTTTGCATACTCGGTATCATATCTCGCGGAGAAGTTTACGCTTCCGATATTTTAGACGCATTGAAGACCGCAAACATGCTGGTAGTGGAAGGCACTGTTTACCCGCTGCTCACCAGGTTAAAAAATGCAGGTTTGCTTACTTACGAATGGAGAGAATCCACAGGGGGACCGCCGAGAAAATATTTCACCTTAACTTTAGAAGGACAAACAGCCTACGAAGAATTAAAGGATACATGGAATGAATTGTCGAAGGCAGCAGATGCAGCAACACATTATCACAAAAATGAAAACAATTTATAAAACAGGAACAATCTCCAATAAGCAAAAATAAAAAACACTTAAAAACAAATGTCATGATAAAGACTTTCAATATAAATCTCGCAGGACAAATCTTCAACATCAACGAAGACGCGTACGAACATTTATCCGGGTATTTCAATTCACTTCGCAGCTTTTATAAAGATGAAGAAGAGAAAGATGAGATCATCCGTGATATTGAAGCCCGCTTTGCCGAATTATTCCTGGCGAAAGGAAAAAACTATATCGTAAATAAAGAAGATACGGTAGAAGTAGTAAATATGATGGGCAACCCGCAGGAGTTCGACGGCGACCGTGGTGGTGAACATACAGTTGCTGCTGAAACAGAAACGGTCTATACTAAGAAGAAAAAAAGATTATACCGCGATACGGATACCTCGCTGGTTGCGGGAGTATGTGCAGGAATCTCCAATTATTTTGGGATCAGCGATCCGATATGGATCAGGATCGCATTTATCCTGTTAACCATTTTCACTTTCGGATTCTGGGTATTCCTCATCTATCCGATTTTATGGTTCGTGATCCCTGAAGCGGTAACTTCTTCAGAAAAATTGGAAATGAAGGGTGAAGCCATCACGCTTTCAAATATTCAGAAAACGGTCAGAGAAGAAACATCCAATATACATCAATCCAATAAAAGTGGGATAGATAAATTGATGTCGATTCTGGGTGCAGGCGTAAAAATATTCTTTAAGATCCTGATGGGAATTGTGATCGTCATATTAGGCGTGATCGTTGTAGCACTTGGTCTCGGTTTGTTCGGATGTTTGATCGCATTGATCGTATTAGCTATCCTCGCTTTATTCAATATCCCTGTAATTAACTCTGTATTCTTCAACAATTCTTCAGACGGATGGTTCCTCGGGATCGGTGTGTTGCTGCTATGCTTTATCCCTATCATATTTATTATCCTCGCCTCGGTACATGTGTTGTCTAAAAAATCAAAACCACTCACTAAAAGAGTATTGTTTCCTTTATTCGGTTTGTTTATGTTCGGTATCCTGCTCGTCAATATCAGCGGCTATCATGCAAAAGAAATTACCAGCAATAAAAAGAGAGTAACACAAACCTTCCCGCTTAACTATGCTTATCAATCAGACACATTACAGTTAATGATGAACCCGGGAATCAGGGATGAAGATTATAACGATGTACACATCAACGGCATTCACGACCTGATGGATTTTGTTTCTGAACATAAAGACAGGATAATAAAAGTGGATATTGAAATATACCCAAGCCTTACGGATTCATTTACGGTGGTGAAGGAATATTCAGCGAGCGGCTCATCAGATAAAGATGCCATAGACAATGCCACATCATTTACACACAGTATCACGCAGATCAACAACAAGATCGTTATCGATCCTTACATACAGTTTGGCGATAACAACAAAGTGAAATTCAGAAATCAGAAACTGAAAATTAAAGTGTACGTGCCGGAAGGAAAAGTTATACGATGGGATGAGCGCACTGAAAACTTCATGGATGTCGGCAAGCTTGCGATCAACTGGGATAATATAAAACATGCATCGAGAAGACAAGAAAGGAGGATCGTGATTAGAATGCCTCATCCGCCAACACCGCCAACACCTCCGGCTAATATTACGATCAACATCGATCCAAATAAAAATGCAGATGCAGAGCTCGACAAGGCACAACAGAAAATAGATGAAGCTCGTGAAAAGATGGATGCTGCCCAGGAAGAGATGGATGCAAGACAGGATGAAATGCAGGATTCAATCGACCAGATGCTGGATGATCCTCTGCACAGGGAGCACTATATATTTAAAATGGTGAACGGAGAATTAGTTGCCATCGATTAAAGTTAAAAAGTATTAAACGACAGGCAACCTTGTAATAAGTTGCTTGTCTTTAACACAAATGATTAAATGAATTTCGGAACGCGAAGGAAATAGCGTTCACTACGGATAAACAAATTTCTTTACTAAAACACTTAAAAAAATTAAAATGAAAAAGTTATCACTACTGATAGCACTGGGGAGCTTTGTCTTCTTATCTATCGCAAAACCTGAAATCAACAGCACGCAATTCGAATCGTACTCACAACAAATGAAGACGATGTCTGACAAGTACATCAGCGAAAACAAATTCGATTACGCAAGCAAAACTATCGACAAATGGCTGCTCAGTTACAGCCAGCTGCCGGAAAAAGAAAGGGCAAATTACAAAGCCGTTTACTCTTCCATCATGTACAACCAAGCGATTGCTTACACGCAAACCAACGAAATGTACAAAGCATTAAAAGCGCTGAAAGAAGCAGTAAGAACTGGCTTTAACAATGGCGACCAGGCACAAAATGATCCGAATTTAGCAAAGCTTCGTTCTTATGATGAGTTCAATAAGATCATTAAATCCATCAAGGCATAAAAATTTGAGGATTGCGTAACCGCAAACCGTTTTTTTTATCTGTTATGTATGCTTTTGATGGCGCAGATAGAATACTCTTGATCCCTCATGTCTTTAGACTGGTTTTGTGCAGGAGTATTTCATAAGTTTATGGATGTTGATCCCGGAAGTAATTCCGGGATTTTTTTTATGCCTGAACCCGAAATTATCCTTACTTTTACAGCAAGAAAAATAAAAAATCATGGATATTTTTGTAGGCAGTTTGCCATTTAAGATCAAGGAACAGGAAGTACGCGACCTTTTCGAAAAATTCGGACAAGTAGACAGCGTGAAAATTATTATCGATAAGATCACGCGTCAGAACAAGGGATATTGTTTTGTGGAAATGCCCGATGCCGCTGAAGCAAACAAGGCGATCAAGGAACTTGATGGAAAAGAAGTGATGGGACGCACGATCATCGTAAATAAATCGGAAGAAAAGAAAGGTGATAAAAGAAGCTCGTTCAGCGGCGGCGGTTTCGGCAAGGGCGGCACCAATTTTAAGGGAAGCTTTGGCGGCGGCGGCGCGAGTAAGGGCGTGAACGCAAAAGGCTTTAACCGCGGTACATTCAAGGGCGGCAGTAAACGCGGAAGCTAAATGAAGACATTTCTTTTTGCCATGACCATTTGTATCATTTCGAATACTGTTGCACAAACTACTGCTCCACAAAAGCCGAAATATTTTCCGCTGAAGAAAGGAAATGAATGGACTTATACTTCTTCTACGTTTGAGCCTTTCAGCAACGGCGATAAGAAAAAAAGTTATCCGCTCGCAAAATCACAAACATTTAATTACCACATTACCGATACGGCAACTGTAGATCATAAAAAATATTTTATGGTGATGGATAATGATAATCACCTGATACAAATTATCCGGTTTGATAAGGTAACCGGTTTTTATTATTCACGGATCTTATTAAATGATGTAAAAAAATATTCACCCGAAAAACTTTTTTTGAAAAATTATCTGCCGTTGAAAGCGTCATGGACTGTTGGAAAAAATGCAGACAAAATTACTTTTAAAGTGATGGCGGTGATAAAGGATACGATGATCCGTGATGTCCCATATAAAAATGTAATAGAGCTGCACGAAAATATTCCAAATCTCAAACTGGATAAAATCATTGTAATCAAGCACTGGTATGCAGAAAATGTTGGCGAGGTCGCTACCTACATCTCCTACCCTTTAAGCAATACCTTCGGTGATATGAAACTCGAATTGAGTAGTTATCCGGAGGGGAGATAATGAGTTATAATAATTTGTGTTTTAAAAAGTAAATTAAACTTATATTGTGATATGGCAAGATATACATTCTCTTTGCTAATGTTTCTTTCAGCAAATTTATTTAGTCAAAGTACATATCAGGATGTTCGCGCATTAAATGAAATAAATAATTCTAATCATGCGGATGCTTTTCCTTGGATCTCGCCTGACGGCTTAAGGTTATATTATTGCAGTGGCGGAAATTCAAACCAATTAGTTGTCAGTTCGCGAATAAATTCTGACAGTGCTTTTTCCACTCCTGTTATACTTTCTCTTTTTCCAGCGCCCATTGCGCAAAATCAAGGAGTTTCATATTTCCTATCTAACAACGAGCTGGAGGTTTATATGTTCTTAGGTGATCTTTGGTATGCTCATCGAAATACACTTCAATCTACTTTTAGTAATCCTGTAAAAATAAAATTATCTCATCCATTTTCTCAGATTGCATTAAATTCGCTTTCATTAAATAATGAGTTGAATAAACTTTATCTTTCAGCATATGATATTAATTTGCAACAGTATGTTGGCTTACTGGAATTTAATAAAATCGCTGCGGATTCATTTGCTTATACCAGAATTTTGCCCAATCCTCCGGGCTACATTATATTAGGTGGACAGTTCTCAAAGGATGAACGTAGTTTTATTTTCTCAGCGCGCCATATAGATTGGAGAACATCCATTTATCAATTAACCAGAACAAACATTTCAGATTCCTTCGATCTTAATACTTTCCACGAAATACAAGGTGTTAATGATACTATTCTTGCAAATACACAACCTACAGTAGCTGATAATCTTGAATGGATCATATTTGTAAGATCTCAAGATGGCGCATGGACCTCTAACGATTTGTATATTGCTAAGAAATTACATGTAACACATGTAATTAATAAGAAAATTTCGGACATTTCTATATATCCAAACCCATCCACAAATATATTTCACTTGACAGGAATCGAACAAAAAATTTTAAATCTTACGGTTTATAATTTACAAGGACAAAAAATATTTCAAAATTCTAATTTCAGTAACAAAGATGAAGTAAATTTATCCGATCAACCAAAGGGAATTTATTTTATGAAAATTGAAGAAAATTCAAACAGCACTACTGAAAAAATAATAGTTGAATAGTTGGATCTCGATTTTGAATTGTTCTATATATATAATTATGGAACGACACATCACCTGTGAAAAATACCATGATATATTAAAGGGAATTACTACAATCAGATTTCTGTATTCAACTCATAATTCTCAACTCATAATTTTACATTCATATCATGCAAACCTACATTTCCATACTTCGCGGTATCAATGTCAGCGGACAAAAGAAGATCCTGATGACGGATTTAAAAGCATTATATGAATCGCTTGGTTTTAGTGAAGTAATATCGTACATCCAAAGCGGGAATGTTATTTTCAAATACAAAAAAGAAACAGACCTCAAACTCGCGCAAAAGATCGAACAAGCCATTTCCAAAAAATATAAATTCGAAGTACCGGTTATTATTCGTAGTGTGGATGAAATGAAAAAAGTGCTGACATCTAATCCATATCTCAAACAAAAAAATACGGACGAAGAAAGACTTTATGTTACCTTTCTTGCAGAAGCTCCAACAAAAGAAAATCTCGAAGCCATTAAAAAATATAATTTCTCACCGGATGAATTTATCATCAGCGGCAAGGAAATCTATCTCCATATTCCAAATGGTTACGGCAACACAAAACTCTCGAATAACTTCTTTGAAAATAAATTAAAGGTGACTGCAACAACGCGGAACTGGAAAACAGTGGGGAAACTGGTTGAGCTATGTCAATAGTCGATAGTCGATAGTTGATGGTCATGGTTACAGCTATTCCGCTCTATACAAAAATTTCTGGTATATTAAATAGTCGTGGTACAAACTTTGCTATACTATGGACCATGGACTATCGACCATTGACCATCAACAAAAAACATTATCTTTATACTAGAAAATAAATTCATGAAAACGATCCTTTTATTACTCCTCTCCTTTTCGGTTACCGCCACGGATATTTCCATGATGGGCATCAAGATCAATTCAACAGCAGATGTAAAAAATCTTGTTGCGGGAAAACTCATCAAGAGCGATAATAATGTTTCGAAATATAAAACTGCCGACGGGAATTATTTTTCCGTTACGTCCGAAGATGGCGTGGTAAAATACATGGAAAACGACTGGACGCCGGGAAATACAGCAAATACACCGCTCATCACAGATTTTAAATTCGGCGAAACTACGCTCGAAGATATCCGCAAAACTTTCGGCACGATCGGTTATTCTTACCGCAACAGGTCGTATCTCAAATCAGAAACAGACCTTACTACAATCACCTGTTTCGAAATAGATTCTCCTGGCAGCGAAATTCTCGTAGTGATCGCGAAAGCGCCGATAAAGGATATTGCAAAAGATGAAGTACCTAAATCTTTAAAGCTGGAAGCAGTCATTCTCGCAGATAAAAAATATCTCGATGAACTCTGGGGAAAGAAAAAAACTTTCGACCCTCAATACAAAAAGATAAAACTATAATGGAAGAGCGCAACGTAAAAGACAGCAACGACAATACACTCAGTGACGGAGATTCCGTGTTGCTAATTAAAAGTTTAAAAGTGAAAGGCGGCAATGTAACACTCAAACAGGGAACCCTGATCAAAAAAATAAAACTTACAGACAACGATGAAGAAGTGGATTGTAAAGTAGACGGCATGAGCATCGTACTGAAAACAGAATTCCTCAAAAAGAAATCATAGGTATTAAGAAATCCTGTAAAGTGTTCCTGGTATAAGCATCCTGCTACATCATTTCATGACAAATGTTATATTTTCTTATTCAAGTAAAACCAAATTAAATTTTATCTTTGCGGTCAAAATTAAATCATGAAATTAAATAAACTATTTATCGCGTTAGCAATTTTGGCGGTTGCCTTCGGCGGCTGCAAGAAAAAAAGCAACTCCACAACAACTGCACCTTCAACAAACACACAAACATATTTGCGGTTTTCAATGGACGGCGTTTCCAAAAATTTTGAAAACACGGGAAGTGAAATGTATTACATGTTCTCTAATATTGAGTCTTACGTTGGTTCTTCAGATCAGGGTATCATGCTGATCAATGACGATCATGATATCACTAACGATAGTCTGAATAATTTAAAAGGCAGAAAACTTCCGATACATACACCGGGAGCTTCGGGGTTTGGAGGAAGAATACTTTTTTCAGATAATGGTAATTACTATGATTCCGAGGATGCGGCAAGCAATCCTTTTCCTGCAAATTATTTCAGGATCAACAATATCACGTTCATTAAAACCGAAACAACGAGTATCCAGAGAAATGATTACTATATCCTCGAAGGTGATTTTGTTTGCAATACCAGCAGCGGTGGTGCGGATAAACATGTAACTAACGGAACGTTCAGGTTGGTTGTTTTTATTATGACACTTTAATACGCATTCTTGCAGAATGCTATAGTTTAAGTCACTTTTTGATGCCAAAAAGTAACCAAAAAGCATTTATGATGTTCTAAGGTGATTTTTGAATAATTCGATTCTTCGAATTATTCAAAACCGAAGATAAAAACAACGCAAATGCTATTGCCTGCCCTTCGTTATTTTTACTTCTATCACTGGGAACATCATAAACCTAACTCTTTTGCGGTCGGAATGCTCAAATAATTTGTAGCCAAATTTACGTAGAAGTACAAATCTTAATCTTTGCGCCTTTATTTTTCTTTGCGCCTTTGCGTGAAATTATTTTACCGTGAGCTCATATGGCATGCTATATCTCAAAATCCCCAATGATTTAATACGCTCCAGCTGCCTGAGATATAAAAGCTGCGGCGTTAAGTTCTTCAACATCTTTGTCTGATCATCCTTATCATCTCCCATAAAACCACTCAGTAAACTTTCCATCAATGTTTTTTCTTTCGGATAAGTAACAACATCCGCAGATTTTATTTTAGCCAGTTCTTTCACGCGCTGGATCGCAAGCTCCATTCCTCCTAATTCATCCACCAGCCCGATATTCTTTGCATCAACGCCGGTCCAAACCCTGCCGCGTGCAATTTTATTCACTGCCGCCGTGTCCATCTTTCTTCCCTTCGCCACGCGGTCGAGAAAAACACTGTAGCCATACTCAACATGCTGCTGCATCTTTGTCAATTCCACTTCATCCCAGTCGTTGGTAAGGTTGAGATAATTCGCATGCTTCGCCGTTTTTACTTCATCAAATGTTACACCGGCTTTTTCATTCAATGCTTTTCGAAAGTTAGGAATGATCCCGAAAATTCCGATGGATCCGCTGATTGTTGACGGCTCCGCGATGATCTTATCTGCATTCGCAGAAATATAATATCCGCCGGAAGCCGCATAATTTCCCATAGAGACAACTACCGGTTTCTTTGCTTTCAACTTTTCAATTTCATGATTGATCTGCTCGGAAGCAAACGCACTGCCGCCGGGAGAATTCACCCGCAGTACAACACCCTTCACTGCATCATCCTTTGCAAGCTTTCTCAGCATCTTCACATAAGCTTCGCCGCCAACCGTTCCTTCATCTTCCTTGCTGTCGTTGATCTCTCCTTCTGCAAATACCAGAGCGATCTTATTTTCATTCAGAGAAGTTTTTTTCGATTTTACAACGTCCTTGTATTTCGAATAGGTGATCATCTTCAGGTCGTCTTTCTTTTTATATCCTAATTTCTCCTTGATCTCATCCTTCACATCATCTTCATATTTCATTCCGTCCGCCAAGCCATATTTTACTGCCTCCGGCGCGCTCATCACACTTAAATCATCCTGCATTATCTTTAAGGAATCCACGGAAATACCTGTCGACTTATTCAGATCAGATAAATATTCGCCTGAAATATCATTTAGCAAAACGGTATTCTGCAAACGGTCTTCCGGGCTCATATCGGTCCTGCGAAAACTTTCAGTAGCACTTTTATATTCACCAACATAAAAAACTTTAAACTCTACATTCAGTTTATCGTATAATCCCTTCATATAACTTCTCTGGATCGCAAAGCCGTCGAATTCGCAATCACCTAACGGGTTCATATAAAACTTATCGGCTATATTATTCAACAATAAATTTTTTTCTGTGGATGAATTGGAATATGCGTATATGAACTTTCCTGATTTTTTAAAATCCTCGAGCGAGCTGCGCAGGTCGAACATGGTTGCAGGCGCAGTTTCAATTTCATCCATATTTAAATAAATTCCCTTGATATGGTCGTCTGTTTTCGCATACTTTAATACTTCTTTCAGTTCATATAATCCAATCGTCGATTCATCCGTGATCGAGCCGGTTAACGCACCGAGCGGACTTAAATTCCGGAATGGGTTGTTGTATGCCCTGTCGGTGATCTCTCCCTTCAGCGTTAGATTCAAAACAGAATTGGCTTCAGGTTTTAATACTTTAGTTCCGCTGCCGGAAAACACGCCGATCAGGATAGCGAAGAATAAAAAAAATGCCGTTCCTAATGCGAAAAGGCAGGCAAAAAATATTTTAAAGAAAGTTTTCATCTTAATTCTGTTTTGTTTTTTAATTGTGAAGATGGAATTCGCACTGGCAATTGTTATAACTCAACCGCAATTTGCTCATTTCATATCCTTTTGTACTTAGATGTCGTGCATTCAATTCATAATTTCTTTCGGAATCCAAAATTAGTTGTTATTATTGGAAAAAGATTACGATTGCACACAGTTTATTTATTGCTTGGCTCTAACAAGGGCGACCGCCTGAAGTATCTATTGCTGGCGAAATATTTTCTTCGCGAACGAGCCGGGCAGATCACGCGCTCCTCCAATATATACGTAACCGAACCATGGGGGAAAACAGATTCTTCGAAATACCTCAACCAGGCGCTGGAAATGAAAACTGATAAAACGCCATTTCAACTGCTGAAAATTGCACATAAGATCGAGAAGGAGCTGGGCAGAACGAACAAGCATCACAATGCTGCACGCATCATCGATATCGATATTTTATTTTATGATGATGTGATCTTTCATGCGAAACATCTCGTTGTCCCGCATCCAAGACTTCACGTGAGAAATTTTACGCTGCAGCCGCTTATGGAACTGGATAAGAGTTATACACATCCACTCTTTAAAAAAACTGTAGAAGAATTAGCGAAAGATTGTGAGGATACGCTTAAAGTAAGTATTTTTAAACCGAAGTCCCTTTAGGGATTTAGGGTATGATCTACAAACTAATCACCATAGAAGGCAATATCGGCGCTGGCAAAACTACACTGGCTTCGCTCCTGGCGGAAGAATATCGCGGGCAGCTGATCCTCGAAGCCTTTGAAGAAAATCCATACCTCCCGAAATTTTACGAAGATAATTCAAAATACGCACTGCAATTAGAAATGTCGTTCCTGATAGAACGCTACCAGCAGCTCACAAGAATTTTCAGCGAACCGAATATTTTTTCAAACTTCACCGTAACGGATTATATGCTGAAAAAATGTTTGCTGTTTTCAAAAGTGAATTTAAACAAGCAGGAATACAGATTGTACAAGCATTTCTTCGACCAGATCTACCGAAAATTGCCGAAGCCCGAAATTATTTTTTACCTGCATGCGGATACGGATCAGCTGATGCGCAACATCAAAAAACGCGGGCGCGATTACGAGCAGAACATCACTAAAATATATTTGAACCGGCTGGAGAGAATGTATTTCGAATTCTTCAAGCAAAACCCCGAAAATAAATACGTGATCATCGATGTCAACAATATCGACTGGATCAGCAATGTTTTTGCTTACCGGCAACTCATAAAGCTTTTTGATAAGGAATACAATGTAGGGATGAATTTCATAAAGCTCGAACAGGAAGAACTGCTGCATTTAGAATAATGTTGAATGCTTAATGTCATCCTCGCGTAAGCGGGGATCTCACTAATTCAGTAGTCCGCTCACTATAGAAATATTCTGTAGTCGTGAGATTCCCGATCAGGTCGGGAATGACGGTTGTTTATCATTCATCATTTTCCTAACCACTTCCCACAACACAATTCCCGCAGCAACCGAAATATTTAAAGAATGCTTCATACCGAATTGCGGGATCTCTAAACAGGCATCGCTGTTTTGAAAAGCATATTCTGAAACTCCGTCCACTTCATTCCCGAAAACCAGTGCATATTTTTTTTTCTTATCGGGAATAAAATCATTCAGGTAAACTGAATTGTTAGATTGTTCTACGGCAAGTATTTCGTAGTGCGCAGTGCGCAGTGTGATGAAACAATTTTCAATGGTATCAAAATATTTCCAGCTCACCGTTTCAGTTGCGCCTAATGCCGATTTTTGTATATCGCGGTTGGGCGGTGTTGCGGAAATTCCCACGAGATAAATTCCCTCGATAAGAAAGCTATCGCACGTCCGGAAAACCGAGCCGATATTCATTGCGCTGCGAATATTCTCAAGTACCACCACCACGGGAAATTTTTCCGCCGTTTTAAATTCATCTGTGGATAACCTGTTCAGTTCCGTGGTCTTGAGTTTGCGCATAAGTCCGTATTTTAGTACCCCTGCCCTAAAGGGAGAACACCATCCGAAAAGTCCCCTTTGGGGAATTAGGGGTTAAGGTCGGGGTAGCAAAAATACAAAAACGTGTCGAAGAAGCCAGAAAAAGAAACGCCGCTCATGGGGCAATACAACCGGATCAAGCAAAAGTATCCGGATGCCATTTTATTGTTCCGCATCGGCGACTTTTATGAGACTTTCGGTACAGACGCGATCAAGGCTTCGCAAATTTTGGGTATTGTGTTGACGAAACGCGCCAATGGCACGAATACACAGCTTGAATTAGCAGGTTTTCCTCACCATTCAGTAGAAACTTATCTTCCTAAATTAGTGAAAGCAGGTTACCGGGTGGCGATCTGCGAACAGCTCGAAGATCCGAAATTGACAAAGACCATTGTAAAGCGCGGCGTTACAGAATTGATCACACCGGGCGTGGCAATTAGTGATAAAATTTTAGATCACCGCTCCAATAATTTTTTAGCCTCTATATATTTTCACGATGACCAGATCGGCATTGCATTTCTTGATATTTCTACCGGAGAATTTTTACTTGCCGAAGGAGATGAAAGTTATATCGATAAGCTGATGCAAAGCTTCGCTCCTTCCGAGATCATCTTTCCAAAACATCAGCAAAAAAGATTTGTCTCCATCTACGGAAATAAATATTACACGTTTGCTTTAGAAGACTGGGTGTACCAGGAAGATTTTCTGAAAGATAAATTGCACCAACATTTCCAGGTCCAAACGCTGAAAGGATTTGGAATTGATGAATTGAACCTGGGCATTCATGCGGCGGGTGCATGCCTGCATTACCTTGCAGAAACGGAGCACAACAAGCTTCAGCACATTTCCACGATCTCAAGAATTGAACATGATAAATATGTCTGGATCGACCGCTTTACTGCGCGCAATTTAGAATTGATACAAAGCACGCATGAAAAAGGCGTACCGCTGATACAGATCCTCGACAAAACAATTTCACCGATGGGCAGCCGGTTGCTGAAGCGCTGGATCGTATTGCCTTTAAAAGATATTCAGCAGATCAACGAGCGTTTGGATGCTGTTGAATATCTGATCAAGGAACAGGAGACCTTACAAACTATTATTCAGCACATCAAACAGATCGGTGATCTCGAAAGATTAATTTCAAAAGTTCCGCTCGGCAAAATCAATCCGCGCGAAGTGATGCAATTGAAACGTGCATTGTCCGCCATTCAGCCGATCAAGGAAGCATGTTTGCTTTCAGGTAACAACGGATTAAAAAAGATCGGAGAACAATTGCAGCTATGCCAACTCATCAAAGAAAAAATTGAAAATACTTTGCATGAAGATGCGCCGGTACAAGTACAAAAAGGAAATGCGATCAGGAATGGAATTTCTGCAGAACTCGACGAGCTGCGCAATTTATCTTCTTCCGGGAAAGATTATTTACTAAAGATACAAACGCGCGAAAGTGAAATCACGCAGATCTCTTCGCTAAAAATTGGATTCAATAATGTTTTCGGTTATTATCTCGAAGTGCGCAATACGCATAAGGATAAAGTACCGCTCGATTGGATACGCAAGCAAACATTGACGGGTGCAGAGCGATACATCACTCCTGAACTGAAAGAATACGAAGACAAAATTCTCGGCGCAGAAGAAAAAATTCTTTCACTCGAAATGCAGTTGTTTGAATCGCTTGTTTCGGAGATCATGGATTACATTCAGCCGGTACAGCTTAACGCAAGTTTAATTGCGCGCCTCGATTGTTTGCAATCATTTGTAACGATTGCGTTGAAACATACTTACCGCCGTCCTGTCTTAACCGACGATCTTTCATTAAGTATTAAGGAAGGACGACATCCGGTGATCGAACATCAACTTCCGCTCGGTGAACAATACATTCCAAACGATGTATATCTTCATCCGGACGACCAACAGATCATAATCATTACCGGTCCGAATATGTCAGGAAAATCAGCTATCCTGAGGCAAACCGCATTAATTGTTTTACTCGCGCAGATCGGAAGCTTTGTGCCTGCACAGGAAGCGCACATTGGGATTGTCGATAAAATATTTACACGTGTGGGCGCGAGCGATAATTTGAGTTTGGGCGAATCTACTTTCATGGTGGAAATGATCGAAACCGCAAGTATCGTGAATAATATTTCTGAAAGAAGTTTAGTACTGCTAGATGAGATCGGCAGGGGAACATCAACTTATGATGGTATTTCGATCGCGTGGAGTTTAGTGGAATTTTTGCACAACAACAAAATTGCAAAACCGAAGACGATGTTCGCTACGCACTATCATGAACTGAATGAACTCGCCGATAAATTTCCACGCATAAAAAATTATAATGTTGCCGTAAAAGAAGTAGGCAATAAAATGATCTTCCTGCGCAAGCTCGTCGAAGGCGGCAGCATGCACAGCTTTGGTATACACGTAGCGAAAATGGCGGGTATGCCGAATGAACTAATCAAGCGCGCAAATGAAATTTTACAGGAGTTAGAATCGCAAAGAAACTTAGCCACCGATATTTCATCCACCTTAAAAAATCTTCCTTCAAAGAACGATGACTTCCAACTAAATATGTTCGCTATGGACGATCCGCGGCTTGTTAAACTCAAGGAAGTTTTAGAAAAAGTAAACATCAATACACTCACTCCCGTTGAGGCATTGATGAAACTGGATGAGTTAAGGAAACTGCTGTAAGTTATTTATTCTCAACCTAATTTAATTTTTCTATCCTTTAATTATGATAACAATCATGGTAATTTGTATTGAAGTCCGGGCTTCATTTTGCGTATATTTATAGTAAATACGCTAAATGAAATTAAAATTTTACCACTTCATTCTTTTATTGATTTTTACTTCAACTGGCTATTCGCAGAGTTACTATATACAAAAGCCCCAAGCCATTGAATACAAAGGCTATAACCGAAGTAATTTCACAGCAGTAAAATTGGTGGAATCATATAAATCATGTGATCCGGAAAGCAATCCCTATTGTAGTGGAAGAACGATTGAATATAGATCTAACATTTTAGAAATTTATTCAAAAGGTAAAATGATCAATGCCTACACGAATATCAATGACACAAACTTTTACCATCTTATCGAGGATGCCAGTACCTATTATCCGCTAATATTAGATAGTATTTACTTCAATGACTCAAATATAATTTCTAATGTATGTTATTTTCAGGGGACGCCTGATTCAGTTTGTACTTTCTTCTATCCTAAAACAACCGATTCTTATTTTGACGAAAATTATACTATACATATGGTTGGCTATACGCACGGTTATAATTATAATTATCCTTACCCTGACGTAGGCGCTTATAAAGAATTTTATTTTCAAATGAAAACAAGGCTGGAACCGGATACTGTATACGATAATCCTACAAAAATGGTTCGTGTACCCTATCAACTTTCTTACAAAATATTAAATCAAGTAGATCCAAATGCACTCAGTTTTGATCTTCCTCTGAGTGTTATACCCACAAAGGATCATCAAAACATTTTACTTTTCAATAGAGATACTTTAATTGACAGTATTCATATTAAAGCCTTACACATCGTAAAAATAGATAGCAACAACACCATTACGCCAATCGCTATTTATATCGATGATTATTTCAGCAACACGAATATTTTTAATCATTTTGAAACTAACGATAAGATATTTATTTATGGAGGACCGTTAATTGAAATGGATTCTTATGGTAATATAATTCCTGATTCGCTTATTTCCGGGGATTATCTTGAGGAAATTCAAAATTATAAAGACATTCAAAAGGGCTATCGATTTTATCCTACTTCCGGAAATTATAATTATCTCACTGATTCAGTGATTACGCTCTATCATCTTGATTCAGTTGGAAGTACTATCGATAGCGTAAAATTTCAAAAACCAGCTCCATGGATCTATTATAATGTTCAAAAGACTACAGACGGTAAATATGTCATTCTGAATTTTGAATATAGTAATGAATATGGTTATTCTGATTTGAGAATAACCTTATTTGATTCCTCAGGTCGGCAAGTAAAAACAGAAATTATTAAAGAGAAAGCGGAAATAATGGGATCTTATGTGTATGCGAATTACCCGATAGAATTTATTAAGATTGATTCATTTAATAATTTAATGGGTATTTATAATTATACAGATAGAGATTGCGGACCATGCTTTGAACATAGTGAATATAAAACCATTTGCTTCAATTTAAATTTCATTAATCAAGTCAACGGCCAAATGAAAGCCGATTCGATTCCTATTGCAGGAATACAAGTCGAATTAATTTTAAATGGTCACTCTTATTTTACAACAACGGATGATTCCGGCAGATATAATTTTGCGCCGTTTGATACAGGACATGGAGTCATAATATTGCATCTGGATGGACAACCATATTCAAGTACTTCAACAGATACTATTCCTGTTATTTTATCTGATACTGTTGCAAATCCTGCAGTAAATTTTTTATTAAGAACTACGCTAACTTCTGTAAGAAATAATTTTTCTAAAATAATGACTTCCGTTTATCCAAATCCTTTTAATACTTATACTACGCTCTCTTTTGATTACGACAAACCGACAACACTTTCTATTATTTCTGTTGAAGGAAAAATTTTGCAAACGCATTCATCAACACAAAAAAGTTATCTCATTTATAAAAAAGAATTATCGGGTGGAATGTATTTGTATGAATTGAGAGATAAGGAAACGAATAAATTGTTAAGCACCGGGAAATTGATAATCAAATAACCAACCATGAAAAGCAAAGCCTTCTTACTGCTATTTATTTTGACAAAAACATCTTTTGCTCAATACCACTCGATGATCCGCAGCATGTTTCCGGGTCCGGACAATTCGGTCATGCTGCGAACGGGAAGCAGCCTGCTTGGCACTGGCCCGGATTGCTCTTATTTCGGCAGTATTTTAGATTTGCATGAAATTTTTTTTAAAATTTCCGCCTCTGAAAAAATCGAAGGGTTGCAAAACGCACGTGAACTGGCCTATAGCGCAGACATCCATGCCGATTACCCGCAAAGTCACGCATTTGATTCGTTGGTTCAAAATGATCTTTGGTTATTTCCACCTATATGCGATAGCCTATCTGTTGAATGCTGGCCGTATATTGATTTTAACTTCTCCGATTATTACCTGGATAAAGACAGCGTTTTTCATGTTTCCGGATTTATTTTCGGAAAAGGATACGATAATGATATCCATCCTTACAGGCTATTGTATTGTACTTTCAGTGGTACGCATACGAATTTTGATTCGCTGACCGTATATGTCCCTGAAAAAATAACGTCTTATACTTCTATCGATTCATTCAATCATCGTTTAGCCATTACAGAATTAACAGGTGGAGCAATGCTTCCTACCGCGGACAGCCAGTCCTTCAGCTATAATTTTGTAGATAATGAGATCCATAAGATTGATTCTTCGCTTCATGTTACTTACAATTATAAGATCTGCGGTTTATGGAATTCCGATTCCACACAAACCTACGGAACATTAAAAGCAGATACCATTAACAGCGAAATATTTCTCTCCGGCTACGTGGAGCGGCGACACACTGATATTTTCTTTGCTGATTCATCTGCTTACCTGCTTTTGAAGTTTAACAGCCTTGGAATTTTCCAGAGTGAAAAAAGATTTGATGACGCGGACATGCTGGATCACGCTGTATATGCTATGAAGCATCATTTCATTTATTATCCGTACGGTACTGACAGCACCGTTATAAAATATTTGAATCCGCAGGGAGATACCATACGATCGGTATATATCGCAAAAAGTTTTCATCACGATATCGTTCAGATAAGAAAGGGATATGTACATATTGATTTGACCGCGCAGGATCCTTATGATTATATAGATATTATTGTCACCTTGTTCGATTCTTCCGGGCGCTACCTGAAACAGCGCACTTTTTCTCCTCGCACCCTTCAGAATCGCGATTTAATTTATTCATTTACGTACCGCCCCGGTTATTTTGTCTGTGCCGATACGTTTGAGAATATCTTTCTCTTTATTAATTATAATTATGAGCTCGCGGGAAATTGCACTGCCATGCATTTCCAGGGTTTTGTTTTTAATATCGAAAATATCAATGCCATTTCCGGAACAGTTACAGATTCTTTTGGCGCGATAAGCAATATGAATGTTGAATTACTGCTGAACGGTCACTCCTATTTTACGACAACGGATGATTCTGGAAGATATGAGTTCACGCCTTTTGATACGGGCCGCGGTCTTATCATTCTTCATCCCGATTCCGATCCGCAATATGTAAATACCGGCAACGATACCATTCCTGTAATTATCTCGGATACTGTCGCAAATCCAATTGTAAATTATTTATTGCTGGCACGCATCACTTCTGTATTTAATCATTCTAAAATAAAAACAACCCTTTATCCTAATCCATTCAACACATTTACAACGCTCTTTTTTGATTATGACAAACCAACAACTCTTTCGCTTATTTCTGTTGAAGGAAAAATTCTGCAAACATATTCATCGTCACAAAAAAATTATCTCATTTATAAAAAAGAAATGGCAACCGGAATTTATTTGTATGAATTACGAGACAGGAATACAAATGAATTATTGAGCAACGGAAAAATAATAATCGAATAGTATGAAAAAAATCGTTTGGTGTCTGTTGTTTTTGCTAAGCACCCGTGCTTCCGCACAAATTAGCGTTTTAGGCTATGGCGATACGATAGCCCAACTTCAAAGTAAAGGCAACAAAACCGTTTATCATATTTTAGGCGATCTTGCCGGCGGCGAATGTTACAGCTTTCGGGATGATTATTTGTCCGTGACTACAACCGGGAAAATAATGAAACCGGAAGATCAACAGAGATTTGCGGATTACCACTGGTACTCGAACGTATCGTTGTTTTACAATTTCCCTTTTTACTATCCATACGTTGACACATCCTTTTTTTATGACAGTTCCATATTTCATGTGGCGTGCGATACATTTGGCTATTGTGAATCTCCATCTTCTTCGAACCTGATTAGTTCAACGATGGACGCTGACCATAATTATCATATGCTTATTATATTTGGAGTTCCCGTTCCATTGGATGCTTCTGCCCATGTTCCTATTAAAATGGTTTATTTCAAAGCAAGTCACATCGACACTACGATTAACGGCTTCTACCAACCTTTCAATATTCCCCTTCGTGCAACGCAACCCTTTCGGATTATTTCTTATAAATTAATGGACACTATTCATGCACTCTCCAATAATTTTACTGACCATCCTTTTTATGAGCATTCTATCACGGCAAACATCTTTACAGATAAATTCCGTCAGCCTTATTTTATTTACCATTCCGAAGTATCAAACGAGCAAAACAAACAACTCTATTTCTGCAGGCTCGACACGTTTAACAACATCATTCAAACAGATTCATTAAACAGTGCTGTCGGGAATTATTGTACCAGCGTGCATGCAGTGAATAATATAACTGTTCGGGATACGCTGTATATACTCACAAAAGCGGATTATGATTTTAATTGTAACCGTGTTCCCGATTCCGTCGTTTACAAAATGTATGCCGTCGATAGTTTTGCAAATTTTTCACCGGGTATAAATATGACTCCGGCTCAATTTGACCGTTATATCTTACATGTAAAAAATGATCCGGTCAATACCATCTACCGCAATCTTCCGCACGATTCTTCTGTAGTAAAATATTTCAATCAAAACGGAGACACGCTGAAGACTGTATTCTTTCCCAAACAATTTGCGCATCCTGTTATCGAAACTAAAACCGGCAAGTACGTCCATATTTATTTAACAGAGACGGGTGGCGTACATACTATTGTCTCTTTGTTTGACAGCACAGGAAAATTTATAAAGTCCACTTATAGAATATCTGAGGGCGCTTATTATGATTCTATTTTATTTCCAAGAACATTTGCATCCATTGACACCTTCGACAATGTTTTTTTTGGCTACAACGACCACTACGACAATATAGGTAGCTCGCATTGCAACGGCAGCAGTTCTCATCGCGATATTTTTAATGCAGAAAGTCTTAACCAGATTTTTGGAACAGTGCTAAAAGATAAAAACAAAAATTGTATTGCAGATGCAGGCGAACCATGGGTAGAAGGTATACTGGTTGAGCTGCAGCTCAACGGCAAATCTTATTTTACACAAAGTAATTCTGGACGAAATTTTTGGTTTGATTATTTAGAGGAAGGAAACGGACGTGTTATACTGCACACAAAAAATCAAACATACTTTACATCTGTTTGCGGCGATACGTTTAATATTGTGATTCGCGACACATTATCCAACCCAAAAATTAATTTCCTCGTTCAAACCGAATCTTGTCCCTTCGCTGCTCCTAAAATGAATGTCAATATAAGTGCACCGGTTCTTCGAAGATGTTTTGATAATTTATATACGCTGAGTGTGTACAATGCAAGTGAAGACACCGCGCATCATGTGTATTCCGATGTACAGCTTGATCGCTATCTTATCGCTACCGATACTCAATTTACATCTGCTCAATATCTCGGCAACAATACATACCGGTTTCAATTCGGCGATGTACTTCCGCTGGAAACACAACGCAAACACCTTACCGTAAAAGTTGAGTGTGACTCCACGGTGCCCGGACAAACGCATTGCGTTACTGCAACCGTAAGCCCGTACGTTTGGTGCAGTGTTCCGCAGCAACCGCATTTAACAGCCTTTGCGAATTGTGAAAATGATTCCGTAATATTTTATATACAGAATGACGGCTATCCTGCTTCCTGGCAAAAAAATTACACAATTACAGTGAATGATACAGTGAAGTACGCGGGATATATTTTATTCGATGCATCACATACTTTCATGCGGCTTGCATTCGCCAATTCATCAGGCGCAACACTGCGCCTGGAAACAGTGCAGAATTCTATTTATCCGAATGAGGATACCATATTATCGGCAGCGTTTGAAGGTTGCGGCAATGCTATTTTTTCAACGGGTTATCTCCCGCTTTTTCCAACTGATAACGGTATACCCACTGTTTATACAGATTGTCAAATAAACCGCAGCAGTTTTGATCCAAATGAAAAAACGGCGCAGCCTGCGGGCTTTGGCGATAGTGCATACATACTTCCAAATACACCTATCGAGTACACGATCCACTTTCAGAACACAGGTACTTATTATGCATCTTCTGTTATTATTACAGATACAATTTCTACGTTGCTGAACCCGGCAACATTCGAATGGCTCTCTTCCAGTGATCCGTTTTATTATTCGTTTATAGATTC
>JAQBNI010000069.1 GCA_028288625.1 Bacteroidota bacterium | reverse complement strand
AACGGATGCCCATGGGTGCAGCGATGAAATGTTTTTGTATTTACGACAACCCATTCTGGAGGAAGAATGGTTTCTCCGGACAAGTCGTCAGCGATATCTCTCCTGTAAAAGTAACATTCGATTGCACAGACAAAGATGGAGACAAAGGTGTATTGCTCACCTTTGTAGAAGCGATTCACGCAAGAGATTTTATTGAATTACCGGAAGCAGAACGTAAGCAAGGCATATTAAACGGTTTAGTAAAATACTTTGGTGAAGAAGCGCGAAATATTATCGCATACAAAGATAAATGCTGGACAGAGGATGAATGGAGCCGCGGCTGTTATGTGGGAAATATGGCACCAGGCGTGATGACGCAATTCGGCAAAACATTGCGCCAGCCATTCATGCATATTCACTGGGCAGGCACGGAAACCGCAATGAAATGGAACGGTTACATGGATGGCGCTATCGAAAGCGGATTCCGTGCAGCCGGGGAAATACTGAAATTATAAGACCACTTAAAAGAAATTCTTATTCTTATATTTATTGTCGGATGAAAAAAATTCTCTTCTCTGTTTTTATTATGGTGACACTGCTCTGCACCATGTGCAGCGGATGTAAAAAACATTCTGCTTCTGCTAATTCCACAGTCGTCAATTGCAATCCTGACAGTGCAAGATTCGACACTGTTGTATTGCTGGTCATGGGGCAATCAAACGCTGCTAATTTTGGAGAAACACGGTATGCGGCTGCCTGTTCGCAAGCAGTAAATTTCTATAACGGTATTTATTATCCACTATCCGATCCTTTGTATGGCGCAAAAGGCGATGGCGGAAGTGTGTGGAGCAGGCTCGGCGATATGCTTATACAAAACAGTTTTGCGCGCGTTGTCATTATTGCTCCCGTTGCAATTGGCGGTACTTCTATACAGCAATGGAAACCGAGCGGCGTAAACAACCATTTTATTACAGAAACAATTGCGGCTTTGCAGGCAAAAGGCTTGAAGATCACACATGTGCTTTGGCACCAGGGTGAGTCGAACCACGCATCTATGAACCCGCTTGTAACGCCTGTGCAAAACGGACAGCAATACACGCATGATTTCCTGGAGCTTGTTGCACAATTGCGTTCGCTAGGCGTCAATGCCCCTATATTTCCTGCTATTGCCACGCATTGCGGTGTGACAGCAAACGATACGGTATTGGAAAGTGCTCAGCGGCATCTTGCCAATGATTCGCTTGGAATTTTTAACGGACCGAATACAGATTCATTAGGCAATGAATACCGCTTTGATCAATGTCACTTCAACACCAACGGCTTGCATGTGCATGCACTGCTTTGGAAAGAAATTTTACTCGCTCATTAATCCCTCCGGATTTTTTTATTCTCTAAGATTTCCATAAATTTAAGTATGAGAAGAATAATTTTCCTTTGCTCTTTTTCATGCGTGCTTCTTCTTTCCTGCAAGAAAGAAAATACAAATACCTCTGCTTCCTCTGATCCGTATATACCTGAATGGATATTTAAACACTGGGTATGGGAAGGGGAAGGAACTACCACGAGCGCAAAAGCTTTAGCCGATGATTATATAGCAAATGGCATTCCCGTCGGCGCAATTATAATTGACAGTCCATGGGAAACCGGTTACAATAATTTCGATGTCGATCCTTCTTTGTATCCCGGTGCAAAAGATATGATCGATTATTTTCATTCCAAAAATATAAACGTGTTGTTATGGATCACGGGGGTTATAAATAATGATGTACAACCACTTTACGATTCATTGAAAGCAAAAAAATATTTTATGCAGGGTGGAAAGAACGGGAACCCTACAGTGATCTCATGGTGGAAGGGCGACGGAAGTTTATTTGATTACTGGAATCCGAACATGGTAGAATACATTCACAGCGGAATGGATAAAGTACTCGATCTGGGAATTGACGGATGGAAATGTGACGGTACAGATTATTATTCTATTGCCGCGCCGTATTCTCCCGGTGCCGGAAAAAATATTTCGCGCCTGGAGTATTCAAATACGTACTATCAATTTTTTAATGACTACTCCAAACAAAAACGTGGAAAGGATGCTGTAGTGATGGCGCGCCCGATCGATAATTATGGCGTCGAATTTCTGGAAGGTGATGCCGTTGCATTTGCGCCGAAGAAAATGATATTTGCGGGATGGGTCGGCGACCAGGATGCAACTTTTGAAGGATTGCGAAAAGCATTGAATAATATGTATCATTCTTCTCAATATGGATATTTAATTTTTGGCTCAGATATAGGAGGATACCGGCAGGATGATACTTACCCGTTAAAGCGTTCCAAAGAATTATTTATTCGCTGGGCGCAGTTAGGCGCATTTTCCGGTTTGATGGAAAACGGCGGTGGTGGTGAACATCGCCCATGGATGTTCGATAATCAAACTTCAACCATTTATAAAAAACTGGTGTTACTGCGAAATCAAATGGTGCCGTATTTATCGCTCTCTGCGAAAAATGCTTATAATGAAGGAAAATCGCTGATGCAATTCATCAACAATTCTTCCTATGCTTATTATTTAGGAAGTGATATTTTCATTGCACCCATTTTAAATAAAGATTCAAATGTCCACGTCAATTTTCCTTCAGGAAGCAAATGGATCTATTTATATGATAAATCAAAAATATATGACGGCGGCACAGGGATCGATCTTACTTTGCCAATGGAAGAATTTCCCGTATACATCCGTCAAGGCTCAGAATGGGTAGATAAATTGACGATTTAATAAGAAAAAATCCGTACAAACTTTCCTAAGTTTATAGCGTTTTACACACTATGACAACGAAGCCGCTCCCTCCTATTTCACTGGAAGAAATTACGCATATCAATGTATACGGCGCCAAAGAACATAACTTAAAAAACATTGATGTACATATTCCGCGAAATCAATTTGTAGTCATCACCGGACTCAGCGGCAGCGGTAAGTCGTCACTCGCCTTCGATACGATTTACGCGGAAGGACAGCGGAGATATATGGAAAGTTTCGGCAGCTATGCACGCCAGTTTCTCGGGAGCATGGAGCGACCGGATGTAGAAAAAATTTCAGGATTATCTCCCGTTATTTCCATCGAGCAAAAAACAACAAACAGGAATCCACGATCAACTGTAGGAACAACTACGGAGATCTATGATTTCCTTCGCTTGTTGTATGCGCGAAGCGGCGAAGCCTTTTCATATAACACCGGTGAAAAAATGGTACGCTTTTCCGAAGAGCAGATCATCGAAAACATTCTTGAAAAATTTGAAGGAAAACTGATCGCAGTTTTAGCGCCGCTCGTGCGTGGCAGAAAAGGACATTACCGCGAGCTGTTTGAAGATGTCCGCAAACAAGGCTACCTGCGTGTGCGCGTGGATGGCGAAACGATGGAGATACAACCGAAAATGCAGCTGGATCGTTACAAGATCCACGACATTGAAGTGGTGATTGACCGCATAAAAGTAACTGCCAAAGATCTCCAAAGATTGCGGGAATCGATCAGCAAGGGATTAAAGGAAGGAAAAGGATTATTGTTTATTGAAAATCTGGAAAATAATGTGCTTGCAACTTACAGCAAAACGCTCATGTGCATCACGACAGGAATTTCTTATGAAGAGCCTTCACCTAACACATTTTCTTTTAACTCTCCTTATGGCGCATGCCCGCATTGCAAGGGTTTGGGCGTAGTGCAGGAACCTGATCTGCAAAAAATTATTCCCGACCTGAAAAAAAATATTGTGGATGGCGCGATCGTTCCGCTCGGTGAATACAAGGATAATTATACGTTCAAATTGATCAAGCAAATTCTCACTTCTTTTAAGATCAGCATTAACACGCCGATTGAAAAAATTCCGAAAGAAGTAATGCATTTTATTTTATACGGAAGTGAAGATAAGATGGATGTTCATCTTGATTTCGATAAAAAAAATAAAACATATTCCATCAGCTTTGACGGCGTCGTCAATCAAATAAAAAAATCGCTGGAAGAAAACTCTTCTGATGCTTTAAAGAACTGGGCGGAAAATTATGTGAGTGAAATGGATTGTCCCGTTTGCAACGGAACACGTTTGAAACTGGAATCGCTTTGGTTTAAATTGGATAATAAAAATATCAGCGAAGTTGCGAAGATGGATCTGAATGAACTGGAAACATGGGTGATTTCTCTTCCGAAAAAATTAAATAAGAACCAGCAAATTATCGCAAAAGATATTATTAAAGAACTGGAAGATCGAATTGGTTTTTTATTAAATGTAGGATTGAATTATTTGTCGCTCGACAGACCATCCGCTTCACTTTCCGGCGGTGAGTCGCAGCGAATACGTCTTGCCACGCAGATCGGCTCGCAGCTGATGGGTATCACTTATATTCTCGATGAACCCAGCATTGGCTTGCACCAGCGTGATAATCACAGGTTGATAAAAGCGTTGCGCAATTTAAGTGACATTGGCAATACCGTAATCGTTGTGGAGCACGATAAAGAAATTATGCTGGCGTCGGATTATATTCTCGACATGGGTCCGCATGCAGGCGCACATGGCGGAGAAGTAGTGGCGCAAGGCGCTCCCAAAGATTTTATAAAGCTGAATACGACCACTTCAAAATATTTATCGAATAAGATCACAATCGAAATTCCGAAAAAAAGAAGAAAAGGAAATGGAAATACTTTAAAGCTGAAAGGAGCAAGCGGCAACAATTTAAAGAATGTAAATATTGAAATTCCGCTCGGAACATTTACCTGTATCACCGGCGTTTCAGGAAGCGGAAAATCAACATTGATCAACGAAACATTGTACAGAATTCTTAATCAACATATTTACCGTTCACCCTTCAATGCCATGCCTTATAGGTCTGTTGAAGGATTAGAACATTTAGATAAAGTGATAGAAATTGATCAGTCCCCAATAGGCAGAACACCGCGAAGCAACCCCGCAACCTACATCAATGTTTTTAATTCGATCCGTGAATTGTATGCAAATATTCCGGAATCAAAGATCCGGGGATACAAGCCGGGAAGATTTTCTTTCAACGTGATCGGCGGGAGATGCGAAGAATGCCAGGGCGGCGGAATGAAATTAATAGAGATGAATTTTTTGCCGGATGTGTATGTCGAATGTCCGAAATGTTTGGGAAGAAGATACAACCGTGAAACGCTCGACATTAAATATAAAGGCAAATCAATTTATGATGTATTGGAGATGCCGGTGGAAACCGCAGTGCATTTCTTTGAACACATTCCATCCATCCATAAAAAAGTACAAACCTTAAATGATGTGGGTCTCGGTTATCTTACGCTTGGACAATCTTCCACAACATTAAGCGGTGGCGAAGCGCAGCGTGTAAAATTATCGGAAGAACTCAGCAAGCGCGATACGGGAAAAACGATCTACATTCTCGACGAACCAACGACAGGTTTGCATTTTGAAGATATCCGTGTGCTGCTGGGTGTGCTGCAAAAGCTGGTCGATAAAGGTAATACCATCTTAGTGATCGAGCATAATTTAGATGTGATAAAAGTAGCGGATTATATTATAGACCTCGGTCCTGAAGGTGGTCGCGGCGGCGGACAAGTTGTTGCAACAGGCACACCGGAGCAAGTCGCAAAAAATAAAAATAGCATTACAGGTGAATACCTCAAGGATGAATTGAATTTGAAAATTTGAAAGTGTGACAATTTGAAAATGCCATTCTGCGAACGTGAACCTTCTACCTACCAAAAGTGAGCACCGTCATTATGAGCGAAGCGTAATAATCCCGAATAGACTTGCAATAATTTCTTATATTCACTTTACTGTTACAATTCTTTTTATAAAAAAAATGAATAGACTTATTCTAATAGGAAATGGATTTGATTTAGCACATGGCTTAAAAACAAGCTACAATGATTTTATTTTAGATTACTTAAAGGAAAGTTTAGTTCAGTCTTATAGAAGTGAATATGATGCACAGAAACCAAACTATGCAAATTCAAGTTATGAAGATGAATTAATTATTATTAAAATTAATAAGCTTGACGTTGAGTATGATTACAGAGATCGTTCTGTAATTATAGAAAAGATTATTCTTGATCTTCATGAATCTTCTTCTATTCAAATATTATTAAATAAAAGTGAGAAATATAACATAACTATTCAATACAAAGGGTCGGGATTTGCAGAATCATTGATAAAAACCTTAACTGATAAGAATTGGGCTGACATTGAGAATTTATATTATGAAGAGTTAAAAAAACATTTTAAAATATATACGAAATATAAAACAGGAGAAAATAAAGATTCGCAGTGCTTGGACAAGATTAAATATTTAAATCAACAGTTAGATTGCATTAAACACCATCTACAAAAACATTTAATAGAGGTGCAAAAAAGTAATCCGGTTAAAATTGCAGCATTAAAAGATATTATACATTATTACCTTCAACCATTCTATCGGGATCATAGTTCAATAAAAACTGAAGGCAATTATTTATTCTTAAATTTTAACTACACAAATACCCCCGTCAAATATTTATACGAAAATGATAAGATTATAAACATCCATGGTGAACTAGAGAACATTAAAAACCCTCTTATATTTGGTTATGGTGATGAAGTAGATGTATCTTATCAAGAAATTCAAGAATTAAATGAGAATGAGTTTTTTAAACATATCAAATCATTTGACTATTTCAAGACATCTAACTACACCAGCTTACTAACATTTATTAATGGTGGAGATTTTGAAGTTTATGTAATGGGGCATTCATGCGGTTTATCAGATAGAACTATGTTAAGCACGATTTTTGAGAATAAGAATTGTAAAAAAATAAAGATTTTCGACTATAGGGAAGATAAATACGATTATAGAAATAAGACCTATGAAATTTCCAGGCATTTTAGAAATAAGGCCATAATGAGAGATAAAATATTACCGTTTAATGAGGATTCTTTTATGCCGCAAATATCAATGAAAAATTAAATTATTCCTTTACAAACTTCTGCACTGCAAAAGAATGTTCCGTTTCCATACTTAAAAAATATGCGCCGCTGGCGAAGTCTTTTACGGGAATTTCAAATGCAGTGAATGGTGTATCAAAAACTTTATTGTATACTTCCCTACCGGTAATTTCAATAACTTTTACCCGTTGGATCTTCTCTCCGGAATATTTATTATTTAATTGGATATAAATTTTATCCGATGCAGGGTTTGGAAATATATTGACGAGGTCATTCAGCACCTTCAAGTCATGTACACCCGTCACCAATTCATTATTCTTAACTGAATAACATGCGATCGTTGTATTGTCTTCATCAATGATGCAAAGCTGCACCGAATCATTGCCGAATACTTCCATCTTTCCAAATGCATTCTTCGTGTTATTGTTGCCGATGCCCATGCCGCCCTGGTTCCACAGCCATTTCTTCAAATCAAAACCAAAGGCAGATAGTGCATGATCAAACTGGTAATACAGTTCCGTAGAAGAAACACTCAACCCGCTTGCATTCATTTCCGGCAAGCCCGCGTTCTTTCCGTCATCAATTCCAAACCCATGTGTGTCGCCGCTGATGACGATCACATTCTTGATTGCATTGTTTTTAATAAAATTCAGGATCTTCGTGCGCTCGTAAGCATATGCACCAAAATAATCCGAGAAACTATAAGACATCTTGAAGCCTGTTCCTGCATAACCTGCAATCGTAAACTGCGTTCCCTGCAATAAAAGCGGCAGCTCTACCAACTGCTGAATATTTTTATTGAACGGCACACCTGAAATAATAAACTTCCATGTCGACGTTGAATTCTTTAACCCGCTCAGCAACCATTCCAGTTGTGGATGATTCAGTAAAGTTTGCGCAGGATTGTTGCCGTCAAATGTCCACAAATTAAATTGTGCGTTGTATTTTAAATTATTCCATCCGCCGGTATTGCAGCTGCGCACATCGATCACAAAAAATTCGCAGTTGCCCACTTTAAAAGAATGATAATAACCATCCGTATCATTGACCACAGGATAACCGGGAAAAAAATTCTTGTATCCTTTAAAACAGTTATCACGCATTTGCTGCGTTCTCGGAATAAGATCATAATAGTTGATGAGCTTTCCATGCTCATATCTTATTTGCGAAGCGCCTCCTTTATTGTATTTCGAATTTCCCCAGGTATCGTCATCATCCGGCATATAGGCAATCGGTAGTTTACGAAGCATATCCCTGCAGATCGGTTCTTCATTTCGTTTTCGCCATGCGAGTTCTATCGTACTCCAATCGCCCGGATAACTTGCACCGATCTGGTAAGAAGGATAGGTGAAATCGCCGGTATGAATAAATAAATTAGGATGATATAACGGCATTACATTAAACACTTTCATGTTTGGAGTTTCCTGGCATGAACCGGTAACAAATACAAGGTGACCGGATGTGCCTTCCACCGGGAATGTTTTGAATTGCCCTTGTGTGGCATCTATATTTCCGTTGATGCGATACCTGAAATAATAATCCGTAAGCGGGGTTAAATTATCCAGCGAAACAATCTTCGTATTGTCCCATGCACTATCTGTTGCGGAGTTGATCTGATCAAACGAAGAGAACAAAGAATCCGTGCTATACTCCAATGTAAAATTTACGGGGACATCTGTGCGGATATAAATTCGCGCAGCGTTTTCTGTTACACCGCCAATCATGGGACCGTGGGTGATCGTTTGTGCGAATAAGAGCTGCTGAAGAAGGATCAATAGCAGGAATAATCTTCGGAGGTGCATACTTAAAGTTACGAATAGAATCTTTTAAACCAACGCAAATAATTTATTTTTAGAAAAATACAAATAGCAAATCTGACTAATGTCATCATTCTTTTCAATTATCTTAAGCTAACTAATGCAGTCCATTATTGCAATGCATGGGATATATAATATAACTTTAGAATTACTAAACGATGAATATGCCCGCAACTGCAGAAAAAATAAAAGTCCGTAACGTAGAATTTAATTTTGATAAGGTACCGAAGCACTGGATCCTCGGAAGTTCCATTGCAACACATTTTGTGAACAGCATGCACATTGTTTTCCCGGAAGGAGAAAAGTTTTTTGTTCGAAGTGTGCGAAAGTTTTCCAAAGATCTGAAAAATGAAGAACTCAAGAAACAAGTGGTCAGTTTCTGCGGACAGGAAGGCATCCATGCAAGAGAACATCAGCGTTTTTGGGAAGTGATGGAAGAACAGGATCTGAAGCCGGAAGGATTTGCAAAGTTTTTAAAGACCACTGCTTTTTCGGGAAAATACAGCTTGGAAAATGTTTTGGTAAATACTTTCAATAAGATCCAGCCGCGCCTCGGTGACAAGATGGCTTTGTCATTAACTACGGCGTTAGAGCACTACACGGCTATTTTAGCGCATGCATTTTTTAATGAGCCTTTTGCAACCAACAAACATTTTGCCCCCCAAATGCTCGAGTTATTACACTGGCATGCGTGTGAGGAAATTGAACACAAGGCAGTTGCTTTTGATGTATTGAAAGAAGTAGATGACAGTTATATCATTCGCGTTTCAGGAATGGGGCTGGCTACCATCATGCTTTGGGGATATATTGCGAGCGGACAAATTTATTTCCTGTCGCAGGATAAAGATAAAAGTATCATCAAAATACCCATCGAATCTTTTATATTGCTAAAGACGGTGATATTCGGAGAGATCGGGAAAATCTTTCAAAGCACCTTTTAGATTATTTTAAAAAAGATTTTCATCCAAACGATATTGACGATCGTTACCTGGTAGATGAATTTTTTAAGGATAAAGCATACGCGTAGTATAATGATTCCATCGCTTTAAGTGATGGTCATTTTTTCGATAGTTCAACAAACAATTCCGCGCCCATTCTTGGTGCAACTGAATTTGCGCAATCATCCATCTTTTCAATTTTAAATTTCTCTCCGAATAATTGCATATACTCTTCTCTTGATCCTCCAAACGGCGGATTGTTCTCAAATTGTTTGTTAAATAATAATCCTGCTAATTTTCCTTCATCCGATAAAAGCGCGTTCATTGTTTCAACATAATTTTTTCTGAGTGATGGTGATAATGCGCAGAAAAAAGTTTGTTCTAAAATAAGATCATATTTCCCTTGATGTTTAAAAAAATCTCCGCAGATAATCGTCAACTCTTTTCCTGCATAAGATTCAAACTTTTGCAACAATTGCTGAACCAATGTTGGTGCAATATCAATCACGGTAACATTGCTGAATTCATGTTCTAATAAGTATTCCGCTTCGTACGCATTGCCACAACCCGGAATTAAGATCCTGATATTTTTATCTTTAATGCTATCTATATACTCCTTCAGCGGCGGAGAAACATCCGACAGGTCCCAACCGGTATCTTTTTCTTTCCAGCGTTCATCCCAGAACTTTTTATCTACGGTGTTCGCCTTCGTTTTAGTGCATCCTTGCTTTTCCATGAGTTATTTTTAGTGAGATAAATTTATTGAATTAATAGGGGCTTGGATCTTAAAAAACAAAAAATTGGAAAAAAGAATAAAAATAGGGAAATTGATGATCGAATGACTGTCAAAGACAAATACCATGTAATCGGCTTAATGAGCGGAAGCTCTTTGGATGGACTGGACATGTGTTGCGTTGAATTTATAGTCCACGAAACTGTGGACCGTGGACCGTGGACCGTGGACTTTAAAATACTTCATGCCGATTGCATCGAATATGACAATACTTTCAGAACAACTCTAAAAAACCTTGCATCTTCAAACGCATTCGACTTTGCAAAAACACATACAGAGGTGGGAAAATATTTCGGCAGACTAACACAGGAGTTTATTGTGAAAAATAATCTCCTCGAAATTGATCTTATTGCTTCGCATGGACAAACAATTTTTCATCAACCCAACTTGGGATTTACTTCACAGATCGGCTGCGGTGCACAGATTGCTGCACAAACAAATTGCAAAGTCGTTTCAGATTTTCGAAGTTCTGATGTTGCAAACGGTGGACAAGGCGCGCCGATTGTCCCAATTGCAGAAAAATATTTATTTCCGGAATACAAAGTGTTTTTGAATTTAGGTGGAATTGCAAATATCTCTTTCCACGATAGTGTCAGCACGGCTCAAAGCCGTCTGAACACTAAGAATGAAAGTGAAAATAAAATAATTGCTTATGACATTTGCGCAGCGAATACTATGCTCGATTATCTCGCGCAACAAAAAGGAATGAATTATGACAAAGATGGAAATTTAGCAAGAAGGGGGAATATTATTCCATCCTTACTGGATAAATTAAACAATATTGAATTCTGTAAACAAGCTCCTCCAAAATCTTTAGGGACAGAACATGTTTACAACGACTGGATCGCGTTGCTGGATAAATATGAAAATATAACTGAAGATAAATTAGCCACTGCCGTTGAACATATTGCTGCACAGATCGCCAAAGAAATTAATTCAAAATTCAACATCCAACATTCAACATTATTAACTACCGGAGGTGGTGCATTTAATAGTTTTCTAATTGATAGAATTCAACATCACTCCTCTTTAAAAATAACTGTACCCGATCAATTAACGGTACAATACAAAGAGGCATTGGCACTGGCGTTTATCGGCTTACTGAGAATTTTAGAAATTCCAAATTGTTTAGCATCCGTTACCAGCGCAAAAAAAGATGTGATTAGTGGGGCGCTTTACTTGCCGTAAGGAATGCCATCTAACTATTTTATCATTTGCTAACGCTTAAACTACAAACCGCAAACTCTAAATCCTTACTTTTACGCAATGGTTTTTGTTACAGGTGCATCAGGTTTTTTAGGCGGTGAATTGGTGAATCAATTGGTAACCGCCGGCGAACAAGTGCGTATTATCAAACGTCCTTCATCCAACCTTTCTCATCTTCAAAAAATCCTCGATAAAATAGAAATTTTTGAGGGCGATATTTTAGATGTGCCATCGCTCGAAATTGCTTTTGAGGGCATTGAAAAAATTTATCACTCCGCCGCTGTGATCGGGTACGACAGTTCGTTTTACGATGCGATGTATAAGACAAATATTGAAGGCACCGCAAATGTTGTTAATATCGCCCTTCAAAAAAATGTAAAGAGAATTGTTCACGTGAGTTCAATTGCAGCGATTGGCGGAAAGCCCGGAGAAATGATCGACGAGGAAACGAAATGGGAAAAAAATAAATGGACGACGCAGTATGGCATCACTAAAATGCTGGCAGAGCGCGAGATCTGGCGCGGCATACAGGAAGGACTGGAAGCGGTGATCGTAAACCCCGGAATTATTGTAGGCATCGGCAATGACGATCACAAGGCAACGATCCGTTTATTTAAAAGGATCGCTTCAAAAAAATTACCTTTTTATACGAACGGTACTAACGGATTTATAGATGTGGAAGATGTTGCGCGAATCTGCATACAGCTGATG
>JAQBNI010000024.1 GCA_028288625.1 Bacteroidota bacterium | reverse complement strand
AGCACGATCACGCTGAATTTAATTGTGAGACCGACAACATCACAAACAATAGACTCCAGCATTTGTCAGGGCGATAGTGTAACAGTTGGTGGACAAACATTCAATACAACAGGAACGCATGTTGTCGTAATTCCGAATTCACAAAGCTGTGATAGTACGATCACGTTAAATTTAATTGTACGATCAACTACATTATCTACTATTGATTCAAGTATATGCAGTGGAGATAGTGTAACTGTGGGCGGACAAACATTCAATACAACAGGAACGCATGTTGTCGTGATTCCGAATTCACAAAGTTGCGACAGCACGATCACGTTGAATTTAATTGTACGATCAACATCATCATCTACTATTGATTCAAGTATATGCAGTGGAGGTAGTGTAACTGTGGGCGGACAAACATTCAATACAACAGGAACGCATGTTGTCGTGATTCCGAATTCACAAAGCTGTGATAGTACGATCACGTTAAATTTAATTGTACGATCAACATCATCATTCACAATCGACAGTAGTATTTGCCAGGGCGCTAGTGTAACGGTAGGCGGACAAACATTTAATACAACAGGAATGCATGTTGTCGTTATTCCGAATGCACAAAGTTGCGATAGTACGATCACTTTGAATTTAATTGTACGACCAACCACATCGCAAACAATTGATAGCAGTATTTGCCAGGGCGATAGTGTAACAGTGGGTGGACAAACATTCAATACAACCGGAATGCATGTTGTCGTTATTCCGAATGCACAAAGCTGTGATAGCACAATCACTTTGAATTTAATTGTACGACCAACCACATCGCAGGTCATCGACAGCAGTATTTGCCAGGGCGCTAGTGTAACGGTAGGCGGACAAACATTCAATTCAACCGGAACACATGTTGTCGTGATTCCGAATTCACAAAGCTGTGATAGTACGATCACGTTAAATTTAATTGTACGATCAACTACATCGCAAACAATTGATAGCAGTATTTGCCAGGGTGATATTGTAACGATCGGCGGACAAACATTCAACACAGCAGGAACGCATGTTGCGGTCATCCCAAATTCACAGGGATGTGATAGTATTATTACATTGAATTTATCAGTTCGGAACTGTTTGGTTACAGATACCCTTCGTGAAATCCGGGTTGTACAGACAACGCAAACGATTTGTAATATACCGAAACCTTTAGGCACTCCAATAGTTGTCACTGCATGTGATGGAAGTACTGCCGGTACAACAACTCTTGGTGGTATATGGATAATTGTTGATTCATGTCTTGTTTATATTGCTGGTCCGAATAAAGGTATCGATACATTATGTATCAATGCCTGCGATATACAACCGATGCCAAGATGCATACAAACAATTGTGATCATCACAGTTGTAGGCTTGCCGCCACTTGCTGTAAATGATACTTCCGGAACTGATCCGAATATTCCTGTAACGATTGACGTCATGCACAACGATACAACTTTTGATAATGATCCTTTAGGTCTGTGTTCCCCTCAGGGAATAATAATTCAGCCAAGCCATGGCTCAGCAGTTGTCAATGGAGATGGCACGATCACTTATACTCCACTCTCAGGCTATTCAGGTCTCGATAGTTTTCAATATCAATTATGTGATATCGACGGATCGGATAGCGCGTGGGTATTCATCACAATATCCGGTTGCGAAATCCCAAATGCTTTTTCACCAAACGGCGATGGTATAAATGATCAATTCAAAATTCCTTGTGCACATTCGGGAGCTGTCTTTTTTGATGTGTTCAACAGGTGGGGAATTGAAGTTTATAAAAACGAAAATTATATCAGTGATTGGGACGGAAAATATGAGGGAGCCCAGCTTCCGGACGGAACGTATTATTACATATTAAAATATGTTTCCGATGATGGAACGGTTATAGATAAAGCAGGATTTATAACATTACATCGTTAAAATCACACGGGATTTTATTCCATCAAATGAGTTGAAGTATTCTATATATTTCCTTAGAATTGGAGGAATAAATCTCACTTATTTAAGCCTTGAGATATCACAAGTTTTTATGTAAAAGTGATTGAATACTAAGATAGTATAAAAAATATTTGACAAAAATCAATTTTTTTTTACACAAGTGTTGATTAATTGGATTTTTTGTTTATCTTTGTAGTGTTAATTGATCTTAAAAAGAGGAATTTTAACGTTTCTTTTGATTTGATCTTCATCGAAAACTGCTGTAGCAGTAAGGTGCTCTACCTTAAAGTCTCGATTCTATAACAACCCTAGCAACAAAGTTTATTGAAAAACTTTCAAATTGTAAAAGTTAATCTAAAAAGAAATACTTTTATGGTTGAAAAAGAAAGCTAAGAAAAACATATAGATAAAGACACCCCCCCACACTGGTCTTTAAATTCGTAACTGATCTTTAAAATAATTTTTAAGGACGCCGGCAAATAATCGTTTGTGGCGCCTGTTGAGATGTCTTGATTAAATGAAAAAAAATTTCGAAAATAAAGAACCAATAGATCCCAATTTACACCTACAGCTGGGTTTATACAAAATTATATTAAGGGTGATTAAAAAAAATAACATATGAACAATTTTACTTTGCCGAATCTTATTCAGCCTATTAGAAAAAACATCTCGTCCGTGCTTTTTGGTGTGATGTGGCTTATGTTCCATGTAAATGCATCTGCACAGGCTGATCTGGAGGTCTCCAAGTTTCTCGATAGAACAACGCCGGCTGAAGGAGATACCATAACCTATACCATTGTGGCAATGAACCACGGACCAAGTGACGTAAGGAGCACGTCGTATAAAGACATGCTTCCGTCAGCGTTAACTTATATATCCTCACATGCTACCAAGGGTACTTACAACGCATCAACCGGGGTTTGGGGTGCTTTTGATCTAAAAAAGGATCAGGAACAAACACTGACGATCACTGCAAGAGTAAATGCAGGAACAACGGGAAGTACAGTAGAGAATGAAGTTTATGTATATAACTCACTCGCAGTAGACCCTGATGTTAGTAATGATACTGCTACCGCTATATTTATGGTATTAGCAAGACCATTTAATTGTTTATGTAATTTACAATATCCCGATAACAGTAATCTACCGCGTTCAGCAGTGCTTTTTAATGAAAGTGAAGTATTAAGGGCATCAGATCCCGGACCCACTACATGTGGTTCAACAGGCACTAAGATAAAAGCGTGGTATAGTGATGAGCATGCGCTCACATTAGGCGTACACAGAGTGATAGTAAAAAATGCAAGTGGTACTACTACCACTGATTATCCTATAGCGCCAACGCCATCTTCTCCTACATGTATCAGTCATCCTTTAGTGGGTACGACGATTCAATCGGGAGACCAGACAGGAAATGACGTTGCTGCAGGCGGTGGACGACCACTATGGCCGGCTATATTTATAACTGACTTAACTGTAAATGGTGCGGGTAGCCGTATTGGCGATTGGCAGCAGGGAGGAATAGGTATACCGCCTCATCAAGTTTGCGGAACATGGAAAGGTGCGATCAGAACAGTGGATAATACACGAAATCCCGCTGTGGTTACAGTGACACCGGATGCAGATCCGGTTAAAAATGTTTGGGCAGGTATCCCGGATGTACCTCCGGGTGGTTTCGCTAGTCTTACCAACCAGGGATATGGAGCAGAAGTAAGCTGGAATACGAATGAACTCGGATTGATTCCGGGACACATTTATCGTCTCCAATTTATGGTGCATGACGGCGACCAGAATAAAACCGGAGGTGACGTAGGTGAAACATGTACCACGATTTCAATTCCGGAATCTTGTCCTGACATCACTGCCTTTGCAACTCCACCAAGAATATGCAGGGGAGATTCAAGTGTGTTAGGTTTTACCGGAACCGGAACTGTTGTCGGTTGGTTTATCGACAATTCATCTGCATCAGGTTGCCAACCGGAAGGATTAAGCCTCGGGACGGGCAATACTTTAACCGTGCATCCTGTTAATACAGCAACTTATCTTGTTATCGTTCAAAATTCAAGCGGATCTTGTTTTGATACTTCATGTGTAACTGTTACGGTAAATCCAAAACCGACGCTTACTTTAACAAGCGGCCCTATTTGCGATAATTCACAAACATCATATTCTATTACATTAGCAATAAATGGCGGAACGGGACCATTTACAGCAACTGCAACAGCCGGTACTGCCACTGTTGTAGGAAATGTTTTAACGGTATCCGGTATTCCAAGCGGATCAGGAACTATAGTAAGAGTGACCGATGCGAATGGATGTATATCTGATCCTTATAACCAGGCTCCGCATACATGCTGTCCTGTTGTGACAGCATCTGCATCTCCTGATAAAATTTGTGTGGGAGATTCAAGCGTTTTAAGCTTTACAGGAACGCCGGGCGTAACTGTGGTTGGCTGGTTCCAGGCAGATATTTCGGGATGTTCATTATTCTCAACGAATCTTGGAACAGGAAATACACTAACTGTTAGACCTTCATCTACAAGTGCCTATGTGGTCATTGTAAAAAATTCAAATGGCAGCTGTAACGATACGTCCAATTGTGTTACAGTTACAGTTAGGCAAAAACCAACACTTACTTTAACCAGCGGACCAATTTGTGATAATACGCAAACATCATATTCAATTACTTTAGCGATAGGTGGAGGAGTTGGACCGTTTACGGCAACTGCAACCGCCGGAACTGCAACTGTTGTAGGTAATACATTAACAGTGTCAGGCATTCCAAGCGGCTTCGGAACGATAGTAAAAGTAACTGATGCGAATGGATGCGTCTCTGATCCATACAATCAGGCACCACATACTTGTTGCCCGTTTGTTACGGCATCTGCTTCTCCTGCAGTGATTTGCGCTGGAGCATCAAGCACATTAAGCTTTACAGGAACACCAAACGTAATAGTTGTGGGTTGGTTTAAAGCAAATGCTGTTGGTGGATGTGTTGCAACCGGAGCTAATCTTGGTACGGGAAATACGCTTGTCGTTAGTCCGGCTACAACAACTTCTTATGTAGTTGTGGTAGCGAATGCAGATCGTAGCTGTAATGATACTTCGAACTGTGTAACACTTACAGTAAATCCAAGACCTACGCTTACTTTAGTAGGACAACCAATATGCGATGTAACGCAATCTTTTTATACAATTAATTTAGTTATTGGTGGTTCAGGAGCCTCACCATTTACGGCTACAGCATCAGTTGGTACAACTACTGTTGTCGGAAACTTAGTAACTGTTACAAATATTCCAAGCGGATTAGGAACTGTAGTAACAGCTAGAGATGCGAACGGATGTATATCCGATCCTTATAACCAGGCACCGCATACTTGCTGTCCTTTTGTTACAGCGTCTGCAAGCCCTTCGGTTATTTGCCAGGGATTTTCAAGTACATTGAGTTTTACAGGAACACCAGGCGTAGTTGTTGTTGGATGGTTCCAGGCATTAACAGCGAATGGCTGTATTCCTGTTGGACAAAATTTAGGCAGGGGCAATACACTTCTGGTTAGCCCGTCTACTACTACATCTTATGTAGTTATCGTTTCAAATTCAAACAATAGCTGTAACGATACATCAAATTGTGTTACAGTAACAGTAAATCCAAGACCTACCCTTACTTTAATAGGAGAACCGGTTTGTGATGCAACACAATCATCTTACTCTATAACTTTATCGATTGGCTTGGGAACAGGACCATTTACGGCAACTGCAACGGCAGGCACAGCTACTGTTGTGGGAAATATTTTAACTGTATCGGGAATTCCAAGTGGATTGGGCACTACAGTAACGGTTACGGATTCCAAGGGTTGTATCTCTGATCCGTATAATCAGCCGCCTCATACTTGCTGTCCTTTTGTAACTGCATCTGCAAGTCCTTCTACGATTTGCCAGGGACAATCAAGTATATTAAGCTTTACTGGAACACCGGGTGTAATTGTTATTGGTTGGTTCCAGGCAATAATTGAAGGTAGTTGCATACCTGTCGGACCTAGCTTGGGAACTGGTAACACACTTACTGTAACCCCGGGATCTACTACTACTTATGTAGTGGTGGTGACTAATGCAAATCATAGCTGTAATGACACTTCAAACTGTGTTAGAGTTACAGTAAATCCATCTTATGGAAATATCATTGTGGATTCTACGATCTGCGAAGGCAGCAGCGTAACCATGGGCGGGAATACGTATACATTAAGTGGAAACTATATCATCAACTTACATACAACGTTAGGTTGTGATAGCATTATTCATCTTAACCTTACTGTAAATCCAAAGAAATTTACGGATGTACGTTCTGTGATTTGCTTCGGCGAACACATTACTGTGGGTGGACAAATATTCAGCACAAGTGTAACAGATTCAATCATCATATTGCGAACATCTAAAGGTTGCGATAGTGTGATTACTGTAAACCTGCAGGTATTACAACAAGATACTACGGTTACAAACCGTACTATTTGCCAGGGACAAGTTGTACAAATTGGCGACAGCACCTATAGCAAAGCAGGCACATATTATATTCCATTCAGAAATAATCAATGTACCGGTATTGTTAAACTGATATTGGTAGTGAATGACTCTACTTTATCAAGAGTTTCAAGAGAAATATGCGAAGGAGGAGTTACGGTTGTAGGCGGACAAGTATTTAATACTGCCGGCACATACAGGATCGTTATTGCGAATTCAAAAGGATGCGATAGTATCATCACGTTAAGCTTATCTGTAAATCCTAAGAAAAATGTAACCATCGATAGCGCGATATGCCGTGGAGAATCGGTTACTATAGGAACACAGGTATTCTCAACTACCGGAACATTCCAGGTATTCTTACAAACCACTAAAGGTTGCGATAGCTTGGTAACATTACATTTAATTGTAAATACGGCAGGCGATACAACGGTGGTAAATCAGTCTATATGTAATGGTGATAGCACCACAGTTGGCACGCAGGTATTTAAAGTTGCCGGAACCTATTATATCCAGTCACTGAACGGACGATGTATAAACATTATTCAGCTCAATTTGACCGTCCGTCCGAAATCCGACACTACAATTAATAAGGCAATCTGTAGAGGAGATGCTATAGTAATAGGCGGACAAACATTTACACAAACAGGTACATATACTGTTCACGTGCTGAATTCAGTAGGTTGCGATAGTATGATCAAATTAGTACTTGATGTATCACAGGGTGGAGTGAAGAATTCACTGGATACAACGATCTGTTTCGGCACAAGTGTCACTTATGCCGGTCAGACATTCAGTACAACAGGATCTTACCAGATCATATTCCCGTCAGGAATATGCCGTGATACACTGTTATTAAATCTCGTAGTAAATCCTAAGATCGAGGTTACTATTGACAGTACTATTTGCGAAGGCAGCAGTGTAACACTTGGAAGCAATGCGTTCACATTAAGCGGTAATTACACAATCACATTGATAAGCTCAAAAGGATGCGACAGTACTGTACATCTTAACCTTACAGTTAATCCTGTTAAGCATACTGATGTGCGTTCAGTGATTTGTTTCGGTGAGCATATTACCGTGGGAGGACAAGTATTCAGTACAAGTGTTACGGATTCTGTGATCGTATTAAATACATCTAAAGGTTGTGATAGTATCATTACTTTAAACCTCGTCGTATTGCAGCAAGACACGATCACGATGCCTCGTACAATATGTTCGGGAGATGTAGTACAGATCGGAGACAGCACATATACAGCAGCAGGTACATACTATGTTCCTTTCTCAAATAATCAGTGTACAGGTATTGTAAGATTGATTGTTAAAGTAAATCAACCGACAGATACTACGATCAGAGCATCAATTTGCGAAGGTAGTATTGCAGTGGTCGGAGGTCATATCTTTAATACAAGCGGAACTTATCCTGTGATTGTTCGCAACTCTCTCGGATGCGATAGTGTGATCACATTAATTCTGACTGTAAATCCTAAAAAGAGTACAACTATAGATACTGCAATATGCAGGGGTGAAAGCATTACTGTGGGAACACTAGTGTTTACAACTACCGGAACATACCAGGTAACATTAGCAACTTCTCAGGGATGCGATAGTATGATAACGCTGAACCTTATCGTGTTGAGCAGCGGAGATACCACTATAGTTCCTCAATCCATTTGCCAGGGAGATACTGCAACTGTAAACGGACAACATTTTACGACTGCAGGAACTTATTTCATACAATCATTAAACGGAAGATGTACAAACATCATACAGTTAGTATTAACTGTACGACCGGTATCAGATTCAACAATATTCAGATCGATCTGCGAAGGACAAGCGGTAGTTGTCGGATCACAAACATTTACGACTGCAGGAACGCATGTAGTTACTTTACAGAACTCTGTAGGTTGTGATAGCATTGTTACATTGGTGCTTGATGTATCACAAGGCGGAACATTCCGTTCACTGGATACAACTATTTGTTTCGGCGGCAGTGTTACATTTGCCGGACAGACATTCAGTACAACCGGATCTTACCAGATCATATTCCCTTCAGGTGCATGCAGAGATACTTTATTGCTTAACCTTGTTGTGAATCCTAAGATCGAGATTACGATCGAGCGCAATATTTGTGAAGGAAGCAGTGTTGCAATTGGCGGTTATTCATTCAACTTAACCGGCGATTATACCGTACAGATTTCTAATGCAACGGGATGCGACAGCACTATACATTTACACCTGATCGTACGCCCGGTTAAACATACTAATATTGATGCTGTACTTTGTTCAGGAGAGCAAGTGCTTGCAGGCGGACAGGTATTTACAACCAACGTAACGGATTCTGTGATCGTATTGCAAACAGCTCAAGGCTGCGATAGTATCCTCACAATAAATCTCGTATTCTTAAAACAAGATACGATTGTAACAAACCGTACGATCTGCGATGAAGATTTTGTTGATATCGGCGGACATATATTCACCCAGGCGGGAACATATTATATTCCATTCCAGAATAATCAGTGTACTGGAATTGTACAATTGAACTTAACAGTGAATCTGCCTTCGGTAACAAGAATAAATAGGACTATTTGTGATGGTGATTTCACAGTTGTAGAAGGTCATATATTCAATGCTGCCGGTTTCTATACAGTGGTAGTGCCGAATTCAATGGGTTGTGATAGCATCATCATTGTGAGAGTGACGGTAACACCGAAACAGTACACAGTGATCGATTCTACTATATGTACAGGTCATACTGTTACGATTGGCGGACAAACATTTGGTGCGACTGGTTCTTACACGGTGTCACTAACATCGGCAGCTACAGGTTGCGACAGCATCGTTACATTGAACCTCACTGTAATTACAGACAATCAAGTTACATTCATGACTCAAACCATCTGCGAAGGCGACAGTGTTGTAATACAGGGAACAGTGCTGACAGTACCGAGTGTATATACCTTCCTGGTAAACAACGGCACATGCCAGGGCACACTGTTAGTATTGTTAAACGTGAATAAACCAACAGATACGACTATCAATGCATTCTTATGCGATGGGCAAGCGATCGTGGTAGCAGGAAATACGTATAACCAATCGGGTACATATACGATCAAAACAACAAATTCTGTTGGATGTGATAGTACCATTACTTTGAATATTGATATATCAACCGGTGGTACGAAAACACAATTGGATACAACTATTTGCTTCGGCGGCAAGGTGACATTTGCAGGTCAGACATTCAGTACTACAGGTACATACCAGATCATTTATCCGGTAAATGTATGTAGAGATACTTTATTGCTGAATCTGGTAGTTAATCCGAAAATTGAGATAACTATAGAACGCAACATCTGCGAAGGCAACAGCGTAACACTGGGTGGTTATGTCTTTAACCTGACAGGCGATTATACCGTACTCATACATAATGCTACAGGTTGCGACAGTACAGTTCATCTTCACCTGATAGTGAGACCGGTTAAACATACAAATGTTGATGCGGTGTTGTGCGATGGTGAACAAGTGGTAGTAGGCGGACAGGTATTCACACATAGCATCAGTAACCATATTATTACGCTTCAAACATCTGAAGGTTGCGATAGTATCATTACGGTGAATATAGTGGTGCTTGATTTCGATACCACTGTAACAAACCGTACGATCTGCCAGGGAGACTTTGTAGATATCGGCGGACATATCTTTACAACTACAGGAACTTACTACATTACGTTTACCAACGGACAATGTACAGGAACCGTTCAGTTAAACTTAACGGTTAACCAGCCATCTGCAATAACCACATTAAATCAAACAATTTGTGAAGGTGGATTTGTGGTAGTGGCAGGGCATATATACAGTGCAGCCGGTGTTTACTCAATCACAGTGCCAAATGCATTTGGTTGCGATAGCACCATTGCATTGAACCTTACGGTAACTCCGACAGCACATACTACTATAGATACTGCTATATGCAGCGGTCAGACATTTGCAGTAGGTGCGCAGATATTCAATACAAGCGGAACCCACGTAGTTACACTGGTGGGTGCAACAGGATGCGATAGCATCGTTACACTAAACCTCTCTGTATTGAGCGGAGATACTACTACGCTGAATCAGTCGATCTGTTCAGATGACAGTATTACAATTGGCGGACAAGTATTCAGCTCGGCAGGTACATATTTTATACCTGTTGTAAATGGAGTATGTAATTCAGTGATAAAATTAGTGCTGGATGTACGTGGCGTTTCAAAAGTAACTATAGACAAAGCGATATGCGAAGGTCAGGCAGTAGTGATAGGCGGACAAACATTTACAACTACGGGTACGTATGCGATCACATTGCAAAATTCTGCAGGTTGTGATAGCTTGATCACCTTAAACCTGAATGTATCTATAGGCGGAACTAAGTCAAGTCTCGATACAACCATTTGCTTCGGTCACAGCCTGACATTTGCAGGACAAACATTCAGCTCAACAGGTACATACCAGATCATTTATCCGGTGGATGTATGTAGAGATACGTTATTGCTGAACCTGATCGTGGATGACAAGATTGATTTCACTATAGAACGAAACATCTGTGAAGGCGGAAGTGTAGTTGTAGGTGGTAATACATTTAGCCTGACAGGATATTATACTGTTGTCATCAGGGATACTACAGGATTATACTGCGATAGCACAGTACATCTGAATCTCATCGTCCGACCGGTTAAACACACTAATATTGATGCAGTATTGTGTGATGGACAACAGGTGCTCGCAGGAGGACAGGTATTCACAACAAGCGTAACGGATTCAATAATTGTACTGCAATCATCTGAAGGATGCGACAGTATCATTAAGCTGAACCTTGTATTCTTAAAACAAGATACGATTGTAACAGACCGTAAGATCTGCGCAGGAGACTTCGTTGATATCGGAGGACATATATTCACCCAGGCAGGAACGTATTACATACCGTTCCAGAACGGACAGTGTTTGGGTGTCGTTAAATTGAACCTCATCGTCAATGACGGAACTGAAGGTGCAACGGTCGTTGCAAACATATGCGAGGGTGGATTCGTAACGGTGAACGGACAGATATACAGCCAGGCAGGTTTGTATACAATTACAACAATAAACTCATTGGGCTGCGATAGCATATATGCGTTGAGAGTGTTTGTAAATCCAATATCGCGCAAAACAATAGACACTGCTATATGCAACGGTCAATCGGTCATGATAGGGGCGGATGTATTCTTTACGACCGGTACTCACCTTGTTACATTAACCAATTCAAAAGGTTGCGATAGTATAGTTACTTTGAACTTAACAGTATTGAATGGAGATACTACACTGTTGAATCAAACAATCTGTTCAAGTGACAGCATCACAGTAGGCGGACAGGTATTCTCATCTGCGGGTACATTCTTTATCCCGGTTGTGAATGGCAATTGTCCTTCTATTATTAAGTTAGTACTTGTTACACGTGCGGTGTCTAAGACAACGCTGAATGAAACAATTTGTGACGGTCAGGCGATAGTGGTAGGCGGTCAGACGTTCAATACTACAGGAGATTATACAGTAATTGTTCAAAACTCTGTTGGTTGCGATAGTATCATTAACTTACATTTAGACGTGTCAATAGGCGGAACAAAAACAACTTTAGATACCGCTGTATGTTTTGGTAAATCAGTAACATTTGCAGGACAAACATTTACTGCAACAGGAACGTACCAGATCATTTACCCGGTTAATGTTTGCAGGGATACATTGTTATTGCACCTGACGGTGAATAGTCTGGATACTGTTCCTATGGAAGCAGTGATAGCTTGTAACCAGCAAACAGTTATATTCCGTGATAGCGTATATACAGCTGGAGTGTACTTCATTAACATATCTAATCCGAATAATCCACTGGCATGTGATAGTGTTCTGAGATTGAATGTTCGATTCGGTGATTGTCCTCCTTTACATGTCGACATCATTGATACGATACCTATTAAGACGGATACGATTCACTGTAATATTGCAAATCCATCGGCAACTACAACTAATACTGTATATACTTCGTGTGATGGTGCAACAAGCGGAACAAGTCCATATGGAACATGGTCGATTGTAAACGGATGCTTTATATACCATGCAGGTCCAATCAAAACTCCTCATGCAGACTCACTTCATACATTAAGTGATAGTGCATCGATCCCGGGTTTACCTACAGCTGATTCATTATGGTATGTATACTTTGATGCATTCTGTATAAAGGCAACTGATACAGTAACACACACAGATGCAACGACGTCAATCTTCATTACACTCACAGGATTCCCTCCTGTTGCAGTGAACGATACAACAATAACGACTATTAATACACCGGTAGTAGTACACGTATTGGTTAACGATACATCATACGACCAGGATCCGTTAGCATTACCTACTACAGGTGGAGTGGTTACACAACCGACACATGGTACGGCAGCAGATAACGGGGATGGTACGATCACGTACACACCTGCAAATGGTTACACCGGCGTTGATAGCTTCCAGTACCAGATCTGTGATCCTCCGGGAGCAGAAGGATGTGATACTGCATGGGTGTTCATCACGATTAAGCAAGATAATTGTGAAATACCGAATGCATTCTCACCAAATGGTGATGGTATCAACGATTACTTCAAGATACCTTGCTTTAGCGGACCTATTGAATTCAGTGTATACAACAGATGGGGTATTGAAGTGTACAGGAATGATGCATACCTGAATGATTGGGATGGTAAATACAAGGGTGCACCACTTCCGGATGGTACATATTACTACGTGCTGAAGTATATCACGACCAACAACGAAGACATTAACAGAGCAGGATTTATTACATTACACAGATAAAACAAAATGGAGATCGGGGCAGATTTTCTGCCCCGCATCACCAAATCATAAAAAATAAATTATAAGCAATGATAAACTATCTACTAAGAACAAAGATTATTGCGACTATCATCTTACTGATAGGAAGCATACTGGCTGCGAAAGCACAACAGGACCCGCAATATACGCAGTTCATGTACAATAAATTGCCTGCAAATCCTGCCTACGCCGGATCAAGGGAAGTTTTAAGTATACGCGCATCCTACAGGTTGCAATGGGCAGGTAACAAGGGGGGAGGAATTCCCGGATCGCCGCAAACAGCAGTATTCAGTATTCACAGTCCACTGAAAAACGATCATTTTGCACTTGGATTTAACTTTGTAAATGACCGTTTAGGGATCACACAAACGAACTCGTTTGACGGAATTTTTGCTTACAGGCTCGCCTTGGGTAAGAAAGTGAAACTGAGTTTGGGAATAAACGCCGGTATGATGTGGTATAAAGCAAACCTTGCAGGTTCTATTACTACTGATGGTACTGCAGGAGATCTTGCATTGAATCAAAATGTGAGCCGTGTACTTCCGCATGTAGGAGCAGGGATATATATCTATCACCCTTATTTTTATTTTGGATTTGGAGTTCCTAATTTTATAAAAGGAGATCTTAATGCAAAAAATACGAACGGATCGGATGCAAAACTTACAGCGCATTTTAATGCAATGGTGGGTGGTGTTATCCCTGCGGGAAAAGTATTGATGATAAGACCACAGATGATGTACCGTTATCTTGGAAGCGCTGATCAGCGAATTCCGCACACACTCGATTTTAACCTGAGCTTATTGATCTATAACCGTGTTAACATCGGGGGATCATACCGTACTTCAGTAGCAAATAAAAACAATGATGTGAAACTGACAGGCGGTGATAGCTTTGATGTTATGCTTGAAGTATGGCCTACAAAACAATTGATGATCGGCTATTCGTATGACTATATATTAACCAAGTTGGGAAATTACAATCGCGGTAGCCATGAGATCATTCTCGGTTATGATTTTGCATTCGAAAAGAAAAGAGTAATTACACCAAGATATTTCTAATAAAGAATCTAAACTGGAAACACAAAAGATACCTAAACCACAAAAAGATATTGCTAAGTTATGAATACCAAACAAACATCAGTTCAGATCAGCAAGTTAATAGTAGCGATATTATTGTTGCTATTGACTATTCGACCCGCAAAAGCCCAGGATATCGAAGGCGGTGGTGTCAAAGGACCCATTCCGGGTGGCGTCAGTAAAGCTGAGAAATTGTACAATGATCTTTCTTATTTCGAAGCTATACCTGTGTTTGAGAGCTATCTCCAGAAACACGATAGTAATGCAACCGCGATGGCACATCTCGGCGATTGTTACCGCCAGACCTCGCGTTTCGATAAGGCAGAATACTGGTACAGCAAGGCAGTAGCTAAAGGTGGAGTAGAACCGAAATATAAATTGTACCTCGCACAAATGTTACAGGCAGATGGAAAATATGAAGAGGCTGCAAAATACTATGCAAAATATAAAGAGGAAGTACCTGAAGACAGGCGGTCTGCAATGGAAATGAAAGCCTGCTCCGATTATGGTCAGTTCCTTTTAACCCGTGATCGCTATACAGTAAAAGATCTTTCATTCAACAGTACCGGATACGATTTTGCTTCCGCTTTATTTAACGACGGATTGGTATACTCTTCTTCACGCGATAGTGCAAAAGCAATCAGCAGAATTTCAACATGGACGGGTACCGAATTCTTTGACATGTGGTTTGTGAAAGGAGATAAGGACCAGTTTGGAAAACCTGAAAGAATGAAGGGCGATGCTGCGACAAAATACCACGAAGGAACATTGTCATTCACACCGGATAAATCTCATGTTTATTTCACGAGAAATAATTACGAAAACGGAAAAACAAAAGCCAGTTCCGATAAGATCATCAAGCTGAAAATTTACTATTCAGAAGTGGATGGAAGAACATGGAAGAATGATAAGCCGTTTGCTTATAATAACGACGAGTATAGTGTGGGTCACCCTGCATTAACTGCCGATGGAAATACAATGTATTTCGTCAGCGATATGCCGGGAGGCTATGGCATGATGGATATTTATGTAACTAAAAAAGACAGCAGCGGCGGCGGAGAATGGGGAACACCAAAAAATCTCGGACCGGAAATTAATACGGAAGGAAGAGAAATGTTTCCATGGGTTGACAGCACAGGAGAATTATTCTTTGCATCAGATGCTCATGGCGGATTAGGTGGATTGGATATCTTCCGCGTAAAATATAATGAAACGACAGGTAAATGGGGAAAGATCAAGAACATCGGTGCGCCGATCAACAGTTCTTATGATGACTTTAGTTTGCATTACGGAAAAGACAGAAGCTATGGATATTTTAGTACAAACCGCGGAGACACTAAAGGTATAGATGATATTTATACATTCACGGATGAAGGAATTGATCTTGAAGGTATCGTGGTAGATGCGATCACAGGCAAGCCTATCTGCACCAGCAAGGTGGTGATGAAATCTAAAGCGGATATGTCTGAGCGTGGCAGAACGACAACAGAGTGTGACGGTAAATTTGAATTCAATGTAGTAAGAAATACGGATTATGCTTTCAATGCCAGCGCTGATGGATATGCACCTAATGATTCCGTAACGGCAACTACAAGAGGCGTTACTGCAGGCGGAAAAGTATTTGTAAGAATACCGTTGATGCCATCGCGTCAATACGCTATGCGCGTTTGGGTATTGGGTAAAACATTAAAAGCTACTACAGATACAATGTTAGGTGATTTTGCGAAAAGAGGATTACAGCCTTTGGCAAATGCAAAAATATTATTATCCAGCCAGTGTGAAGGTTGGACAAAAGCATTCACAACAGACGACAGCGGAAAAATATGCGAAGTAGTACGCTGTGATTGCGATTATATCGTTGTGGCAAATGCACCTGGATATTTACCGGGAAGTGTAACAGCTTCAAGAAATGACAGTCTTTGTTTAATAGACAGGACTTGCGGTGTGAACCCGAGAGAAGTGGAAGTGATCCTCGACAAGATCCCTGGTGATACAGGACAGGCAGTGGAATTAAAAGATATTTATTATGACTTCGATAAATGGTATATCCGTAAAGAAAGTGAGCCTGAATTAAATAAGCTCTTAGGTTTCATGCAGGAAAATGCAGCAACCATCGTGGAAATATCTTCACACACAGATGCGCGTGCACCATTTGATTATAACATCCGCTTATCTCAGCGACGTGCACAATCTGTTGTAGACTGGTTAGTAGCGCGCGGCATTCCAAAGAAACGCCTTAAACCGAAGGGATATGGTGAAAGCAAACCGCGAAATGGTTGTACGGATAATGTACCTTGTACGGAATACGAACACCAGAGAAACCGTCGTACGGAATTCAGAGTAGTCGGTGGCGATATGGATATCAAATCACTGGAACGCTTCGATATGCAGGTAGATCCGTGTAAGGTTTGCCCATTCTAAAAATAAAATCAACTGGATTATTTTATAAGCTGCTTCTAAGGAGGCAGCTTTTTTTATTTCTATCGCTATAGGGATGCCATCGCTTAAGCGATGGCATCCCTAAAAAAAATTAAGCAGGATTTATGGAATTTGATCTCTTCTTGTCTCTCAATAGAAAAGAGAGTTATGAAAGAACACCTGCTGCATTTCATCTGGCAAAACAGATTATTCAATACGAAGGACCTTAAAACAAGTTCAGGCATTGATCTGCAAATTTTGGATTTTGGGAAATACAATAAAGACGGAGGTCCCGATTTCTGGAATGCGAAAATAAAAATAGAAGATATTATTTTCATTGGCAATATTGAATTGCATATTCACGCATCCGACTGGAAGCTGCACCGGCACCACCGCGATAAAAAATATGACAATGTAATTCTGCATGTTGTTTTATTTAATGATGAGTCGTATGCGGCTCTGCCTACGCTGGAATTGAACGGGCGCATCTCTTCCATCTTGCTGGAGAAATATGAATCCATGATGCTGTCGCGGCAGGATCTTATCTGTCAGAATTTATCGCAGGGAATTGATCAGTTTACCATCGAGAACTGGAAAGAAAGATTAGTGATAGAACGACTGGAAAGAAAATCAAAAGAGATACTTTCAAGACTTGCAGTAAATAAAAACGACTGGGAAAAAACTTGCTATGAGCTATGCGGTAAGTACTTCGGAAGCCCTGTAAATAAAGAGCCTTTCGAACTGCTCACGAGATTTCTGGATTATAAATTATTGTTGAAATATACCAATGATTCTTTTCGCCTTGAAGCATTATTGTTTGGATCTGCGGGTTTCTTAGAGAAAGAATTTTCGGAGAAATATCCTCTGCGGTTAAAGAAAGAATATGATTTCCTGAAACACAAATATCACGTAAAGCAAATGCAGGAACACCAATGGCAATTCCTTCGCATGCGACCTGCATCATTCCCGACAATCCGCATTGCATGGTTCGCGCAGCTGCTGAAACAAATGCCCTTCTTTAATAAAATGATATCGCTCGATGATCCTGCAAAAATATTTGATGACATAAAAGTTTCAGATTACTGGAAGGAGCATTACATTTTCGACAAGCCCGTGAAAATAAAAAATAAAATGCTTGGTGATGAATTCAGAACAACATTGCAGATCAATGTAACAGCGCCGTTGCTGTATGCTTATGGAATATTTTCCGGAACAGAAAAGTATATCGATCGTGCATTCAGTTTGTTGTATGGAATGCATGGAGAAGAAAATAATAAGACAAGAATCTTCGATGTAACAGAATGGCAACAGAACAATGCGTTTAACAGCCAGGCATTGATTGAGCTGTACGACAGTTACTGCACAAAAAAACGCTGCCTGGAATGCGCGATCGGTCATAAAATTCTAAGATCAACCATATAATTATGAGAATTTCCTCACATGTTATGAGCGCCGTCATTGTACCGATCGGGCGTCACGAGCGCCGTCATCTTGAGCAAAGCGAAAGATCCCGATCTGTTTCGCGCTTACTTTGGTTAATAAAGAATTGCACGTTTTAAGGTTATAAATCGAATTTTTTTTGTCTGTAAAGCCTTATTATATGTGTCAAAAATTCTCACCCTTAAAAATAATTTTTTAACTTTAGTACATGCTGGAAAAGCCGCTGAAAATACTGCAATTCCGTTCACCGCGCGACATTTTTGAAATGAGCATTTATGGCGTCTGTTCCTATTTGGGAAGAAAGCTATCCATGCCTTCAAAGAAGGTCCGCCTGTTTTTTATCTACGCTTCGTTCATCGCATTAGGTTCCCCCATCATCATTTATTTGATCCTCACTTTTGTCCTTAATCTTCGATTTATGATCAAAACCAAGCGCAACCCGGTTTGGGATATTTAAATAGTGAAAGATGCAAAATATCAAATTTAAAAAGGAGCTGTCGGAAGAACTCACGAAGGAGCAAACCATCCAGAAGCTTGAAAATTATTGCGCTTACCGCGAGCGCTGCGAATACGAAGTAAAACAGAAAATGTATCTGCTTGCCGTAGATCAGAAAGACGTTGACTTTTACTTAAACTATTTAAAAGCAAATAATTTTTTAGATGAGGACCGGTTTATTACAGCTTTCGCGCGCGGCAAATTCAATATAAAAAACTGGGGCAAGCGAAAGATCGTTGATGAATTAAAGCGAAGACACATCGATGAAAAAAAGATATTGCCGATCATAAGAGAAATTGATGAGGGCATGTATTTTCTGCGCTTACAGGATGTGCTCGAAAAAAAATTAAGATCGATACGCGAAGCCGATGCTATCAAGCAAAGACAAAAGCTCATCCGGTTCGCACTTCAGAAAGGTTATGAACCCGACCTCATAGCAGAAGTATTAAAAACTATTTCTTTCTGAAAAGGTTTTATATATTGTACTGCGAAGCTTAATCAGTTTAAATGGAAAGACATACATATATTGAAGGAACACCGTGGGAGCCTATTGTGGGATATGCGCGTGCTGTGAAGGTGGGGAACACGATAGAAATTTCCGGTACGACTGCTGTGGTTGACGGTAAGATCGTGGGAAAGGATGATCCGTATGCACAGACAAAATGTATCCTTGAAAAATTTGAAAAGATATTAAATATATTCGGCGCAGGGATGAAGAACGTAACGAGGACGCGTATTTTTTGTACCGACATTTCCAAATGGGAAGATATTGCGCGCGCGCACGGTGAATTTTTCAGCCTGATAAAACCCGCTACCGGGATGTACCAGATCTCAAAGCTGATCACGGAAGATATGCTCGTGGAAATCGAATGCACGGCTATCGTGCATACGTAGTTTGTTTTTATGCCGGAGTTTTATATCTTTATTTCCATGTTTAAAAATAATTTGCACCGCGTAATACTGATCTTTTTTATTTCAGTGATCTTAATGTCATGTCACAAGGGCGTAGGTTGTCCTGCCGACCAATACAACGACTGGAAAAAAATCGAAGCATCGCGCAAGCAGCAAACCAAGAGTCCCGGCAACCCGCAGAAGCGCGGTAAGGGGAAGCCAAAGGTAGTTGGCAATGGTGTAGTTCCTCAATAATAATCCAAACTTTCATGAAGAAATATATCTGGGTGATGGCGATCCTTCTTTTTGCATGCAAGAAGAATAATAATACACCCAGGATCACATACAGGCAACTACCTTCTAAAATATCAATATTTTCAGTAGATCCGGCAACACAAGCGGAAACCCTGCAATACGAAATGGATCTTTTTTATAATGAAAATTCAGGGCAATTCGACAGCATCATTCTTGGAGGCACTTCTTACAAATTTGATTATTCGATTTTTAATTCGGGACATGCGATCCTGTTGAATTATTTGAACGGCTCTCTTCCATACCAGGAAATTATTTTTGATTCCAGTTATTATACACTCAGAGAATACAATGACATTCAACCGACTCCCGCTTCCAGCACGAGCAGGAGATTGCAATACGATGGTAACAGGTTAACAGGATATACAACGATAACGGATCCTGTAAATGATATGTCAAGAGCCTATACTTATAAAAATGACACGTCGTTTATTTATAAAGCTCATCCGTACGATCACTGTTATATAAACGATACCATCATCGATTCTTATTATGATATGAGTATTTCGCTGTCGTGGTTGTTGTTTGCTGATGTGGAACTAGGTTGCGGAAGTATTCCGATGATGCTGCGCGCGCTTCCGGTTTCAAACTATCCTTCCAAACTTCCGTTAAAGCTGATCAATGGCGCTCTGCAGATCGATTATACTTATACTGCGGATACCCATTCGCGTTTATCTGAAGCCTTGCTGATAGCAAAAATCAGAGATACCGGCTACATTTCATTTAAAAGAAAGATCAGGCTGGAGTATTAAATGTACTCGCTACATCAGGAATATTTTTTAACCACATAGAAACATAGAAATAAATAGTAAGAATCTCCGCAACTGGAATCTTATTCGCGTAATTAGTTTCACATAGATTCATCAAAGATGAATAACTTATGTTTTCTTTTAACGTGGTACAGGTTCTTTTTCTATGAAACTATATGATCTATGTGGTTAATATGATCTATGTGGTTAAATTATTTATTTTTTCTTATCAGGCTCAAAATCCAGCACGATAGAATTCATGCAAAATCTTTTATAGGTTGGCGGCGGACCATCGTCGAATAAATGACCGAGGTGTGCGCCGCATCTTCCGCAGAGTACTTCTGTTCTTTCCATGCCGTATTCATTATCCGGCTTGTAGATCACGCTGTTCTTGCGGATCGTTTCAAAGAAGCTCGGCCATCCGCACGTGCTTGCAAATTTTGAATCGGAGCGGAAGAGGGCATTACCGCATGCCGCGCAGTAATAGGTGCCCATGCCTGCGTAATCCCAGTACTTGCCGGTAAACGCGCGTTCCGTTTCCGCATGGCGCGCAGTTTCATAAACATCGGCAGGTAATATTTTTTTCCATTCCGCATCGGACAATTTTAATGGCTTTGTGTCTGTGCGGGAATAGTATGGATTTTTAGGATGCGCCGGATCTGTTTTTGATGGCGTAGCAGACGGAGTGGATTTGGCTGCAGTGGTGGATGTTGAATTTTGCGTGGTGTTCCTGCAGCTAACGAGCGCTGATATGATTAATAAGAAAAGGAAGATTGTGTGTTTCATGAATATATAAACGAGAAAAGGGGAGGGATGGTTTTAGAGTAATATTAAAAATGACCTTTATATTGTATAGCTTCTTTAAAACAGAAATCATCGAAGTTTCCTTTTAAATTAAACATTTTAGGTGTTTGATCAAAGTTAAACACCCTGTACAAGTAATAGTCGTTAGATTTATACTTTGAAAATTCGTATTCATTTTTTGAAAAAAATATTGGCGAGTCTTTACTAAGTTTTGTTGTTTTTACTTCTATGTAACGATCTGTTCCATTTTCATTTTTTGATAAAATATCAAAGCCTGCGCCATCATCTGATTTAGAAATCCATTCTATTGCATCCCCCAATGATTCTTTCCCAAGAGTAATTAGCCTCCATTTTTCATAAGCCATAATAAGTTCTTCACCTTTTGTTCCTAATGAAATATTATTCTGCTCGCGTTCTAAATAATTAATTTTAATAGGTTTTTTTTGATATTGGTTTTCAGGCTCTGAAAATACAAATTGCTTTTCAGGTGGTGCTTCAATAATCAGATTAAAATCGATATTCTCAAAGTGAACGGAAGTTATTTCAGAAAATTGAATGAATTTTAATTCAAGCGTTGATTTGTGATGTGCAATGAATGAAATTATATTTTCTTCAAGAATTTGTTGGTAATTCCATTTTGGTTTATATCCTTTAATATAAGGTAATCCGAGCTTGATCAATACAGCACTAATATTCTGATGCTTAAATTCAATTGATCCATCGGATCTATTTCTTAATAATGACTTTAATGCATTTCGATGGAATGTTTTATTAATTGGGTTACCTACTAGTTCATCTGAAAGCATAGAAAAATAATCTGTAATTATTAAATTGACTTCTTCAGATGACCAATGATCACTCATAAATGACAAAATACAAAAAATATTGCATGCGATAAGATCTTATGTTGTATAAATCAGGTCGCCCCTACAGGGCTTTATTATTAAATTCCGGATATGCTATAAATAGGTTGCTCCTATGGAGCAAAAATTGTAATTATATTATTGCTATAGTCGGGTCGCTCCTACGGAGCTCAATTTGTAATTATACAATCCCTCTACTTGTAATGTAATCTCAATCCCCTACTTGTAATGTAATCGAATCGCTCCAACGGAGCTCATTACATTGGATATAGTTTATTTCTGAACGTCATAGTCCCATAGGGACATTCTGTTATAGATAAATATAAATAGAAAAACAAGCTCCATAGGAGCGGTCTGATAATCTTACGAATTCCGGTGTGTCTCGTAGAGACGTTTGTTTATAGGTCTTGTTATTCTATCCATTCAAATAAATATTCATCGTTGTATTGGACATCGAATTTTTGCAGTAAATCCAAATATTCTTCTTTGAATGAGTTTTTTTGGTGATGATCTTCCTGCGTATTAATATAGTTGATCACATTGTTTAATTGTGAATGAGAATATGAAAATGCACCGTAGCCTTCCTGCCAGCTGAATTTTCCTTTTATCCATTTACTATCATTAATAAATTTTGATGATCCAGCCTTTATATCTCTTACAAGATCAGAGAGCAAGATGGTTGGTTTCATTCCGATCAAAATATGTATATGATCAGGCATGCAATGAATGGCTAATAATTTTGTATTTCTGTTTTGGATAATACCGGTAATATATTTATGCAATTCTTCTTTATTGTCTTTAGAAATGAGGCTTTGTCTTCTGCTCACACAAAAAACAATTTGAATATATATTTGTGTATAGGTATTTGCCATTTTCTCGTTAGTGCTAAAATAAGGGTTTCAGGTGTATTTCTCTAAATATCAGGTCGCCCCTACGAGGCTTTACAATTAAAATGTATTGGACTATAAATAGGTCGCTCCTACGGAGCTCTTGAATATAATCCATAGTGCCGTCGGGTCATTCTATTTATAGAATATAGAATAAATAAGAAGCAAAGCTCCGTAGGAGCGGCCTGTTAATCCTAACTGATCTTCCTCCAAAAACTGCTGCCTGCTTTTTGATGCTGCAGGAAATATTTCAAACCGCTGTTTTCTTCGCTTTCTAAATTGGTATCGGCTTCGAGTAAAGCAATCGCTGCCTTACGCGCTTCTTCGATGATCGGTCCGTCTGTGGCAAGGTTGGCGATCTTCAGATCGATGGTACCGCTTTGCTGCGTGCCTTCCATATCGCCCGGACCGCGCAGCTGCAGATCCACTTCCGCAATTTTAAAACCGTCGTTGGTTTCTGTCATCGTTTTGATACGCGTTTTTGCTTCATTCGATAATTTAAAACTTGACATCAATATACAAAACGATTGTTCCGCGCCGCGACCCACACGCCCGCGCAGCTGGTGCAGCTGTGATAAGCCGAAACGCTCTGCATTCTCAATGATCATGACGCTGGCGTTCGGAACATTTACGCCGACTTCGATCACCGTGGTCGCAACCATGATCTGCGTTTCGCCTTTTACAAAACGCGCCATCTCATAATCCTTCGCTTCTGATTTCATTCTTCCGTGCAGGATGCTCACATTATATTCCGGCAGCGGGAACGAGCGCGAAATACTTTCAAATCCATTTTGCAGGTCCACGAGATCGAGCTTTTCACTTTCTTCTATCAGTGGATACACAATATATATTTGTCTTTCTTTTTTTATTTCCTCCCGTATAAAATCAAACACACCAATGCGCTGCGATTCAAAACGGTGAACGGTCTTGATCGGCTTTCTTCCCGGCGGCAATTCATCCAATACTGAAACATCAAGGTCGCCGTATAATGTCATGGCTAAAGTGCGCGGAATGGGTGTTGCAGTCATTACGAGAATATGCGGCGCGGTTGTGTTTTTCTTCCAAAGTTTTGCACGCTGCGCTACACCAAAACGATGCTGCTCATCGATCACCACGATGCCGAGATTTTTAAACTTCACATCATCTTCCAATAATGCATGTGTGCCCAGCAACAGATCGATCTCACCGGTTTCAATTCCTTTTAAAATATTTTTGCGCTCCTTAGATCGGGAAGAACCGGTAAGGATCGCCATCTTTATCCCGATCTTATCTGTCATTTCTTTTAAGCCGATATAATGCTGTTGCGCTAATATTTCCGTCGGCGCCATCAATGCCGCCTGGTAACCGTTGTTAATGCCCATTAGCATCGCAAGGAGCGACACAATTGTTTTTCCGCTGCCGACATCGCCCTGCAGCAAGCGGTTCATCTGGATGCCCGCTAATGTATCTCTTCGTATTTCTTTCAATACACGCTTTTGTGCATTCGTTAATTCGAAGGGCAATGCTTCGTGATAGAAACGATGAAATTTATCATCTACTTTTTCAAATACAATTCCTTTTTCACGCTGACGGATAATTTTTAATTGCAGTAAATTCAATTGTATCATGAACAGCTCTTCAAATTTCAATCGCTTCACAGCTTGCTCCTGTAACGATAACGACGCAGGTAAATGAATATTTTTTACCGCGTTGTAACGATCCACCAATTTGTATTTCGATAAAATATCCTGCGGAAGATTTTCAATAATGTGTTCGGGTTTTAATTGCTCCAGCAATGTTTTCATCAATTTTGAAATGCCCTTGCTGTCGAGGCTTTTCACTTTCATTTTTTCGGAAGTATTGTACAGTGCGCGGTATCCTTTTTCCGGCGTACTTCTGTTTTCATTCACAGGTTCAAGATCGGGATGCGTGATATTTAATTTGCTGCTGAACAAGCTTGGCTTGCCGTATAATACATAGAGATCACGAGTATTCAAAGTTTTAAGGATCCATTTTATTCCCTGGAACCACACCAATTCTATTTGCCCGGTTTCATCATAAAAAACAGCGGTCAGTCTTCGTCCTCTTCCTTCGCCGATCTCCCGTATATTTTTAATTTTTCCTTTGAGCTGGATAAATGTTTGTGTGTTGTCTATCTGCTTTACCGTATAAAATTGTGTGCGGTCGATATAACGGTATGGATATAGTTTCAGCAGATCGCCGAAAGTAAATATCTGCGCTTCTTTTTTTAGAATTTCCGCACGGTCGGGACCAACGCCTTTCAGGAATTCAATTGGAGTTGCAAGAAAAGTTCTGGCGGATGCAGACTGCATTGCATAAAGGTAATTTGAAATGCGTTAGCATTCACAAACACCATTAAAAAAAATAAACACCATTTGTAAAATGTGATAATTTGAAGTTTGAAAATGGGCTAAATCACATCAAACAGTTGGAAAGTATTGTTATCCTTGTTACCTCACCCCTGACCCCTCTCCTTAATAAGGAGAGGGGAAATAATCCGCGAGCGGATTATGGGGTGTGGTACGATTGTGAATATCTCATTTACTCAATATTTTAAATCAAAAAGGAGTTCGTAAATTATCTCATTTTCAAATTTTCAAATCAACTATTTCCACTGTAGTGTATTGATCAGGTGCTCTACATCTTTCCTGAAGTAAGCGATAACAGGAGAGAGGGAATCTGAATTCGGCGGAGCAAAGAAATAAAGCGAACCGCGCAGGAAATGCTGCGTGCTGTCGGTGACATAAAACTGTACGCCGCTTGCGGCATTTCCGCCAACATCATATAAAATTCCTGTGACGTGCGGGTTGCTGCCTTGTACAATTGTTTCATCGATGTAATCCGCTTTTATGGTATGCTTGAAGGTGAGCTTGTAACTGTCGTGCACTAATTTATCGAGCGTATTTGTCGCATCAATCTTTGTATAGCTTAAATAAATTTTTCCTTTGTATTCCGGGAAGATCACATTAAACCAGCACGGATGCTCGTGCATTTCCTGTAGGTCACCGGAATCTTTTTGGATCATTCCATAAGTTGGATATTCAAATGTGAAAGGACAAACATCATTATTGTAAACCGTGAATTTTCTTTCCTTCGGAAAATCAATCCGGAAATACCCGGGACGTTTTGGGGTGTAGGTTTCGTTGCAGGAAACGAGTAGTAAGGTGAAATAGAAAAGTAATAAGGTGTAAGTAATAAGGTGTAAGTAACTTTTTTTTGTTTTCATGTGTAGTTCTTTTCTATTCAACTTTTCTTATTACTTACTACTTATACCTTACACCTTTTTTTAATTCAACGTCACTTTAACTCTTATCACCCTCGTCTTATCTGCTTCTAAAATAATAAACGTAAAGTTCTGGTAGCGCAATTCATCGCCTTCAATCGGGATCTCGGAATTTAATTCGAGCATCAATCCAGCAAGCGAATCCGCTTCGCCACGCACTTCATCAAATGCATCGGACGGAAGTTCCAAAACTTTGCATACATCATTGAGCGCCGTTCTTCCCTCAAAAATAAAATTGTGATTATCCAGTTTTTTAAAATCTATTTCTGAAGCATCATCAAACTCATCCTTTATATCTCCGATCACTTCTTCCAGTACGTCCTCAAGTGTAACAATTCCTGAGCTTCCGCCGTATTCATCCACCACGATCGCCATATGCACGCGCTTTGCCTGGAAGTCTTCGAGAAGGTCATCTATTTTTTTAGATTCCGGAACATACAAGGCAGGCTTTATCAGCTGCTGCCAATGAAAATCCTTTCCGGCATCGAGATATTTTAATAGATCTTTTACATAAACAATTCCATCTACCTTATCAAAATTATCTTCCACAACAGGAATTCTTGAATAACCCGATTCGCGAACAAGGTTGAGCAGTTCTTCAAAGTTTGCATTCTTTTCTATCGCCACCACATCCATCCTCGAACGCATAATTTGTGTAACTGCAATATTGCCGAACTTTACAATTCCTTTCAGAATTTTTGTATCGTTCCGTTCCGTATCATTCGTGTCCTGTGCTGTAGCAATATCAATAGCTGCATCTATATCTTCTGCGGAAACATTTCTGTGTGATCCTTCCAAACGCTTTTCAAAAAAATTGGAAATTGAAATGAGCGCTTTCACAAACGGCTTGAAAATGGTATTGAAAAAACGCACGGGAAAGATCAATATCCGCGCAACTTTGAGGTTATGCTGCGATGCATAAATTTTCGGAATCACTTCTGCAAACAAAACGATAATAAAAGTTTCGAAGCAAACCTTTGCAATAAATTCAAGCGTCTTGTGACGTTCTAAAAATTCGCGCTTGATCCACAATGCTGTCAGCGATTCAAATAATAAAACAATACTTAAGCTGAATAAAGTGATGGCAAGTAAGATCGTTGCAAGTAGTCTTCGCGGCTTATTGATAAAATCGAGAATGAGCTTATCGGTTTTGTCGCTTGTATTTTCGAGCGCCTGTATCTGCTGATAATCCAAAGAGAAAAGTGCAACTTCCGTACTGCTCATCATCCCCGTAAGAAATAAGAGCACCACAATTCCCGCAATCTCATAAACATAAGTTATATCGAAAGGATTGAATATCTCATTCCAGGAAATTGCAAGCAGGAAATTACATAAGAAGGGTATGGGTATGCCGTCGTCCAATTCGTTAATTTTTAACCATTAAAATGGCAGATCATCATCAAAGGTTGGTTCTGAAACTGTTTCTGATGATGTACTTGTTTCTGATCCCGTTTTATTTTCAGAAGTATTATTTCCGGGCGCACCGGTCGATTCTCTTTTTTCAAGAAGCTGGAAATTTTCTACTACGATCTCCGTTGTATATCTTTTAGTGCCTTCCTTGTCTTCCCAGGAGCGCGTGCGCAATTTTCCTTCTACATAAACAGTATTTCCTTTTTTTAAAATGCGTTCCGCCCTTTCCGCTACTCCACGCCACATCACAATATTATGCCATTCGGTTTGTTCGGTGTATGTGCCGTCCTGGTTTTTATAAGATTCATTTGTTGCGAGCGGGAAATTACAAACCGTAGTTGTTGCGTTAACCTTTCTTACTTCAGGGTCCTTACCTAAACGTCCGATCAGGATTGCTTTATTAACACTCATAGTTTTATCATTACGGTTACAAATATAGATAATTTGATGTTTGTCAAATTATTTCCTAACTAAGATAAAAAATTTAATCTGTCCTGCAAATAAGTGCGGACAATTTTTGGAAACGCATAATTACTGATGGAATCTTTTGAGATCTTAAGGTAACCTGTATTTGCAGCAAGTAACTTTTTGGTTTTTAGCTCATAAAAATGACCGTTGATGAGTTGGTGGGTGAGGGTTTGTCTGTAGGAAAGTCGATGGTCCACAGTCCACAGTCCACGGTTTGGAACCCCATCCATGTTTTTGAAAATATTACTGTGGACTGTCGCCCGTGGACTGTCGACCTCCTCAACCATCGGAAATTCAAACAATCCTTTCCAGATATCATTTGCTTCCCTTTGCTTTATATAGATATGCTTCGCATCAAATAAAACGAGGTAATGAAAATGCCTTTCCGTTTTGATGAGTTTTTTTCCTTTAACAGGGAGAAGCTGCACTTTATTTAATTCCAACGCCTTGCAATGACTGCTGAAAGGACATGCAGTGCACAAGGGATTTTTGGGTTTGCATACGAGCGAACCGAAATCCATGATCGCCTGGTTGTATAATGCCGGATCTTTTTTGTTGAGCAGCTGAGTCGCGAGGTTTTCAAATTGTTTCTTGCCGGCTGTTGAGTCGACAGGTGTTTCAATACCATATACTCTTGAGAGAAAGCGAAAAACATTTCCATCCAGGACCGCGTGAGGCAAGTTGTAAGCAAAGGAAGAAATGGCAGCAGCAGTGTAACTACCGATCCCTTTTAATTTCAATATTTCTTTATGTGTTGAAGGGAATTTTCCTTTGTGTTCTGTCATTACCTGCTTTGCTGCATAATGCAGGTTTCTTGCGCGCGAGTAATAACCCAATCCCTCCCATAATTTTAAAACTTCATCTAAAGGCGCAGCAGCCAGTTTTTTTACTGTGGGATATTGTTTTACAAAAGACAAATAATATGGTGTGCCCTGCTCAACGCGTGTTTGCTGCATAATAATTTCAGACAGCCATATTTTATAGGCGTCACCGGTTTGTTTCCATGGAAGATTCCTGGTTGTTGGATCGTACCATTCCATCAATATTTTAGAGAAAGAAAATGACATGAATAGCTAAATAATAATTATCAAAATTAATAAAGATTCTGCAAATTGAATTTTTCGTCATCACACAATTATCAGTATATGCTTTTTGTTTTGCTTTTTAAAATATTATGAAAAAATAATTTTCACTTTATTTTCAATTTTTTCATTGATAGATATGCGCAAATATTAAAAAAACTCTAATTTCGTGTATATTAGTAAGTTAGTAAAAAATATTTTGCATTTTTGCATTATCAATTAAACAACCACCATGAGAAAAGCAGACATCATTACCACTATTTCAGAAAAAACAGGCGTTCCAAAAGTAGACGTATTAGTAGCCATGGAAGCTTTCTTCAAGGAAGTTAAAGATACTTTAGCTGATGGTGAGAATCTGTATGTTCGCGGCTTCGGAAGTTTTATCGTTAAAACCCGTAAGGCAAAGATCGGTCGTAATATTAAAAAGAATATTGCCATAGAAATTCCTGAACACCAAATTCCCGCATTTAAGCCTTCCAAAGTATTTGTTGAACAAATCAAGGAATCCAGCTTTAAGAAGCAGGCAGCTGCACCCAAATAATTGTTAGAGTGCAGAAGGGACAGATAGTATTGGGTGTTGGCACAGTAATTTTAGCATTAGCACTTTATTTCGGAGGAAGAACTATTCCAAAAAAAGACAAAGCGACAGCCGCGCCTGTTGAGCGTTACTCTTTTGAACAATTTGATCAGCAGCAGACCGCAAAATTATTGCCGCCTGAAAAAGCGCAGTTAAATGCCATCACTTCTGCTATCAGTAATACATCAAAGGAAGATACCGCCTCCTTAAAGAAATTATACCTTCAGGCATCGCAATTCTGGACCAATCTCGGCAACCAATCCCTTGCTTCTTACTATGTATACAAGTTTGCAGAGATCGAAGGCACCAAAACAGCGTTTTCCAATGCCGGTGACGTGCTCGTTAACGCATTTAAAAGCGGTTCAGACTCAATTATTTCAGATAAATTGGTTACCTTTGCGCTCCGTTCTTATGAAAATGCTTTACAGCGTGGAAATGATGTAGAGCTGAAGATAAAACTGGCAGAAGTATACGTTCAGGCTTCGCAGGAACCGATGAAGGGAATAGGCATTTTGCGGCAATTAGCAGACAGCCTTCCCGATAATATTCCGGTGTTGCTGGCTTTGGGAAGGTTATCCATTCAATCGGGTCAACTGGATAAAGCGAAGGAGCGGCTGCAGAAAGTTTTAAAGCTGGAGCCACAGAATACGGAAGCACTTTATTTTATGGCAATAACGGAAGCACAATCCGGACATACCGAGGAAGCCATCCGCCTGTTTGAAATGTGCAAATTATTAGTTGGAAACAAAGATTTCGATAAAGAAATTGATGATATAATCAAAAGTTTAAAAAGTAAAAAAGTTTAATTATGCCTTGCGGAAAAAAAAGAAAACGTCACAAGATTGCGACGCACAAACGTAAAAAACGTCTCAGAAAAAACAGACACAAGAAGAAGTAACCTGGTCCTAAGGAATAAGCCGCAAATATCTTACGACTTACAACTTACGACTTACAACTAAAAACACATGATAAAAGAATTAGTAATACACACTAATTCCAAAGGTGTTGAGATAGCGCTTCTTGAAGACAAAAAATTAGTTGAATATCATCTTGACGCGTACGATAAGGAAGGTTTTTCAGCCGGTGATATTTACTTAGGAAAAGTAAAAAAGATAAATCCGGGATTAAATGCAGCCTTCGTAGATGTCGGACATGAAAAAGATGCTTTTATACACTATTCAGATTTAAGTCCTTACATCCGGACAATCAAGAGATACAGTTCGGAAGCGTTTAAAGGAGAGCAATCACACTTATTGGATAAATTTGATTTTGAGCCATACATTCAAAAGGATGGTCAGATGGTTGATGTTTTGGAAAAAGGAGATATCCTCGTTTTCCAGATCTCGAAAGAGGCAATTTCCACGAAAGGTCCGCGCCTGACCTGCGAGCTTTCCATTCCCGGAAGGTATGTGGTGCTCGTTCCGTTCACAAACTCCATTGGTATTTCTAAAAAGATCGATAACCCTGAAGAAAGACAGCGGTTACTGGATGTGATGCACAAGATCAAGCGGAAGAATTTTGGTTTCGTTGTTCGTACAAATGCGGAAGGCATCGGACAGGATGAGTTGACGCATGATGTAGAAAACCTGCTGCATAAGTGGAAGGTGATGAGTGATAATGCGAAGTATCAGCCGCCTCCAAAGCTATTGCTGAAAGAAATGAGCAAGACTTTCTCGATCGTGAGAGATATGATGAACGATAGTTTCTCTAAGATCATTACCGATAATCCAACTTTGCATGGCGACTTAAAAGCATATATCAAGGAACACGCTCCTGAACAAGCATCTATCTTAAATAAATATACAGGTCATACGCCGCTATTTGAATCGTATGATGTTAGTCGCCAGGTAAAAACTGCATTCGGTAAAACGGTAACGCTGAAAAGCGGCGCTTACGTGATCCTCGAGCACACGGAAGCATTGCATGTAATAGATGTGAATAGCGGACCGAAAGTAAAAAGAGATATCGCGCAGGATACGCTTGCATTTAATATCAACGTGGAGGCTGCACAGGAAATTGCGCGTCAGTTAAGGCTGCGGGATATCGGTGGAATAATTGTAATTGATTTTATTGATATGCGTGCTGCGGAATACAAGCATAAGCTGTATGAAGCCATGATGAATGCGATGAAACCTGATAAAGCTAAGCATGTCATTCTTCCCATAAGTAAATTCGGGTTGATGGAAATTACACGCCAGCGGATGAAGGATCAGATCAGTGTGGATACGCGCGAGCCCTTGCTGCATGTAAACAGTAAGTACAAGGTAGATCAGCCGCTGCAGATCATAGATAATATCCAATCGGAATTAAACCATTTAAAAACGCATGAGTCGAGTAACTTTTTGTTATATGTACATCCATTTATATATGCTTACCTGAAAAAAGATACATTCTCCTTCCGGATGAACTGGTTTTCCAAAACAAAAAAATGGATCCGCCTCGTTCAGGATTCCTCTCTTCATTTAGGCGAGTATAAGCTCGTGACAAAGGAAGGTATAAAGGCTTAATAATAAATTAAGAATAAAGAGCGAAGGCAATCAAAGAATTTACTATTTTTATAGTACAACAATGCTACTGTTGTAATCGAAATTTTTATTTATTAATTGATACGTTATGAAAATAGTAAGATACAAAGTCTTTTTTCTTTACCGCAAATACAGTCTTGAAAACAAGGACACATACACAGCTGACACGGTGATCGCATTGCTGGCGATGGTTGCTTTCCTTTATTGCACGCCTGTTCTTGCGATGCTGTTAAAACTTACAGGGTTGCTTGAATTTAAAGTTTTGTGCTGGATGGTATTCGGGATCTTTGCATTTCTGAATTTTAATTTCATCAATAGAAAATACAGGAGTGAAATACATCATGCCATTGAATATGTAAGTGTGAATGATATGCGCCGAAGAGATAAATATCTTATTTTGTTTTTGTCGGCTTTTAGTTTTCCTTATTTAGTGATCACTGTTTCTTTATTGCGATCCGCTAATTTCTTGTAGTAGTTCACAGCTGATAGTTCACGGATCACTGCCATATCTTCTTAAATGAGTAATTATATTTTCTGTGAACTGTGAACCGCGAACTGTGAACCTTATCTTCGCTTAATCTTCGTGATAATTATATTATTTGCCATACAGCCGCCACCGTTTTGCCAGGCAAACTGAACCTTTAACGGTAATTCACTCTGATCAAAAACAAAATCCACCGGTAAACTATTTACGAGTTTTGTACTTGTGTTTACGGTATCAACATTATTGAGGTTTACGAATAATCCACCGCAGCAAGCACAATCCCTTGGATCATATCTGACGAGAAAGCCTTTCGCAGGATAGTCATCCTTGATACATGAGGTAAGGAAAATGACGATGAGAATAATGATTGCTAATATGACCTTTGCAGGTTTCATATTTAAATTTACGAAAGTGTGAGGGAAAGATCAATAGTTGTTCACGGTTCGCGGTTCACAGTTCACAGTTCACCGCAATGTTATCAGGAAATTAATGTCGTATCATTAAGAAGATTCGTTCGATTTAGGAATACTGTGATCCGTGATCTGATAACGTGATCTAAATAGTCATTACTTCCTGCTCTTTCTCAACGAGCATCTTATCCACCTTAGTAATATAATCGTTAGTGAGGTGTTGAATCGCATCTTCCGCATTCTTTCCGAGGTCTTCGCTTAAGCCATCCTTAATCAAACTCTTTACCATTTCATTTCCATCTTTGCGTGCATTGCGGATAACGATCTTTGTTTGCTCGCCGTGGTTCTTAGATTGCTTCACTAATTCGCGTCTGCGTTCTTCAGTCATCGGGGGAACAGACAAGCGGATATTTTCACCGTCATTTTGTGGAGTGATACCCATGTTGCTTTGAAAGATCGCACGTTCCACATCGCCGATAATTTTTCTTTCAAACGGAACGATCACCAGTGTTCTCGCATCGAGTAATTTAATGCTTGCAATCTGGTTGATAGGAGTAGGTATTCCGTAATATTCTACGTTGATGCCCTGCACCATATCAGGACTTGCCTTTCCTGCACGCACCTTTCGCAATTCTTCTTCAAGATGCTTTATTGCCTTAAACATGGAATCCTTTGTTTCATCAAGGATCATTTGTACGTCTTCTTCCATCTTTGTGATTTATCGTAAACAAATATAAAGGAATAGTTTGCAGTTGACAAATATCAGTTGGCAATTTTCGCATGTTAAACGAGTGTTTTCATTAGGATTTTATTTATATTTGATTAAACAGACGATATGCGGCTTTTTCTGATTGTTATTTCATTTTTCACGACTCATTTTTCACAGGCTCAAATACTTGAAAGGGTGAAATGTTTCGAGGGTGAGAAAAATGATTTTGTTACATCCCTGGACACTGTTTCGACTTCTTCTTTTTTAATGAATATACGTTCCGCCTCTTATACACACGAGTTTACCAGGAATGCTAATGCGGCAGATTCATTCAATCTTTTTTCAAATAACTGGTTGTTGTTAATGAATTCAGGCGGCGATACGATCTGGAAGAGAATGATTGCAAATACACAGGATGCATACTACGTTCATTATTTTCCGGGCGTACTTGGTCAGATACCATTCCCTTCATTTGACTATAATTATTCAATCTATACAAGAGCAGGCAATGAAATACTTTTAAGTTATACCTATATCGATAGCCTTGAAAAAATATCTTCCGGGAATTTGGTACAGCGCAATTTTATGATCGACTTTGGAATTTTAAATATTGATGGAACCTATAAGACCATTCCCTTTCACGTGGATACTATTCAAACGGATTCCAATATCACCACGAATTCTATGTCGTCTATAAAATTAAACGATAGTATCTATCAATTTGTATTTCAATATGCAATAACACAAATGTATGTGTTTGAACCGGTGGGAACTACCTATACTGCTGTATACACAGTAAACGTAAACCGCAAAACCGTATCAAAAAATATAATTGCCGGAGGTTATTTAAGTGTATTAAATTCAGGCAGCAGTTTTTATATCGAGCAAGGTTATTATGATATCAGTGATACGGCATATTATTTTGCAAAGATTACAAACAGCGGAAATGTTGTACCGCTATCGTTCAGCATTGCAGGCAAAAGACCGCAGTTATATCTCCACAAATGGCTGCCCGATGGAAAAATATTTTTAGGTGGTTATTTATCAGATTCGGGTTCATCGGATGCAAGTCATGTCGTATGGTATATCATTAATTCTTCGGATATGAGTTTTACTCTTCATGAAATGCATTCTATTTCAGGTGCGGAAGATGCAAATGGCTTGATTACGTATGGATATAGTGATGTGAATTTTCCTTTTATGAATTCTCCTAATGATGACCCCCATTTGCCTTATTTATTCTACCGGGAAACTTTCAGTATGGGAAGTCAGGAAAACAAATATTATTTAATGAAACTCAACCTGGAATCTGGGGATACTTTATGGATGAAACCGTCAGAAGACCTTGAAGGCGCACGAAATTTAAGTGATGGTTTTTTTCTCAACCCGGACAGCTCTTATTTTGCAGGATTCGGATTACGGCATAGTAACAGAATTACCAAAATAGATACGAGCGGAATTACTATGTGGAATACCGCATTGCCTGATACCGTTATTATTGATAGTGCCTTATATTTTCCGGCAAGCAGTATTACCTATTACTACACGGTTAATTACAATGACAAGTTTATTGTGAATGTGAGTTATATGGATACGATTAATCCGTATTATGCCAAGCCAATGTATTTTTTTGTTTCAAGCTCTATCGGTGAAGTATCACGGATCAGTGCTATGGATGAACACATCAATTTTACAAGGAATGGAAATTTACCGGTAGCGTTTTATTTTTTAAACATGCAGGATAATGCTCTTACTCTTATTTCACAGGAAAGCAATCTCTGCCTCTCCGATTCTTCAGAAGCTGATATAGCTATTTACAAATTGCGTGAAAACATTATTAGTGTAAGAAATACTGTAGCAGAAGAAAATAGTTTTACTTTATTTCCAAACCCTTCTTCGTCTACACTGAATTTAAAGTTGAATGAAACTGAATTTAAAAATGCTTCTTATATTTTATACGATATCTCCGGAAAAATAATTGGCAGGAATAAAATAAGAGATAAGGAAACAACTATTGATGTAAGCAGCTTTCCAACCGGATTATATTTATTGAACATTCAAAATGATAAAACTTCTGAAACGAAGAAGTTCCAGGTAATTCATTAACCTTACAATCTTTCTTAAAAGTTTTTTCTTACGAGCTCGTAGCTTGCAGAAAATCCATCATAAAAAACAATTCCCATGTCAGGTTTGAAATAGATCGTGTCGGTAAAGAAGCCGGTATTAGAGCGGTATGAAAATTTGTAGCAATTCGTATATGTGTTCCCAAGAAACGGGGTAGTCACCGTTGCATCCTTGGAATACAATTTATAATTATAAACGCTGCCGTTTAATGTACGCGTCCATGAATCGCCGACATTTGCATCCAGAGAAAGCCAGTAGTGTCCGTATTGCGTATAGTCTCCGTTTAAAGAAGTGTAAAGGTCCTTTCCGCAAGCTGTATAATAAATATCCTGTGCAGTGCCGGACGGCTCAAAGGTTATCGTAGACTTATATGTACCTGCAGATGTCGTAGAAAGATTCCTGACGATCATCGTATCATCTGAGAAGCCATAGAATGCGTACACTAATTCGTGTCCGATTCCCAGGTGCGTAAAGTTTGCACTGCCGTCAGAGCATGCGCCAAGTGAATTGCTGCTTTTTTTCTTACATGATATTGCCGAGCATATAATAAATGCCGCAAGGATAAGTGTGAATGATTTTTTCATAGGATTGGTTTTTGAATTGATTTATTCAAATATAAAAAAAATAATTTAATAAATTTTAAGTGACAATTAACTTACCAGAGTACCCAACTTTTCTCCCTCGAGAATACGCAGGATATTACCGCGTTCCTTAATATTAAAAACAATGATTGGCATTTTATTTTCCTTGCATAAAGCGAATGCGGTCTGATCCATGATACGGAGATTTTTGATCAGCACTTCATCAAAAGAAATGGTTTCAAACTTAGTAGCTTTCGGATCTTTTTTCGGATCGGCGGAATAAATGCCGTCTACGCTCGTGCCTTTTAAAATAACATCCGCTTCAATTTCGTTTGCACGCAAAGCTGCGGCGGTGTCAGTAGTAAAATATGGATTTCCGGTGCCTGCCGCCATAATGATGCATCTTCCTTTTTCCAAATGTCGTACGGCTCTCCTGCGTATATAGGGCTCACATACCTGCGAAATATTCAATGCCGATAATAACCGTGTATAGATGCCGCGCGATTCGATTGCACCTTGTAATGCCATACCATTGATGATGGTGGCGAGCATACCCATGTAATCTCCCTGCGAACGCTCTATGCCAATAGTGCCGGCTTGTAAACCGCGGAAAATATTTCCGCCGCCGATCACAACGCCAACCTGGTAGCCGGCTTTAATGACTTGCACAATTTCATCAGCGAAAAGTCCGAGTGTTTCCGCCTGGATGCCGAATTGCTGATCGCCCATTAATGCTTCCCCGCTGAGTTTTAGTAGAATGCGTTTGACCGGTTTTTTCATTGCTTGATTTTCTATAATGGATAAAAATAGGCAAAAAAAAGAGAGAACTAAATGTTCTCTCTTTAAAATTTATGATAACGTGATTCGCTTAAAAGCTACTACCGTCAGATCTTTATCTGCAGATCTTAAATACTGATCCACTGTTTTGCTTCCGTCCTTTACAAAAGGTTGCGGCAGCAATGTATTTTCTTTCAGCATGGTATTTACCGCTCCTTCAGCGATCTTATCTAAAATGTTTTCAGGCTTTCCAGCCGCGATCGCTTTTTCACGAGCGATATCTTTTTCTCTTGATTTCATTTCATCAGACACACCGCTCGCATCAACAGCCACAGGATTCATCGCAGCAATTTGCATCGCGACATCTTTGCCCGCTACACTGATTGCATCGTTCAATGATTTATTCAATTGAACCAAAACACCCATTCTGTATCCCATGTGAATATAAGATACCACGCCTTCACCTTCCAGCACTGCGTATTTTTTCACTTCTATTTTTTCTCCGATCTTTGCTACAGTATCCAATAACTTATCCTTGATCGGAACGCCGCCTAAATCTGCATTTAAAAGCTCGTCTAAAGTTTTGATCCTGTTCTTCAATGCAACATCCGCAATAGATTTTGCAAGGTTAATGAAGTCTTCGTTCTTTGCAACGAAATCCGTTTCAGAACTTAAGTTTACTGCACAGCCGAATTTGCCATCCTCACTTGTTAAAGAGATCACTACGCCTTCATTTGCTTCACGATCCGAGCGGTTTGCTGCGATTTTCGCGCCTTTTTTTCTTAAGTAATCAATTGCTGATTCAAAGTCACCGCTTGTTTCAATCAATGCTTTTTTGCAATCCATGATACCTGCGCCGGTCTCCTGGCGTAATTTATTTACTTCTGCTGCTGTTATAGTTACAGTTGACATGTTATTAATTTGAAAATTTGAAAATGAGTAAATTTGAAAATACCCTTGTATTATTCCGCTGCTATTATTTCGGCTGATCGTACTCACCGGCTTCAGCACTTGCTTTAACATCGGTTTCTGTTTTTGTTTCAGCTTCTTCCTTATCTTTCTTACGCTCTGCCAATCCTTCCTTGATCGCTTCCATTAAATAGTTAGTGATCAGCTGGATCGACTTTGTCGCATCATCATTTGCAGGAATTGCGAAATCTACTTTTGTAGGATCGCTGTTGGTATCCACAACGCCGATCGTTTTGATGCCTAAGTTTTTCGCTTCTGATAATGCGATATGCTCGTGTGTGATATCTACCAAAAACAAAGCTGCAGGAATACGCGGAAGATTTTCGATACCACCGAGCACCTTATCCAGTTTTTGCTGCTGACGACCTAACATCAACCTTTCTTTTTTAGTGATATTATTCAATGCGCCATCACCCAACATCTTTTCGATGTTTTGTTTTTTCTTGATAGATTTTCGGATCGTAACGAAGTTCGTCAACATTCCACCTAACCAACGCTCGGTAACGAAGGGCATGTTTACTTGCTTTGCTGCTTCCTGAACAATTTCTTTCGCTTGTTTCTTCGTTGCAACAAATAATATTTTTCTGCCGGACTTTGCAATAGAGCGAAGTGCAGATGCAGCTTCTTCCAGTTTTTCCTGCGTTTTGTTTAAGTCAATGATGTGGATCCCTTTGCGTTCCATAAATATATACGGTAACATTTTCGGATTCCATTTCTTTTTTAAGTGACCGAAGTGAACTCCGGCATCCAACATTTCCTGCTGAGATAATTTATTAGCCATATTATTCTTATAATTTTTTTGAGATTAACGTTTACTGAACTGAAAGCTTTTACGCGCTTTTTTCTTACCGAATTTCTTACGCTCTACCATTCTTGAATCACGCGTTAACAGGTTCTCTGTTTTTAGCAGAGGCTTCACTGTTTCATCATTTTTCACTAATGCACGCGCGATGCCTAAAGAGATCGCTTCTGCCTGTCCTTTAATGCCACCGCCTTTTACATTTACGGTTACATCAAACTTTGAAATTGCTTCCAGCATGTGCAATGGTTTCAAAGCACGATCCAGTAATTGTTTTAAAGCGATATAATCTTTTATATCTTTTCCGTTTACGATAAAAACGCCTTTGCCGCCTGTTTTTAAGTAAACACGCGCTACTGCAGTTTTACGACGACCTAATCCGTTGATAATTTCTTTTGCCATTTTATTATTTGTTGAATTTTAAAACTTCCGGTTTCTGTGCTGCATGATCGTGTTCCGTTCCTGCATAAACATGTAATTTTTTAAACATCGCTCTTCCAAGACGTGTGCGCGGCAGCATGTGGCTGATCGCGTTTTCCAGAACGAATTCAGGCTTTTTCGCGAATGCTTCTTTTGGTGTCATAAAGCGCTGTCCGCCCGGGTAACCCGTGTGACGGATGTAAACTTTATCGGTTAATTTCTTTCCTGATAGTGCTACTTTTTCTGCATTGATGATCACGACATGATCTCCTGTATCGATGTTTGGAGTATAAGTGGGCTTGTTTTTGCCTTGCAGGATCTTTGCGATCTCAGATGAGATACGTCCTAAAGTCTGGTTTTCCGCATCTACAATGTACCATTTACGCTTTACTTCCTTCGGCGATACGGTTTTGGTTCTGTAAGATAATGTGTTCACGATATAAAATTTTCTTGTTTTCCTGAAAAATTGGACTGCAAAAGTAGTTTTTTTAAAACAAATTACCAACTTTCGGAGAGAAAATTTTATATTGATCTAACACAACTCATTGAGGATGAGGTTATGGATGGACAAACTTTTTTTATAGATGACAGATTCCATCGCTTCAAGCGATGGAATCTGTAACTGCATTAATTTCGTCTTCTGGCTCCTGAGAAGATCGATATATAATATAATAAGGTAACGAGCGAGCCCAATGCAGCTACAACATAGGTGGAAGCAGCCCATTTTAAAGCGTTCTTAGCTTTATCGTATTGATCCGGCTGTAATAAGTTAGTGGATTCGATCCAGTTTAATGCGCGTCGGGAGGCATCAAATTCCACGGGTAGCGTAATAAAACTGAATATCGTGGTCATAGCAAACAAGATAATACCTAATAACAGGATCCAGGGAATTGCACCCTTAGTGATAATCAATACCAGAAATCCTCCCATAATGATCCATTGAACCATATTTGAGCTTACCTGTACAACCGGAACTAATTTAGAACGAAGGTTCAGCCAGGTGTAAGCTGCGGAATGCTGTACGGCGTGTCCGCATTCGTGGGCGGCAACTGCGGCAGCTGCAACGTTAGACTGAGCGTAAACCCAATCGCTTAAATTGACTGTTTTCTTGATCGGGTCGTAGTGATCTGTCAACGCGCCCGGTACCGAAACAACTTGCACGTCATATATGCCGTTATCACGCAGCATTTTATCCGCTACTTCTTTCCCCGATAATTTTATTGGTATTTGTGCGTATTGCTTAAATCTTCGCTGCATCGTAAAGCTTACAAACCAGCTTACGCCCATGATAATAATTGATATCAGATATACTCCATTCATTTTTTTTACTTATTTATTATTAATCGCTAAAGTTATCATTTATAATTCCATATCAGAACGCAGATCGTTTAACAGAAGTTCCATGTCTCGCGGGAAAATACAATAAGGTAAAACCGAGCATCAGGATATCAAAGTTATAAATGCGCATGATATAATAAGTGGTCACTGCAAATGCGAACAGGAAAATAAAAAGTAACCTGTCAGATTGCTTTGTAAAAAATCCAACGATAAAAATTATTTGTGAAATGAAAAGCATGATATAGGATGCCGCTGCCCATGCAGGATGTTGAATTAATTTCGAAGCGATCCTATAACAAATGTGATTTGGATTTAAAGTGGCAAGATCAACATGCTGATTAATTAGAACGGTAGAAAAATTATACGGATGGGTTAGCGCACCGTTAGTTAGCTTGTGAATTGCGGAAGCAACCATCACATAAATTAAAAAATATCGCCCCGCTTCAAGTACAAGCATAAAGTTCTTATCACTTTTAAAACAAAACGGCAGCAACGCAACAAATACACAGCTTATACTTTTTGAGTGAGAGCATGAAAATGTTTCTATGGTTACGCGCTGTATAAAAAAAAATAAGATCAGCAGCGTGCAGAAAACATGCCTATGTTTCTCCGAAATAAAACAACCTATAGAGCAAGCCACTACTGCAACATCTATAAATAGACACGCCCAATAATGCTGTATGATGAAATGCGGAAGCCCTGTGCACAAAGTTATCCAATAAGCATAATCCATTTCGGGACCTTTCATTGGCGCGCCGTAAGCATAGATCAAGAATGTAGAACTATGCCATCTATATATTAATAGCAAAAGGAAAAATCCAAATACCCATCTTGCGTAAGTATTCCTGTTATTGATATGGAAATCGAAGAATTTCAATTGTCAATTTTTAAAACGGTCCACGCATTTACCTGCCTAAATTTTCCACCTTCATATTTATACTGCACATCTTTAAGCTCTACATGATTAATTTTTTGATGCAATCTTTTTTCCAAATAGTTTTTCAACCATGCCGGGTATTGTTGTGATTCTTCGGGATGGTTGTTGATCTTATAGGCAACGAAATGATAAACTCTTTCAGGAAAATAACGCGTGCGTTTTTTTACTTCATCATTTATGGGATCATTGTCCCCGTTCATCTTTTGCCAATTGTACATTTTGTATGTATGCAAAATGGTTGCTTCCTGCCAGATAGGAATGTGTGTTACATCAAGCCGTTTGCCATCAATAAAAACTTCGGTTTGCGTAACCGTATCAGGCATAGATTCTTCGCGCGAATACATATCCCATACAAACCATGGAAATGAATGAATGCGTTTCTGATTGAAATAAAGCTGAAAAAAAATGAACAGGAGAACAAAAATAAAGAGGATCTTATTTTGACGAAATAAGCGGACGAGGTACCAGTTTTTATAATCCATCTTCCTGATAAAAATAAGCAATTATATGAAGAATATAGAAATGAATGTGAGGTACACTAGTTCACATTCTCGCCTCGCAGCTTGCGGTAGCGCTTACGTGCTTCAATGGCAAAAGTGCTGTCCTTATAATCGAGGATCAATTTTTCATAATAGCCTTTTGCTTTTTCATCGTCTTTTAAAAAATTCTGATAGAGATCTCCCAAATAGAATACGGCATTATCTCCTAAGATATCAGTGGAAAAATTATCCGCAATTTGCTGAAGGTAACCGGCAGCCTTATCATAATGCTGACGGTCTTTTTCGATCTTGTATTTTATATAGAGGATGTCATCAGTAAGCGCGGAACTCTTATAATTCTGAGTGATCTCATTTAACGTATCTTCTGCCTCATCCAGCTTATTCTGGTATCGCAGCAGATCCGCTTTTGCAAATTTCAGCAGTGCATAATCTATTGTATCGCTGTTCAGGTTGTCTAAAATAAAAACCGAAAGATCGATTGCATCATTTGAAATTAATTCAGATGTAGAAGCTTTGATAATTTTTAACTGTGTTTGTGCCCATTCAAAATCTCCCTTGTAATAAGACAGTTTTGCATTTCTGAACATCGCCTCTTCACTTACGGGATTTCCTTTCTGCTCTTTCTCCACCTGCGTATACAACAAAATACTTTCCCAGGGCTGGTCTGCTATCAAATAATAATCGCCAAGATATAATTTTGATTTTGCCAAAAGATCTTTTGCAAGCCGGTTGTTTTCCGTGATCGGTATCAACAACTCAATAGCGGAATCGATCTCGTGAATATACAACGCTTCGAGCTGCGCTAATTCTATGATCGCATTTGTTACCGTATAATCGTTATTATAATTTTGAATAAACGCTTTGTATGTATCTTTTAAAGACAACAATTGTTCCCTGTTATAATTCGGAGAATTGACGAGCTTGTCACGTTTTACATTGATCATTTCAAGGTTTGCTGTTACATACCACGAATATTTTGATCCTTTATCGATCACATATTGATAGCCTCTGATCGCGGCATCGAAATCTTTTTGCTCGGCAGCAGTCTTTGATATACGCATCACATTTTCACCGTCTTCATTGCGTAGCATGTCCAGTGATTTTGCCTGCAGCACCGCGCCGTCGAAATCGTTGCGCTGCATATACAGCCACACTAAAATATCCTGGTAAACAAATTGAGATTTATCCGACTGTATTCTTTTCAGTAATTCTTTTTCTAACGCATCTTTTTCTTTTTCTTCAATCAATCCTTTTTGCAATCCGTTTTCAATTACTGTAAGATCATTGGATTGGTACGGCGCTTCATCGAGGTAAGCATTGATCATACTCAGGAAATCATTCTTCAGTAAATAAAGATTTGCGATCTCTAAATTAAAAGCGTTCCTGTCTTTTAAAATTTCTTTCCCTCGTGTATAAGTTTTCTGCGCGTAATCGAGTTGCTTGAGCTTAATAAATTTCTGCGCAACCTGGTTGATATTATATTTATCGGGCTTTAATTCCTTGATCGTTTTATTGAATTGTTTTTCCGCATCACTCTCCCGGTTCTGCTGTAAATAAAGATCCGCCAGATCGAGTAAATACAATGGATCGCTGCTTTCTTTGTATAAAGTTTTGATAACTTTTTCGGCTTTATCAAATTGCTTTAATTGTACAAGCACTTTTAAATACTCTTCATAATATTCCTGCGGATGCTGGTTAAACAAGCCTTCATAATATTCTGCCGCTTTTTCCAGTTCGCCATTTTGTAAGAACTGGCGCGCTAAAAAAGCATCATAGTCTCCGTCCTGCGCATTTGCCGAAACGAAAAAGAATAAGGAAAGGATAAACAGGATTTTCTTCACACACTAAACATATTAAAAATAGGGCAGAAAATAAAGTTAATTAGTCTTATGTTTCCATGAAGTCAGCATAATGCCCGCAATAACTCCTGCTACATTTGCAGCAATGTCCAGTAATTCAAAGCTTCTGCCTTTTACAAGTGGTGAGCCTTGAAGAAATTCAATAATAATTCCCTGGGAGACACAAATAAGAGAAGCGATATAAATTTGTTTTCTCTTTTGGAATTGTTGTTTCAATCCATACATCAAAAGGATAAACAACAGTAGATAAACGATGAAGTGTACAATTTTATCGAAATGGATCTTCTCTAAAAACGGATTCTTCGGGAGCGAGCTTCCCGGCAATAAGCACACAATAAAAATAATTCCCGACCATAAAACGGCGGGAATATATTTTAGAATATTATAATAAAGGTTAGAAGAATTCTTCACCGGATCAGCCGATCAATGATTGGTAAGCAGCTCCATCCATGAGTTGTGAAATTTCACCGGGATCTGTAATTTTTATTTTGATCATCCATCCTTGTCCGTAAGGATCGGAATTCACAAGTTCAGGTTTGCTCTTCAATTCTTCGTTAAATTCGAGCACTTCTCCGCCAACAGGCATAAAAAGGTCAGATACTGTTTTTACTGCTTCAACCGTTCCGAAGACGCCATCTTTTGCAATCGTTTCTCCTGTGGAATCTATATCTACATAAATAATATCGCCTAATTCTTTTTGTGCAAATTCAGAGATGCCGATCGTTGCAGTATCGCCTTCTACCCGAAGCCATTCATGTTCTTTAGAGTATTTTAAATCGCCTGGAATATTCATGGTGTTTATTTTCTACGAAAGTAATGTTTTATTTTTATTTCACGCAAAGGCGCAAAGAAATTAAGACGCTAAGTTTTCCTTATGGAGTCAGGGAGAACCTGAAGGTAATACCGCCGCGGTGGGTTCGTGTAGGGTAAGAGGCAAGTGTTGCAGGCGTTGTTCTTCTGAAATCGTAGAAGACGCGCACATTGAATTTATTGTTCACGATATAATCTATCGTAGCTGCAAGCGAAATTGTTTTTTGTCCGCGCGTAGGCTCCGCAATATTCTGGTCTAAGCGGTAATTCACAGTCTTGTCGTCGCGGTAAGAAAAGTCGGCGCGTAAATTGACATCATTATTCAGTGTGATCCGCTTTCCCTTTATTTTAAAAGGAAATTTAAATTTCGCGAGCTTATAACCGACAGCGGCAACGTATTCCGTAGAGCGCGTTTCCGTTAAGCGGTAATCCAGCAAGCTTAACCCGAGCATACGCGATTTTTTAAATTCGAAATTTGTGATCAGGCTGTTCTTCCATGTGACCTCCACACCAATCAATGGAGCAAACTGTTCTACAATATTTACCTGTGGTATAGAATATAAAGAATAAAAATTCCCGGAAAGCGAATCGACTCGCTGAGGCACATAATACAGGTCTTCATTAAAATATCCGGGTGTGTTGAGATAATTTAAATTCGTTACATACGAACCGATGCTGAAGGTTCCATTATATGCATGCGTTAGATTGAACGACGTAAATAATTTCTTTCCCCATTTCGTTTTAGCGATACCGTTATAAGTGATGCGCCAGTTTGGCAACGGGAATAGTTTCAAAGGATTCAACCTTACTTTATTTGGATTTCTTCCGGTGTAGGCGGCAATTAATGCGGGCACTAATACATCCTGCGAAAACGGACCGTATCCTTCTTTAAAGTTTGGAAGCGAAGTGGAATCATTCGGATTAAAAATGCCGATGGAATTCGGATTTTGTTCGCCAAATTTTTGAGAATATAAAGCACGCAGTTCCTGGAATTTGTAAAATGCACCGCTGAAATTATTTTGGTCAACTTTCCCAAAGATCGTTCGCACCATAAGGAAGGACATTGACATATTTCCACTCACCTGCGGCGTTAAATGCTGGAACACGCCATTTGCGGTAGTTGTTTTAAAAAATTCACTGTAGTTTTCTCCCTGCGTTTTTTGTAAAGTGATATCGATGCGAACATCTCTATACGGTTCCAGGGAAACTTTTAAATTATACGTCTTCTGCTTGGTTTGTATGAACTGGTAATTTAAAGTTGTATCTCTTGATATCAAGCCTCGAGATGCCACGGAATTCAGCCAGTTCGTGTCTTTTTGTCCGCCGAATAAAAATCCCGCGCCCGGAGCATGTTGCCTAAAGCTTTCACCAAATAAAAGCGGCGACGGCATAAAACCCGGTAAGATCGTTGTACGTTTTACATCATAGCTGAAAGAAGCTCTTTGCAGCATCATGGCAGGGCGGATAATCGGATCGATCTTCGGATTTCCCGGTTCCAGCAATCTGCGCTTATCTACTTTCAACTGGCGGAGATCGTTCTTTAATTGTTTCTTATCGTTGACCAGCTGCTTAATTTCTTCCTTCGTTTTTGAAGTATCTTTTTCCGCTACTTCTATCTCGTCAATTTTTCTTTGTATGTCTTCTTTCTTTTGTATGATCCTCGTTTTCGCCTGGTCGTTCAACGCCTGGTATTTCGAAAAGTCATCCGCATATTCCTGTTTTGTTTTCCTGTTTTCAGGCTGCGTGTAAGGCTTTAAAAATTTAGATTTCTGGTAGAGGCTTTTAAAATTCACATCCGCAGTGATCTGGTAATCCTGTCCGTTTCTTATAGTGTTTCCAAGGCTTTCGAGCGCAAGAGGAGCGGCGAGCCATGAATACGTAGCGCTGTAACGTGCTTTTACATTTATCCAATCGAGCGAAGGGAACAACTGGAAAGGAAGATTATACGATGCGTTGAAAATATGATCATAACTTGTATTTCTTCCGAACCTCCAGAAATTGCGGCGCACTGTATCGCGTTTTGCTTTCGTATCCAATGCCCCTTCCGGCTCATCGATGCGTGCATGATTGGTTGCAGTAAAATCGAGGTTGATAGATTTTGTTAAGCTGTATTTTATACTCCAGAAACGATCCCATGTGAAATATTTATCGTACGTCGGGTCAATTTTCAATCCATCATTCCCGATATCACGGATCTTTGTTGAACCATATTGCCTGTTGATGTCTGTGCGGAATGCAATGTTGTTTGGTTTTAAATTGATATTGAATTCCTTTACAGGTTTTAAATGGATGCTGTTGTTTTTTAATTTTTTGAACGGCTGCCAGTACAATGATTTCGGTGCGAAATTCCATGCGATCGAACCGCGGTGCTTCGTGATCACTTCGCGCTCAATGATCGGGTTGTGCTTAGTAGTTTGTGTAAATGCGTAAGTGAAATTAAAATTTTCCACGTCATACACGCGAGGCTCTTTATTCGGATTCGTCCTTACTTTTTGAAGATTGGTTACGTTAATACTTTTGATCGTCGTTACGTCCTGTGCAACATGCTTGATAGAATCTTTTAAGCTTTTTTTATCTGACTTTGATAAATTCGGATCGGCATCGATCACGCTGAATTTATCTTTCAGTTTTACATCCAATTCATACGGATCATATTGAGGCGTACTGATGGTTTGAGAGAACTGTGTGTACAACGGAATTTTCAGACCGACTTTTTCAGGAAGTAAATTTCCCAATTGCAAATTTGCGGCAACATCGTACTGGTAATAATTATCGCGATAGCGCTGGTTCAACCGCTGTTCAAGATCACCGAAACCTATAGTATGAATATTTCCGGCGAGGATGATATTACCGAGATTTCCCAACTGCAGATCAACCCTGCCTAAAGCCGCCCAGCCGCCCTGCTCGTCGAATCCTGCCATCCGCAATTCATTCACCCATATTTCTGCGCACTTCGATTGCCCGTCATCAGTTGCATCATTCTCACCCACAATTCGCTTTGGATTTCTTACACCGATCATAAAAACGGATGCGACACCAAGGTCGGGATTTCCTTTAATGCTGATCCTTGCGCCGTTTGCCATCGTTACATCAAAAGGAAGTATTTGCGAAACATTACTTTGATTACGCAGCTGTTTTACTTTTGTTAAGCTGTCGAGTGAAACGTTCATCTGGTTAGAATCGGGCCAGATAATACTGCGGTCCCTGTCGCTGTTGGGATCATAGCTTCCCGGGAGCGTCACCTTTAAAGGAATTTCATACTCATAATAGTTGTCCGTAAAATCCGAACCTATACGAATGAAAGCGTGAATATCATTGTCCTTTATGGGGAACATGGAGCCTCTGTCGCCGGGAAAATTTTCCGCGTGTGTAAACATTTTCAGACGCTTGTAATTCCGGAGATCGAGGTTTGTTACTTTGAACACCGCGCGCGCATCACCGTCTTCGAGTTCGCATACCTGCAAGCTCATGGATTGCTCGTTTTGCAGGGCATTGTTGTACCCGCTGATATTTTGCTCACGGTTGATGCCCGGAGGCGTTGCGTAAGGAATAGGAACGCGCTGTGTGTTTTCTTCCACACTTACGGAAGTAACATTGAAATCTGTTATCTTGCCAATATCTCCCGGCAATTGCTCTCCCGGATTGGATAATGACAGATCATATTTTCTCCATTGATTTCTTACTAAACCAAACTGGGCAAAACGCAACGTTACAGGCTGATCAAAATCTGTAAGCATCATTCTCACAAAACGAATAGAACGGAAATCAGAAATATTTCCAACCCGTGATTCAAATTCCTTGATGGGAATTTTTACCTGGTACCAATAACCGGTATCATTCGGGCAAGTAGCGCAAGGCACACCAACTTTATCTGCAATGAAGGAAGAAGTTGCTAATGAATTTAGATCGAATGGAACTTTATATTGAAAATATTCTTCCGTTTCATTCAGAGTATTATCATTGTTTAAGTCTTCGTTATCCGGCTGTGTTTTTGAATTGCCGTTTACATTTCCGCCGCTTAAATTATTGGAAGAGTTGCCTTGTGTGTTTGCAAAATCTTTGTAGCGATCGATGACGCCAATATTTCCGCCAAAACGTGCATCCCTGCTGAATACGTAATCGTCGCCGGATGGATCTGCATTTGCTTTCGTCAAAACATCAGGAGCTGTTACTACTGTAGGTAGTTTTGAAAGATAATTGCTGAAATAACCTTTTTCCTCATTATCATCTAACCCGTCTAATCCTACGTCTTGTTTTTTAATAACATCGGGATCTGCATCGAAGGCGTTTGTTAAAGCGTTAGTTATCGTTGGGGTTTTCCCCCAAACAGATGTATCTACCGTTGTTGCTGCATTCGGACGCGGCAACCCGTTCTCGTATTGTTTCCTGCCGTCTTTAAGGATATCCTCGGAGATCGTACCCAGTTGAAGATATAAATTTCCTTTCCGGTCACCACCCGGAACAGCTGCAAAAGGATCCAACACCCAGAATTGTACAAACTCAATATTAGCGGCTTCGAAATCGCTTGTCCCGTCAATGGTTCGCATGATACCGCCCCATCTTGTTTCAGGATTATTTAATCTTCCGCTTGCGTTCACACCTCTTGAATATGGTGTTGGCGTAGTTTCATAATTGTATGGACCTCTTTCATCAGGAAAATAAGAAAGATCCAAAGTATACAATGGAGGATTTGTGATCGTAGCGTTTTCACGGTTGCGGAAAACATCCTGTTCAAAAAACTGGCGCGTATAAATATTCTCTTTTGTTTGTTGCTTTATTACAGGATCCAACGGGTTGTTATTTCCGTCTTCCTGGAAAACAGGATCGAGTGAATACCAAGAAAGCTTTGCCCGGTTATATCCGTAAACAAGGCTGTCGCTGATGCGTGCTTCAGGAAATTTTTCTGCGCCGAACGTATTTGGCATACCCTTAGGTGCGGATGCTAACGACCACGAAAGAAAACTTCCCTTCAGATCGAAAGTTGTACTTGCTCCTTCAAAGTCATCCACATAAACTGTTCCTGCATCATCAATATTAATTGCTTTTGCGTGACCCGGAATAAACCTTGCCGCTTCTGCAGATACGGAGACTTTAGAAGCAGCCTTTGTATCCTGCGAAGTAATTTTATTGAATACTCTTGTCAATCCTTTTGATTCTGTGGAATAGTTGACATCAAGACCGATAATATTATTTTTTACGGGATCGTCATTAAAATTTACTTTTTGTGTAAATGGTTTTTCCGCAAGACGTAAATGCGTTAAGCCGATCGTGAAGTTTTTATTTACGGTGTAATCAAGTCTTGTTCCGAGGAGCGATTTATTGACGACGCCGAAGAGGATATTATTTTCAAATTTTATGTCGATAGGAATTCCTGAATTGAGAACGCCCTGGTTAATAATGATGACTTCGCCGATGCCATAATTCACGGTGTAATCAACATTCTCTTTCAATAAATTTCCTCCCGCACTTACACTTACAGAACCTTGCGGTAAATTGAATGCGCCCGGCAATCTGAATGTACTGTTATCCGTTCCGCGGTATGAGCCTTTTAAAACGAAGCGGTTGAATTCAGGAAATTGCTGCGCCGCCGTTTTTGTAGTATCGTATAAATACCGGTAGGCATATAAGTCAGATTTGGAAGTGTTTCCGATTGCATTGACCAATGCGCTACCGAACGGTTCCAGAACGGGGAAGTAGATCTTTCCATTTCTCGGGTTGATCGTAACGCCGGGTATAAAATCAAAACGCCCGTCCGGCTGAGGATCGAGTTGGTTATTTACATTGTCGAGATTAAGTACTTTTAATAATTGTATTCCCGAAATATTTCCTGCATCCGGCAGGTAACGCTTTTGTCCGCCGCCCGGATCGATATAATAAATATCGAAATAGAATTGCTCGGGGCTCACGTTGTAAGCATTCAGGGAATAAACGTTCTTCATCATCAAGTCCCATATCGGCTCCTGAGTTCTGACCGAAGTTGCTTTTAATAATTTCAGCGCGAGTACCTGGTCCTTTGTTTTTGTAGTATCTGCCAACGGCGGAAGATCTGTAGCAAACTCACCCACCTGGAATAATTTTCCATTCACCGTATACTGAATTGCAACACCCAGAACTTCATCCGGTCTTAGTTGCTGGTTTAATGACACATAACCGAGCTGTGCGTTAAAAGTATATTCTGTAGTCGCTAACTTGCGCGCGCTTGTTTTTTCAAAATCATCAACTGCCTGCATGCCGTTGCCTTCGAGAAAGCTGATCGCCCTGCTTGGATCGCGGAAATTTGCTGCGTTTGGACTTCTTGTAATGATGTTGTATAAATTGTTGGATGTGTTATCGGGATATGCGCTTGTAGTTCCGTTGAGCCATGCAGGATTATACAACTTCGTGTTTTCTCCAAGATCCTGGAAAGCTACAATTTCACGAACTTCTTCTGTTTGACGCGTTTTGTTGGTTACCCAAACTTCTATTTTATTGATCACCACCTGTGAAGCTACAAATGGCAGGCGCTGTAAATTCTTTTCATAAGTATCCCTGAAATACTGTGTGATAAAAAAGTGCCTGTTGTCTTCATACTCATCCGCCTTGATCTCGAATTTTTTTGTTTGTGCACCGTTTTCAATTCTTACATTTTCAGTTTTAGATTTTTGTTGCGATAAAATATTCGTGATCATCAACCGTCCAAATTTCAATTGCGTTTTCACACCGAATAAATTCTGCGGACCCTTGATCAATGCACTTCGCAGCGGAAGACTTACGTTACCAAATTCCAATGCCTGTATGATATCATCTTCCTTTCCTTTATAAGCTAACTTTAATTGGTTCTCAAAAGCGAAACCCGATTTGGTATTGTAGCTGATGCCCAGTTTTAATTTATCGCCGATGGATGCCTGCAATCCGAGCTGGATATTCATGTCGAAATCAAAGTTAATGTTGCGGCGCTGGTTCTGAAGTAAAACAGGATTATCGATCCGCTGTGAATTTACGCCGATGGTAACATCCACACTTCCCTGCGGCTTAATTTCAATTTTCGTTCCTCCCAAAAAGCGATTGAATAATTCCGGTCCCTGGTAAAGGAACGGCTGCTTGCTTTTTCTTTCTGCCAGATCGATGGCGCGGGAGCGCTGCTGAAAATAGTTTTGTTCTGATTCGCGGCTGGAGTATTCAAGGAATTCATCGTACGTCATGTACGTCGGCGTCTTGTAGTAATTGTTGCCGATCTTTTCGTACACAACAAACTTATTTGTCTTCGGATCGTATTCAACTTTCTTATCTACGATCTTCGGATCTTTCAGATCAACGTTAGTGCTTGGCTGTGTGAGGAGGAAATCTGTATTCCGGTCCTGGATGGGATATCGTAAGTGAGACGTGTCAGTTTGGGCAATGCTATACTGCACACTACATAAAATAGCAAAAAATAGGAGAGTACTTATGGAAGTATAGATATTTTTTCTCACTAAAAAATATAACGTGTGCTACAAATTTACAAATTTTTCAAGCTCAATTTAATTAAATCCTCAACTGACTGTATTTGGTGATTTTCCTTCAGTGCCTTTTGAATAGCCCTTTCAGCCTGCACCTTCTGAAAGCCCAGCATATTTAAAGCTGCAAGCGCTTCGTCAGTCATAACAGAATAACTTCCACGTTGTAAGGTATCCACTCCTTCCTGTGAGGATGTCTTTTTCAGTTTGTCTTTCAGTTCTAAAATCAATCGTTGTGCCGACTTGGGTCCAATGCCCTTTATTGATTGTATTAAACGCACATCTTCATGAATTATTGCCTTTTCGAAGTCGTTTGTCGTCATAGAAGATAACACCAGCCGGGCTGTATTCGGACCTACTCCGGATACTGACACCAGGTGGAGGAACATATTCTTTTCATCTTCGGTAAAAAAACCGTACAAAATATGGGCATCTTCACGTACGACCAGATGCGTATACAATTTTACGTTTTCAGAATCTTGAATCTGCGAGTAAGTTGTTAAGGAGATGTTGACAAAATAGGCAATTCCATTGCAGTCTAAATAAACGTGGGTAGGTGTTTTGTATGTGATTTTTCCGGTTATATATGCGAACATAAATTCTGGTTGATATGCACTTTGCGCTTGATCGGCAAAAATACAAAAATAAACCACATTTTAATTTAAGAATTATAGGAATAAAGAGGGAAGGATGTTACGACAAGAGTTGCATTCTTTTATTTAAAACATGATGATTATTTACATGCGATCTTGCGGACTTTTATTTCGTCATGGCGGTGAAGCACCGGCGTTTTTTTGTAACCATTCCATTTCATCAGATCCTGCACAGTAACATCGTCATATTTTTGAGCAATGGTCCACAAATTTTCTCCGGCTCTTATGGTATGCATTTCAAAACATTCGTTCCTCGAAAATATCTTAACAGGATTTATTTTATCTATCAGGCGGGCAGTATCTTTTTGTTCTTTTTTTGCGAGCAGTGCATCCGTTTCTTCCTGCGTCTGAATTTTACCCCTCAACAGATCTTTAACACGATTGCTTAAATAATTGAACCGTACAAATTTCTTCAGATCATTTTCATGAACGTAGATCAGCAGCTCATCACCTACAACAATACAATTTCCATTTATTTCATTCCATCTCCTGATCTCTTTAACCTTGCAGTGAAACCATGATGAGATATATCCAAGATTATCGCCGTCTTTCACTGTGTATGCTACTATCTTGTACTTATCATTATCTTCTTTATAGTTTTCAGAAATAACAATTGTATTTCCTTTTGCATTCTTTGAGACAGCTTCTTCTTTTTTATCACGCGGATTTTTTTGGTTTGATTTTCCGGCACTGATTTTTTGTTCTTTGGATTTTTTACTTTCCTTCTTTGAATTTTTTTCCGGTTCCGGTGTTTCTTTTTTTGATTGATTATTTTTCTTTCCCGTGTTTGTTTTTTGCGCTACCGGTTCTGTTTCTTCCTGTTTTTTAGGCTTCAATTTATTTTTTATTTTTTGAAGGAAGGAAATATCTTCATCTGCATTTTTTGTTTCCGTTTTTTGCGCGGTATTTTTTTCTTTTACCACAGGCTTGGTAGAAAAATCTTCCTTTGAAGCTACAGGATCATTACATTCGGCAGACGACAATTCTTTCGGCGAACTTTCGGGTTTCACTACCTTCGGAACCACCAGTTTTTGTGCGGTAGTAATATCTTCTGCTTTTGCATACAGTGAATCCTGGAATTGTGTAAACGCGGTCACTTTTGAAGCCGGAAGATTTAATGTAAAATCCGCGGGGATCAACGTGGTTAACAGTGATGGATTTTCATCAATAATGATCTGTCGCGGAATGCCCAACAAGCTTTCAAGGTCGTTTACGGTGATCTTTTCTTTTACAGCTACGCGCTGCGTCGTTTCCCTTTCAAAAGAGTTGGGAGAAATTCCATATTGCTTTGCGTACTTCATGGCATATACCATGGCAATAAATGTAGGTACATAAGCCTGGGTTTCGGAAGGTAAATAAGGGCGGATATCCCAAAAATTGGTGCTTCCCCCCGCCTTTTTAATAGCCCGGTTCACGTTGCCGGCGCCACAGTTATAAGAAGCGATCGCCAGTTGCCAGTTGCCATACAGGTTATACATTTCTTTCAGGTAACGCGCGGCGGCATCGAAGGCTTTATAAGGATCACGTCGCTCATCAACCTTCCTGGAAATATTCAGATCGTACCGCAAACCCGTACTGTACATAAATTGCCAGACACCGCTTGCACCTTTCGGCGAAACGGCAAATGGGTTAAGTGCGGATTCCACCACGGCGAGGTACTTCATTTCATCAGGGACGCCGTACTGCGCAAATATCGGCTCAAACACCGGGAAGAATTTTTTTGCGCGACCGAGGACTTTTGAGATCAACACCTGGCGCTTCGGATTTGTATTGTATGAAATGTATTTCTGTACGTGTTCATTGTAATCCAGCGAGATGGAATGCTGGATCTTCTTGAGCCGCACCGCGATCTGGGCACTCATTACCACCGGATCAGGATCATCTTTGAATAATTCAGCCTCAGTTGGAATTTCAAGCTCGCTGGAGACATCCTTATATTCGGAAGGAACGGCAGTTTGTGCTGCAGATTTGTGGGAAAAACTAAAAACAAGTATAAAAATGACGAGGAATCTCCATCTCATTTTCGCAAGATAGGGAAAATGACCTTTTTTTCGGTTGCATACCTGTTTTTTAGGATTTTTTTAGGATACTGTAAACTTAAGACATTGATAGTCAATATCAACCTAAGAATTCATCAGTGAATGGGAAAAGGCAAGCAGCTTTTCTTCCTGCCATCTTCCTGCCATAAACTGGATGCCGATTGGCAAGCCTGAAGCTGTATTGTGTAAAGGAAGCGAAATGCCGGGTATTCCGGCAATATTTGCCTGAACTGTAAAAATATCTCCGAGGAATGAAGTTACAGGGTCTGATACTTCGCCTATGAGATAAGCGGGGGTTGGTGCGGTTGGACAAAGAATGAAATCGTATTCTTCCAGGGTTTGCCTCGTTTTTTCTGAAACGATACGCCTTACCTTTTGCGCCTTTGAATAATAGGCATCGTAGTATCCGGCGCTCAGCACAAAGGCACCGCTCATGATACGTCGCTGCACTTCCTTTCCAAAACCCTGTGATCTCGTTAGTTTGTAAGTGGATTCAAGGTCTTTCGCTTCTTTTGCATGATAGCCATATTTCACCCCATCAAAACGCGATAAATTAGAAGACGCTTCCGCGGTAGTTAACACATAATATGCCGGAACGATATAATCCAATTCAGGAAAATCAATTCCAACTATTTCATGTCCGCGTTTTTTTAAAAGCTCGATCGTATTTAATGTTGCCTGCTGAACTTCAGTATCTACACCTTCGTGCTCTATGGCATTTTTATAATAAGCAATTTTGTATTTTTTATCTTCCTGTAATTTTGCAGCATAAGAAGGGATTGATCTTTGTGAGCAAGTGGCATCGTATTCATCACCTCCCGAAATAACTTCAAGAATAAGCGCCGCATCTTCCACATTATTTGTAAACGAACCGATCTGGTCGAATGAAGAACCATAAGCAATTAAGCCGTACCGGGATACTCTTCCGTACGTAGGCTTTAAGCCGGTGACGCCACAAAATGCTGCGGGTTGCCGGATCGATCCGCCTGTATCGGAGCCGAGCGCCGCGAAACATAAGTCTGCAGCAACTGCTGCCGCTGAGCCACCGGATGAACCACCTGAAACCCTTGTTGCATCGAACGGATTTTTTACGGGACCGAAGTAAGAATTTTCATTGCTGCCGCCCATGGCAAATTCATCACAATTCGTGCGACCGATAATGATCGCATCTTCTGCGATCAGCTTTTCAATTACCGTTGCGGAGTAAGGCGAAATAAAACCGGTTAAAATTTTGGAAGAGGCAGTGGAGGTATGCCCTTTATATAAGATGTTATCCTTGATGGCGATCACCATTCCGAATAATTTTCCTAAGGGTTGGTTGGAAGCGATCTTATGATCAATTTTTTGCGCAGCGGACAAAGCACTTTCCTCAAACACTTCTAAAAAAGCATTCAGATCTTTATTCGAATCGATCCGGGAAATATATTGTAGTGTGATTTCTCTCGCTGTAGTTCTTTTTTCACGCAAATCTTCTTGCAGCTTCCTGAGAGATCTGTACACTTCCAATTTTAATGAATTTAGGCTTCCTTTTTTTCCGATAACTTTTGAGTATCGTCTTCCTTAATGCCTTTTTCAAATTCATCCTGCAGATTAGCTTTAGCAGCATTAAATTCGCGAATGCCCTTACCAACGCCACGCATTAATTCAGGAATTTTCTTTCCACCAAAAAGTAAGACAACGATCGCTAAGATGAACCAAAGTTCCGGTCCGTGCATTCCAAACATAAGAGTGATTTTGATACAAAAATACTACTTTTTAAGGTTAAACGGCGGTTTTTGAACGGTTAGTTTGTTATTAATATTTAAAGAAATTCCGGTTTAAGCGGGAAATCCACCTGTAAGATAAGACATTGATTTTAATCATCCTTATCCTTAAATTTCCCTATGTCGCGGCGATCTTTTTTCGTGGGTCTTCCTGTGCCTTTGTCACGTACTTCGAAAAATGAAGCGGGAAAGCTGAGCTTGTTTTTTTCTTCAGGCGGTGTGAGGTCTTCGTAACATTCAGCTGCGAGAGGGGCGCCCACCCGTTTTTCGATCAATTTCAGGCATTTTACGATCTGTTTTTCACCTTGTTTTGTAATTTGAACGGTTTGTCCAATCTTAAGCAAATGCGAAGCTTTGATGGTTTCTCCTTCGATCTTAATTTTTCCTGCTGCGCATGCATCGGCTGCTAAAGTCCTGGTTTTATACAGCCGCACGGCGTATAGCCATTTATCAATCCTTATTTTTTCTGTTTCTGCCATTTGGTAAGGAATTTGCAATAGGTAGCTTTTATAGCTAAATTTAATCTGAGTCACAATATTAAAAAGATATACAGGGTAAAATTTATAATTTTGCCATTATTTTGAATAAAAGATCAAATAATAAAAATGAAAAAAGTATTCATTCTCTCCATGTTTTCCGTTTTTGCCCTGGTGACTTTTTCAGAGAAACCACCGAAATTGCCTAAACCCAAAAAAGGTCAATGGATAGAGACTGCCAAGCCCAAAAGCATTTACGGGGAATGGGAATGGATCGAAACAGATTGCTGTGGAATAAGACACGGGATTTCGACACCATTAAGCACCGGAGATAATATAGCACTTGAATTGAAGAGTGATAATACTTTTATGGAGATCCACACTAAAGTAAATGCACTTCCTAGGAGCGGAATCTTATCATTATCTAAAAGCGATGTATCGGATATGATACAATTCAATGATGAACGCCCGGCAAGATATTTTTTATCTGACAACAATGACACACTTACGATCAGCTGGAAATACCTGGAGCTGCAGACAGAAAAATATACCCGTACGAAAAAATAATTAAGGTTTTTCCATTAGTGAAGCGATCATTTGTATAACCCGCTCTACTTCTTCCTGCGTGGAATATTTTCCAAAACTAAAACGAACAGAGCGTTCTGCTTCTTCCTTACTTAAACCCATGGCTGTTAAAACATGCGATGGAGAATTTTCTGCTGAAGTGCATGCTGAACCGGTTGCCACGGCTAATTGGTTTTTCGTATGCCGAATGAAGTCGACTGCTTTAAAAGGAAAAGTAATATTGGAAGTATTCGGTAATCGAATTGCATTTTTTCCATTGATGTGAATGGCACCGGAAAATTTTTCATTCAATGCGTTTTCGAAATGATCTCTCAGATTTTGTACATCGTTATTGAAGCTAATGATCTCACAAGCTTTACCGAAGCCAACAATGCCCGGAACGTTGAGGGTTCCGCTTCTTAAGCCGCGCTCGTGCCCACCACCGTGTATCAGCGGCTGCAGGCTAACGCGCGGGTCTTTCCGCCTGATATATAATGCACCAACGCCCTTTGGACCATATAGTTTATGCGCCGACATACACATCACATCTATTCTATCTGTATTTACATCCACATGAATTTTTCCTATCGCTTGTGTTGCATCGCAAAAGAAAATGCTATTTTTTGCATGTACTATTTTTGCGATCTCTTTGATGTCCTGGATGACTCCTGTTTCGTTGTTTGCATATATCACGCTCACTAAAATTGTTTTATCTGAGATTGCATGCTCAAGTTCAGAGAGATCTATCTTTCCATTTTCATCAACAGCAAGGTAAGTTACTTGCGCGCCTTTTTTTTCGAGAAATTTACACGTGTCCAGGACGGCTTTGTGTTCAGTTGAAACTGTAACAATATGGTTTCCTTTAGAGTGATAAAGATCGTAAATTCCTTTTATGGCGAGATTGATCGCTTCTGTAGCGCCGGATGTAAATATAATTTCCTGTTCCTCGCTTTTGACGGTTTTCGCAATTTCTGCTCTTGCTGCCTCCACAGCAGTTTTAGCTGCAGCGCCGTACAAATGTGTAGAGCTGGCTGCATTCCCGAACTTCACAGAAAAATAGGGAAGCATTTCCTGTAATACTTTCTCATCAACCGGCGTCGTGGCGTTATAATCCAGGTATATATAGTCTGCAGCCATTGATCAATATGTGGTTGGAATATTCACTTGCAAACAAAATTAGTTTATTTTTGTACAAATCAGGTACATGAAAAAGATCGATCACATTGGCGTTGCAGTAAAAAATTTAGAACAGTCGGATAATTTATTTTCAAAGCTGTTTAATAAAGATCCGTTTCATCGCGAATCTCTCGACAGCCAGCATCTGAATGTTTCTTTTTTTGAACTTGGAGATACAAAGGTAGAATTGCTGGAGCCGCAATCTGAAGAAAGCGCCATTCACAAATTTTTATTATTAAAAGGTGAAGGCATACATCATGTTGCGTTTGAAGTGGAGGATATTCATGCAGAAATGGAACGCTTAAAAAATGAAGGCTTTCAGCCATTGACTGAAACACCATATGTTGGAGCGTTAAATAAATTAGTTTGTTTTTTTCATCCGAAAAGTACGAATGGTGTTTTGGTGGAATTATGCCAGAAAGAGGACCACTGATTTATCTGCTTAGATTGTTTTCTAAAACTTTATGATCGAGGTTTGTGCAGAGGCATCCTTACCTGTAACACTTACTATATATGTTCCGTTTGCAGCCGCAGATAAATTTATTGGAATAGATTGAATACCATTTGAAGTAGGCTTTACCTGATTCGCCCAAACCATTTTTCCGGTGATATCTTTGATCTCTACTAAATAAGTTTCTGAAGCGTTCGCGTAAAAATCAACCTGTGTTATTTTTGAAAAAGGATTGGGATAGGCTTTTAATTTATCCTGCAAATAATTTTTATTTTTTACGCTTGTCGGTATTTCTTTCAGGATCGTAAACTGATCCGCGATCGTACCGTTGCCTTTCAAATATTTTGCATCGAGCCTGTTGCTGTTAATATCTACTACAAAAGACCCGATACACGTATCACATCCTTCTCCGCCATATAATTCAGGATGCACCACGGGTTTATCAGGATTTCCTGCACCTGCATTACCTGAACAAACATATACAGCCCCAACACCGGCTTTCGGACCGCTTGTGTATTTTATATAAGCTTCGCCAAGCGCGTCGTTGCCACTTGTGCCGTTAATAATATTTCTTGCGCTGTCGAATGTGCTGGAATTTCCATAAAGTCCATTAATCAAATATGATCGCTGGTAGCAATGATCATGTCCGCACAAAACAAGATCAACGCCGTATTGCTCCAGTATTGGATTGAAATGATCGCGCATGGCATGCATGTACACTTCCCAGAAATCATCTGAATTCAGATCCTGTCCGCTGTATGGAAGCTGATGCCAGAATGCGATCTTCCATGTTTTGGTTGTTGCTGCAAGATCTGCCTTTAACCATTCGGTTACAGGTGAATTCACATTCCCGTTCGTAAATACGCCGTTGTAATCATACGGACCGAAGAAAGAACCTAATTCCGAATTGAGCGAGATAAAATGAATATTGCCATAATCAAATGAATAATATAATTCAGTATGCGAAGGTACGCCGCCGGCTTCTCCTTCTGTTGGAACATCCACTATATCGTAATAAGGACCTTTGTGAAATTTGGGATCAAAATTACATACGATAGGACAAACACTTTCATAATCGTGGTTGCCCGGGCACGGCATAAACGGGATATATTTAAAGAGCTTGTGATAACCTGTTATGCTGTCGAATACTTTTTGCTGAAATTGCAGATCCGTGCCCTCCGAATAAACATTATCTCCTAACCACAGCCATAGATCCGTATGTGTTGAGCCGGTATAATTTACGTATGCATCCCGCACTATTTTTTGCGCAGGAGAGCCTTTCCCAAAATCACCGATAGCCCAAAGGCGAATCGGCTGTATAGCATCGGGAAGAGGAGAGGTAACAAAAAATTGCATTTCTTCCGCGCCTGCAACGATTGCAGTGGATGAACCCACAGCATAAAAATATTTTGTAAACGGAGATAATCCTGAAACTTTTACGGTATGGTTGATGGTGTCTTTATTTTCTGTAACGGAAAGAGATAAATTATTGATATCAGTCCCGTAATAGACTTTGCCGTCCGTAATAGAATCTGTTCTCCATTTAACGATCATGCTGGTCGGTGTAGGTTCCTGGAGATACGGTCCGCGGATGACTTGCTGTGCAAATCCATCTGATTCAAAAATAAATAGCAACAGGAAGAGAAAATTTGTAAAGATCTTTTTCATTCTGAAGATTTACATAAATATAAATAATTTGCTGCGGTCATGCAATTAACAGATCGTATAAAAATTTTTATGATAATAATTTAGAAAGGAATTATTTTTCTATCCGGTTTACCGCCATGTTCTTAAACACGAACTTGTTATTGATGTTCAGCGTGAACCATGTTAAGAAGTAAGCGCCTAATATGACGGATGGTATTAGCATTACATAAAACCAGCTATTGAAATTGAGGTAATACAAAGTATTCAGTCCAAATAAAATAAGAAGTAACCTTCCGTACTCTGCATATTTCACCCATTTTTTTTGTTCCATGATCGCGCCGCAGATAACGGTCGACAGCATCACCAGCCAGAAACCTAATACCTTATAAAACACAGGTAATTTATCATAGTGATATAAATAAGAAACCAAGCCGATCACTATAAACGCAAATTGTACGAGCACATAAATACTCAATCCTGTGTTTGTTGGAGCAGAATTAAATCTTTTATATTCCTGTTCTACTTTCGGGATCGGGATTTCTCCACCTAATTCATCAGGCTGCCACCCTGGTTTCGCTACGATATATTTTAATTTGTCCTTCCAGCTGCTGAATTTTTTTCCAGTCTGCACCATATTCACATAGTATTCTACATTTGCCCAAACCGGGTTCCAGCTGTTGATCGGTTTTGTAACGCCGTAATTCGGTGTCTCTTCTTCTTCCTGGAAAGTACCGAACCATTTATCAAAAACGATAAACATGCCTGCGTGATTCTTGTCGATATATTTTTCATCACGTCCATGATGCACGCGGTGGTGTGTAGGAGAATTGAAAATTGCTTCGAACCATTTCGGCATACGATTAATTACATCTGTGTGGATCCAGAATTGATAAAAGGAATTTATACTGAGAATGCTGAAGAATGTAACTGGGTCAACACCGAGAAACGGTATCGGCAGAAAAATTACAAATGCCAGCGCCGCGTGCACCCACGATTGACGAAGTGCAACTGCAAGATTATAATACTCACTTTGATGATGTACACCATGAGCGCCCCAGAAAATATTCATTCTATGCCCCAAGCGATGCGCCCAGTAAAAAAAGAAATCATAAGCGACAAGGCAAAAAATAAAAGAAAGAACACCTGAAGGAATTGTAAACAAGCGTGCGTGTTCGTAAACGAGGTGATACATCCACACGAGAAAAACACCGACAACTACTTTTGATACGACATGTCCAACGCCGATATTTAAATTCGTGATCGCATCGTTCAGGTGATAATAATCCTTATTCTTTTTGCGCATGGCAAAATATTCAAGCAAGACCATTACTAAAAAAACGGGGGTTGCGATAACAATTGTAAGATTTCCACTCATGATACTTCAATTTACAATTAAATTTATTAACGCGGAGAACAACTATGAATGTATTTATATAATTTAACAATACTTTAAGCAAGTGAAAATATGGGCATCATCCAAAAGATAAAAGAAAAAATAAAGACAATTGTTTTCAGCAAGGCAGCTTCAGGAAATATGGTTGACATTGTTGAAGTACGCACAAAGGAACTGCGGCTCACATCAGTGATCACTGAAACGGACATCCGCATCAGGAATACATTTTTCTTCCCGATCACCATTGTTTGGATCAAGACCGCTCTGCTCAACCGGGATGGTTTGAAAGTCGGCAGAATGAATTTTGAAAGCGCGCAAAAAATAAAAGGGAACAGCGACCGGATCTTAACCACGACTTCTGAAATAAGCATTATCACTTCTCTCTTCCAGGCTCTGTCAACTTTGCTGATGCAGAATATTTCCATGCAAAGTGTAGGCTCCGCAAAAATAAAATTATTGTGGTGGACATTTGAAATTCCTGTCAATGATCTTTTTGAAATTCATCCAAGCAAATTAAAAATTATAAAAGATGAAACGGAAGAAGAAAAGCTTTTGAGAAAACAAAGGAAGGAAGAATGGAAAGAAAAGAAAAAAGAATTTGTTGAAAACAGGAGAGAAAACAGGAAGGAGTTTAAAGAAGAAATCCTGAAAGAAAAATATGGAGAAGATTATATTTCAAAAGAAGAAAGACAAAAAAATAAAATTGAATTTATTATTACAAACGGAGAAGCTTTGAAAAGCGATGAAGAAATTATTTCTACGCAGGAAAAAGAAGAAGAAATTATTTTAAATAAGGAGCGGGATGATAAAATTATTGAGAAGGAAGACACTGTAGAGATACAGAATAAAAAAGATGAGATAATAGAATAAATTTTTTCTAACCTCACCCCATAATCCGCGTGCGGGATTATTTCCCCTCTCCTTATTAAAGAGAGGGGCTAGGGAAGAGGTCAGTAGGAGTTGCCATTTAGGTGTCTTTAAAAAACGAGATTAACCTTCTGATAAAAAAACGAAACGATATAACAATAGTAAGCAGTGATTGCTGTATGACAATTAAACTTTCAGAATATAATCCAAACTGGGCATCAATGTTTTTTAGTGAAAAACAATTGGTTTTGAAGAATTTTCCAGTAAAAGAATCTTTGATAGAACACATCGGTAGTACAGCTATTCCGAGTTTAATTGCAAAACCAATCATCGATATATTACTTGGTGTTCCTTCTCTATCAACAGAAATCTCGGTAGTAAATTATTTAGAAAAATTAAACTACGAATACATAGAAGAATATAATAAAATTATACCAGAAAGACGCTTTTTTATAAAAAACATAAATTCAATAAGAACTTATCATATTCATATGACGGAAATCAATTCCGACTTTTGGATCAGACATCTTTTTTTTCGGAATCAACTTCTCGAGAATATAAAGGTTCGAGAACAATATCAAGAATTAAAAATAAAACTTACAAAACAAGAGTGGGATTCTGGAAACAGCTACGCCAATGCCAAAAGTGATTTTATAAGGAGTGTTGAGAATAAGAACAAACGCAACAACTGATAACAGCGCATAAAACTCTCGTGCTAAAAATTGTATATTGGATAGTTGTGTTTTAGCGCCTGTGTCTATACGCAACCGTTATTCATTCATCATCTTCCATAGCATGTCTTTCAATACAGGAAGATTTTCACCGGTAATAGAAGAGAAAAATATATTCGGAATTTTTTTCGGCAATTCCTTTTGCAGCATTTTTTTCAATTCATCATCCAGTAAATCCGATTTTGAAATGCCGATGATCCGTGGCTTGTGTGCCAATTCTTTATTGTATGATTTAAGTTCTTTGTCGAGGATCTTGTATTCTTTTTTAATGTCTTCACTGTCTGCGGGAATTAAAAACAGCAAACAGGAGTTGCGTTCAATATGACGAAGAAAACGCACGCCCAATCCTTTGCCTTCATGCGCTCCTTCAATAATGCCTGGTATATCCGCCATGATAAATGAACGGTTATCGCGATATGCGACCACTCCTAAGTTCGGCACCAGTGTAGTGAATGCATAGTCTGCAATCTCAGGTTTTGCTGCACTCACCACCGACAGCAAGGTAGATTTCCCCGCATTCGGAAAGCCCACCAATCCAACATCCGCCAGCACTTTTAATTCCAAAATTTTCCAGCCTTCCTGTCCTGCTTCGCCCGACTGCGCATAGCGCGGCGCTTGTTTCGTTGCTGTTTTAAAATGGTTATTTCCCTGTCCGCCTCTGCCGCCCTTCATCCAGATCACTTCCTGCCCGTCTTCTAAGATTTCAATTTCTTTTTCTCCCGTTTCTCCATCTTTCACAATAGTGCCTAAAGGAACTTCAATAATTATATCCTCACCCATTTTGCCGCTTCGCAAGCCGCCTTCGCCGCTATTGCCGTTATCTGCATGAATGTGTTTTTTATATTTTAAGTGTAGCAAGGTCCACAGTTGCTTGTTGCCTTTTAAAATAATATGACCACCTCTTCCTCCATCCCCGCCATCGGGTCCGCCCATCGGTACATATTTCTCCCTGCGAAAATGCACAGAGCCACCGCCGCCGTTACCTGAACGCACAAATATTTTTACGTAATCAATGAAATTATTTACTTCCATGGGAGTTCACTGTTGACAGTTCACAGTTCACCGCAATGAACCTTCTTTGCGCTGCTACTTTTTTAATTTGCTTACTTCTGATCTTAATGCACCAAAGATCTCGTCTATAGTTCCGACGCCGTTTAACGACACCACCTTGTTTGATTTTTTATAATGATCTGCCACTTGCGCGGTTTCTTTGAGATATACGCGGAAACGGTTGCGGATAATTTCCGGGTCTTTATCATCAGCTCTCTCAGAAGTTTTGCTGCGCTCGATAATGCGTGTTACAATTTCATCTTCCGGAACTTCCAATGCAAGTACGAGAGAGATGCCTGTATTTTTCAGATCCAGTAATTTATCCAGCGCTTCCGCCTGCGGTTGTGTGCGCGGAAAACCATCGAAAATAAACCCATCTACTTTTCCTGCATACTCATCGAGTTTGTTGGAAAGCATTCCGATCGTTACTTCATCCGGAACAAGTTCGCCTTTGTCCATATATTTTCTCGCTTCAACGCCAAGCGGAGTTTCGTTCTTTAATTCTGAACGAAATAAGTCGCCGGTAGAAATGTGGAGTAAATTAAATTCCTGGGCAAGTTTTGCTGCTTGTGTGCCTTTACCGCTTCCGGGAGGACCAAACAAAATCAGGTTTATCATTTTTAGTTAAAATTGTGAGTCTCAAAGATAGCTAAAACCAAAATAGTAGTTATTTCGTTAAGATTAAGAATTGTTTTTAGAAGAAAGCGTTGTAGAGGTTGAACATCAATTATTTGTATTATTAAATTGATGTAAATTGAAAATTATAGATAACTTTCATCCATAAACCACATTTATGCAAACCATATTAGTTCCGACAGATTTTTCAGCAACAGCGGATAAAGCGTTAATGATTGCGAAGGATATTGCAAAAACTACCGGATCGAAAATTCATTTAGCTAATTTTTATTCTATTCCTATTGCGGATTATTCTTATCCCGATGTTGCTATGCCTGCCGATATCATGGAAGAGATCCGTAAAGCTGCAAATACGGGGATGGCAAAATTAAAAGATGAATTAAGTAGGGAAGGTTTGCAGGTAAATACTACGGTTGAAATGGGAATGGTGACGGATGAGATTGTCGATCTTTCAAAAAAAATAAATGCAGACCTCATCGTGATGGGCACTACCGGTTCCGACGGCGTGCTGGATAAGCTGATCGGCAGCAACGCATCCAACGTGATGCAGAAAACGGATAAGCCGATTATTCTGGTACCGAAAGATTACAGGTTTAATGGCATTCATGAAATCGTTTATGCGGATAGTTTGCACGAAGATGATACAGATGTGCTGAGACAGGTTTTTGATTTTGCAGAAAAGATCGGCGCCGATAATGTGAATATTATAAACATCAATACTTCCTCGCATTATGAACCGGTGACGCAGGAATTAGCGGCTCGTCTGCAAAAAGTTTTCGGATATGATAAATTGAAAATTACTTTTGTTGTTGCGGATAATTTAAAAGAAGGAATTGATAGTTATTTGCAGGACCACAAGATCGATCTCGTCGTGATGTACACGCATAAAAAATCTTTGATGGAAAGAATATTTTCTTCCAGCAATACAAAAATGATGGCGCTGCATACACAGGTGCCGCTGATGGTTTATCATAAGTAATTTTGAATTTTAAATGTTGAATTAAGAGATCCTTATAATTCTGCTGCCGTTGTTGGTCGCCCGACCAACCAATTTAAGACTTAACTGATTTCTGATTTAGATCTATTTACAATTTTCTTGGTCTTCAAGTAATTTAGCCTTGTCGTACCATATTTTATATTCTTTCGGTGTCAAACTATTAATTAATTCAATAGCCAGCCCAATGTCAGTTTGATAGTAATTGCTTAAATGAACTGTTTTGCTTTTATGGTCTTTATTTAGTTTAACTGTCACTTGTGAACCATCCATTATGCAAGGATTAGAATAACTCTCTTTCAAACTGTCAATATTGATATTTGATAATTTGTTTAAAGCCTCATTTGGCTGTAAGGTAGTTTTGAAAAGAGTAGAATCTTTTTCTCCTTGAAGGTCTCCTTTAAAAATAATTTTAAGGTCTTTGTCTGTTAATATGTATTGAAGAGTGTAAGCCATAGAATAGTCAGCATCGTAAACTATCAATTCAAATGGTTTAATATTTAAGTCTACGTTTTTAGTATCCACAGAACTGTTTGTGTCTCCTGATTTTTTGTTTGTCTGGCCGCACGATACGAAAGTTAACACTGTTAATATGATAAGTAGTCTAGTCATGTAAATTTATGCTAACTGTTTAACTAAGGAAACTTTTTAATTCTCAAATCCCAATTCTCAAATCATCTCTAATACAATATTCTAGCCTTAATCGTATGCTTTACTTTTTTCAGATCTTCCATCATTTCGATATCCGCGGCATTCGCGTCAACATCCAGTACCACATAACCGATGGTTTCGTTGGTTTTTAAATATTGCGCGAGGATATTCACTTCGTGTTTAGATAAAATGGAGTTGATCTCGCTTAAGACGCCTGGAACATTATGATGAATGTGCAATACACGGCGTGTGTTTTGCTGCAGCGGCAGACTCAGTTCAGGAACCGTCTTCGAGCCCAGCGTTGCGCCGGTATCTATATATCCTGTCAGTTTCACAGAAACTTCTATGCCTATATTTTCCTGGGCTTCCTGCGTGCTTCCGCCGATATGCGGCGTAAGGATAATATTTTCCAATCCCTGCAGCGAACTTACAAATCCCGGACCTTTTTGTTTCGGTTCAACAGGAAAAACATCTATTGCAGCGCCGGAAACTTTTCCGCTGTCGTATGCTTTTTTTAGCGCATCGATATCTACAATTGTCCCGCGTGATAAATTCTGAAAAATTACGCCATCTTTCATCATCGCAAATTCTTTTTCGCCGATCATGTTTTTTGTTTGCGGTGTGCCGGGAACGTGGAGTGTAACGATGTCGGATCTTTGAAATAATTCGTCGAGTGTTTCCACTGCCGTTGCATTTCCTAGAGGAAGTTTTGATTCGATATCGTAGTAAATAACTTTCAAACCCATGCCTTCCGCCATCACAGAAACCTGCGTACCGATATGTCCGTAACCAACAATGCCAATCGTTTTGCCGCGCAGCTCATAACAGCCTTTCGCATCTTTCAGCCATGTACCTTCGTGCGCGTGTTTATTTTTTTCAGGAATTTTTCGCAGCAGCATTATGGAGTTGCCGATAATTAATTCAGCAACGGAACGCGTATTGGAATAAGGAGAATTAAAAACGGGAATACCCAATGAAGTTGCTTTTGCAAGATCGACCTGGTTGGTACCAATGCAAAAACAACCGACTGTAACGAGTTTTTTTGCTTTTTCTAAAACGGCAGCATTCAAAATTGTTTTGGAACGTATGCCGATAATGTGATAATTTTCAATGCAGTTCAATAACTCGTCTTCTGTCATCGCATCTTTCGAGCTGTCAATATTCGTGTATCCTTTCTTTGCAAATTCGTTGAATGCGGAAGGATGCAAGCCTTCGAGCAGTAGAATTTTTATCTTGTCTTTCGGAAATGAAACCTCTTTTGTCATACTTTCAAATGTAATGAAGTTTTAAGTATTTAAACGGCTTGTAATATATGACAATGTTTTTTTAAGGATTTGATAAAGGAATTATTCAATAGCGGCATTGAGAAAATCAACAAAAGGCTTGACGTTCACGCTCAGATCAGTGATTGTCTTTACGAAATCTTTCGAGGTTAATTGATCATCGCTTAGTTTAGCGAAAACCGTAAATCCTTTTAGTTTTAAATATTCAATGGCGATGTTATCGGCATCATAACCTTTTGGCGGTCGCTGCAATTTATTTTCTGTGGTGAGATCACCAAAATTTTCTTTGAATTTTTTATTGTCGATGATCTTTTTGAAGTCTTTAAAATTGTAATCTATTTCCTGCCTGATCTTTGCGAGCTCTTCAGGTGTAGGCATGTAATTTCCCGCTCCGAAAAAACAATTTCCCGGTTCGATGTGTAAATAATATCCCGCGGTATTCCGATTCTTGCCGCCTTTGTTGATGTATGCGCCAAGGTTTTTTTTGTAAGGTGTTTTATCTGTGGAGAAGCGTACGTCGCGGTAAATCCGGAAGATGCATTTATTCGGATCAAGCAGCGTAATGGAATCATCCTTCTTTCCAAAATTTTTTATCCAGTCCGCTACAAATGCTTTTATTTCTGTTTGAGCATTTTCGTATTGTTTTTTATTAGCTTCAAACCACGGCTTGTTATTATTTTTCTTTAAGCCTTTTAAAAATTTGAGCGTATCATTTGACAGCATTTTTCTTCAGTTTTTGTTCATTCTTAATAATGGATTCCAGCGTGTCTTTTTTCAGCATTTCTACGGTCTCATTCCTTATCGCGAGAAATGCCTGACGTATGCCGCAGGTCAATTCATCTTCACATTCATCACATTTCTCATAATACTTATGTGTTACACATGGAAGCAAACCAATTGCGCCATCAAAATGCCGGATGATCTCTGCAAGATTTACATCTGATGGATGTTTGATCAGGTAATAACCGCCTCCTTTTCCTTTTTTTGAATTTAAAATTCCTGCATTGCGGAGATCGAGCAAAATGGTTTCCAGGAATTTTTTTGGAATATTTTCGTTTATCGCAATCTCGCTGATGAGTACAGGTTCCTTCACAGGCTTTTTAGCGAGATATACCAGCGCGTTGATCGCATATTTAGTTTTTTTAGAGAGCACTTAATTTTTATTATCGCTGGTTGAAAATACGAAAAATATTGCGGAATTCGAATTAGTCTATAGATATGATAGGTTTTTGTTAACATATTTTATCCTGTGAATAAAAACTTGCAGCGGATTAACTTCACCTTCCTACTTTTGTGGCATGAGCTTCAAATACAATGCGCCTACCTTAACCACACTGGAATCGATCTTTAAGGAAAACCATTATGTGATCCGGTATGAGAAAGGAAGATTTCAATCCGGCTATTGCATTTTACAGGATAAGAAGGTGGTGATCGTCAATAAATTTTTTGAAACGGAAGCGCGCATCAATGCGCTGATCGATATTTTACAACAGATAGAAGTTGACCCCGCTGTTTTGGATGACAAACAGAAAAAATTATTCGAACAACTCTCGCAGCAAAAAATGGAACTGGATTAAGTTTCGAAATCCTTATTTTTACTTTTATGAAATTCACCTTTCTCGGCACTGGCACATCACAAGGCGTACCGGTTATTACCTGTACCTGCGAAGTTTGCAGCTCTGTTGATGAAAAAGATCACCGCACACGTACTTCATTAATGATAGAATCGGAAACTACAACTGTAGTTATTGATACCGGTCCTGATTTTCGTTTCCAGATGCTTCGTGAGAAAGTGATGAATTTAGATGCTGTTGTTTTTACACACGGACATAAGGATCACGTCGCAGGATTGGATGATATCCGACCATTCAATTATTTGCAGAATAAAACTATCGATGTGTATGCGGAAGAAAATGTGCGGGAAATTTTAAAACGGGAATTTGCATATGCTTTTAAATCCGATAAATATCACGGTGTGCCGCAGATCAATTTGAAAACGATAGATGAACATCCATTTACTGTGGGAGATATTGATTTTATTCCGATTCGCGTGATGCATAAAGATCTTCCTGTTTTAGGATTTCGCGTAAATGATTTTACATACATCACGGATGCAAATTTTATTGAGGAGAAAGAAATGGAAAAAATTAAAGGAACAAAAATATTAGTGTTGAATGCGTTGAGGAAAGAACAGCATTATTCGCATTTTAATTTAGAACAAGCACTGGAGATCGTCAATAAAATAAAACCTGAAGCTGCATATTTTACGCATATCTCACATTATATGGGTTTGCATGAAGTAATAGAAAAACAACTTCCGGAGAATGTGCATCTGGCGTATGACGGATTAAAAATGGATTTGAAAATTTGAGGATTTGAAAATGTGTTGATGTAGTAATTCTAAAGTTTCGAATCTTCTCACTTTTTTAAAAAAGAAAATGCCTTCCTCCATTTTCAAATTGCCACATTTTCAAATCTTCAAATTATACCTTTGGTTTATACTTCGATTCTGATAAGATCTTTTGTCCGTCAGTAATAGAGATCAATTGTTTTAAAGATGCATTCGGATTTTCATTCATATACGCCTGCACGATTTGCCAACCCAGCCATGCGCCCACTTTTCCCGGACTATCCTTCGGCATTCCGTAAGTGTTCGGTCCTTCTTTTACATATTTGAATTGTTCAAAACGCGTGTCGTATAATAATTTATTCTCCAAAAAATACGACCAGATCTGCGCTTCATTTTTCTTACACCATTTCAATTGCGCATCGCTATACTTGATCACATCATTCTCTTTTTTATCCGGCAACAAGCTTTGAATAAAGAATAATATTTTTCCTTCTGCGATCATTTTATCCAGTAACGTAGATTTATCATCTGGCGGAGGGACAATGTTTGACGCTAATACATTCGCACAATCGATGCTCATATATTTTTTGTCGAAAGTGGGAAGCATGAACGTCGTCTCTTCAAAAACTGAAGCGTAATAAATATAACGTGGACCTAAATATTTATCCAGCGAGATTCCTAAGATCGAATCTGACGCAGTGAATACGGAATACGAGAATTCTGAAATGCAGGTGACAACTTTTGGAATGGGTTTCTCAGGAAAATAACTTTTATAATTTGCAAATTCGATCAGCAGATCTTTTTTTAAAAAATCAAGATCGGGAAATCTTTGCTGCACGGTATCATATAAACCCTTCATTGATTTTTTAAAAATAAAATCACTCATCACCTGCAGCTGCATTTTTTTATCGCCGGCAGATGGAATATTTAAAACATTGTTATAATACACTGAATAAAACAAAGGATATTGCTTTTCCAGCTTTGCAAGATCTTCTTCCAGGTGATTCGGATCGCAGTCAAATAATAATTTATCAAAACGCACAATATCTACGGCAACTTCGGATTTTGCAACCTGGATTTCTTTCTTAGGCTGATGCCCGCGGTTGCACGTACAGGAACTAAGAATGATGCAGGAAAAAATACAGATCCATAAATTAAAATCTCTCATGTGTCGGCTTCTCCTACAAAAATAGGAATTCTGAACTTTAAAACACGTTAAGGAGTTGTAATTGTTACGATCCGTAATTAATTGTATTTTTACATCCAACTTAAGAAATGAAGATCGGGTTAGCACAGCAGAATTATATGATCGGCGATTTCAAAGGCAACTTTGAAAAGATGAAAACAGCTATTGAAGAAGGCATAAACGCGAAGGCTGATCTTTTAGTTTTTAGCGAGCTCTGCGTTTGCGGTTATCCTCCGAGGGATTTTTTAGAATTCAAACATTTCATTCATGAATGCTCGAATGTCATTCAGCGACTGGGGGAAATTGCGGGTGATCAGATCGCGATCATTGTTGGCGCACCATCTGAGAATAAAAAGAAAGATGGAAAAGATCTTTTTAATTCCGCTTATTTTATTGAGAATGGAAAAGTAAAATACATCGCGCATAAAGCCTTGCTACCAACGTATGATGTGTTTGATGAGTACCGTTATTTCGAGCCGGGAAATGAATTTGATGTCGTTGAATTCAAAGGAAAGAAATTAGCGATCACGGTTTGCGAAGATATCTGGGATATCAGCGATATCAACCCGTTGTACAGGATCAAGCCGGTTGTAGAATTGGCGAAAAAAAATCCTGATGTATTAATTAATTTATCTGCTTCTCCTTTTTCATATAAGCAAGCACGAATACGGACGGAAGTTGTGCGTAAGAATGCTGTAGAATTTAATCTGCCGGTTTTTTATTGCAATACGACCGGTGCGCAAACTGAATTGATCTTTGATGGCGGAAGTTTAGTTGTTGCAAGCGATGGGACTGTTGTTGATGAGATGCCGTATTTTGAAGAATGCGTGAGGTTCTATGAGTTTACAGATCACGGTTCACAGATCACGGTGTACGGTGAACAGTCAACAGTGAACCGTCAACAAAATAAAGACGAAATTAAATTGATCCATGATGCACTCGTCTACGGAATTAAAAACTATTACCAGAAGCTGGGCTTTAAGAAAGCCATTCTCGGACTTTCAGGCGGCGTAGATTCCGCATTGGTTTTGGTGCTGGCTGTTCGTGCTTTAGGAAAAGAAAATGTGTTGAGCGTGCTGATGCCTTCGCAATTTTCTTCTTCGCATTCTGTGGATGATAGTTTGCAATTGGTAAAGAACCTCGGATCGTCGCATAAAATAATTCCTATCAAAGAAGTTTTTAATGAGTATGAAAAAAACTTATCGCCGCATTTTGAGGGAAAGCCATTTGATATCACAGAAGAAAATTTACAGGCGCGCATACGTGGAAATTATTTAATGGCTTTGAGCAATAAGTTTGGATATATTTTACTGAACACCACAAACAAGAGTGAAGCGGCGGTTGGCTATGGCACTTTGTATGGCGATATGTGCGGTGGATTGGCTGTTCTGGCGGATGTATATAAAACACAGATCTACAAACTATGCAGATATATTAATCAAGATGAAGAAATAATTCCTGAACACATTCTCACAAAAGCGCCGAGTGCTGAATTACGGCATGATCAGAAAGATTCCGATTCATTGCCTGATTACGAAATCCTTGATAAAATTTTATTTGAATACATTGAGAATCGCTTAGGACCCGATGAAATTGAAGGCTTAGGTTTTGATGAAGTTTTGGTGACACGTGTTTTACAAATGGTGAACCGCAACGAGTTTAAACGCCATCAAATGCCGCCTACATTGAGAGTTTCACCAAAAGCATTCGGATCTGGAAGGCGTTTGCCGATCGTTGGAAAATATCTCGATTAAATATTTCGGATGAGCAGGTAAGCCGTGATGCTGCTATCAACAACTACTTTGTGGAAGTCCATTTTTTCAGGTTCATTCAGTAAAATATCTCCTTGCTTTTTTAAAGTTTGACGGACCAGGTTCTGCAACTTTTCGTTCATGTAAATGGCGTCAATATTTTTATCAATAAAAAATTGCTGGATATCTATATCACCGTTTTTCATATACGGACGAACATCATCCTGTTCTAAAAATAATTCTTTGTAGTTTTTGGGAAGGTATGCATTAAAACCGCGTTCCGTTGTGAATAACACGGTCGGATGTTGCGTATTATTTTTCCGCAGGTAATTGATCACTTTTAAATTCGGTTGCTTGTTTCCGTCTCTAGTCATGTTGTGATAATAATCAACCGAGTGTGCTGTAGGAGTAAAGATCAATAACAGAATTACGATTGCATAAAATACAAAAGGGTTATTCAACCATTTTAAATTGTTCTTTAGCAATAATGCAATTAAAAATATCCACCAGCAAAATTGAAGAATGATATAATGTCTTTCAGGAAAGATAAAAAAAATAGAAAAGAAACTCCATGCAAAAAATATGCCCATGATCAAACTTGTAAAAGTGTTTTCTTTTATGAATGCTGATACATTGCGATAAGCTTTTTTCCTGAAGAGGAGATAAAGTAAATAAACAATAAAAGCAACAAATAAAATATGTTTTCCTTTTCCGAGGTAGTGAAATACAGGCGCAGGTAAAACAAAATTCTCGGTATACTTATAAGCATTGATGCAATAATTCAGCATATTCGTTCCAACATGTTTTGCAAACATCCCGGGATTGGCGATCATGCATTGAAACATCGTTTTGCTCCCGTGAAAAATATCCAGCGCGTCAAACTGGTCTGTTGTTAAGATCTTTTTTGTCCAGAAAATATAGTTGGTGTAAAAGTGTTGTTTGAAAGCAAACAGGCTCCTGTCGATTCCCTGCGCGCGGAAAGAAATAAAACCGAAGATCATGTACAATCCTGCAGTCACAGCTGCAAAGGGAATATAAATTGCAGACTGTATTTTTTTTTGACGTCTCAATAAGATCATCCATACAAATAACAGTGTTCCAAAGATCAGCAGGAATTCCTGCCGCGCGTACATACATATATACGAAGCGATCATCGCCAACAAGATCCTCGATTCGTTTTTTCGG
>JAQBNI010000144.1 GCA_028288625.1 Bacteroidota bacterium | reverse complement strand
AGGGCGAAAACCATTCTCGCCATCATTGATCCTGCAACAAAGCCTGCAGAATTAGGAAGACCTGGTCATATTTTTCCTTTACGTGCAAAAGACGGTGGTGTTTTAAGAAGAGCCGGCCATACTGAAGCTGCGGTGGATCTTGCCAGGCTCGCTGGTTTTCCTCCGCCCCATGCTGGTGTGCTGGTAGAGATCATGAATGAAGACGGATCGATGGCGAGGCTCCCGCAATTACAGGAGATAGCAAAAAAATATAAACTGAAAATTATTTCGATAAAGGACCTGATCGAATATCGCTTAAAAACAGATTCGCTCATTGAGGAAATTGTGCGTGTAAACATGCCTACTAAATATGGCGATTTTAAATTGGTTGCTTTTCGTGAAAAATTATCTGGTGGTGAACACCTTGCTTTAATTAAAGGCGAATGGAACAAAGATGAACCGGTATTAACCCGTGTACATTCCAGTTGTTTTACCGGAGATATACTAGGAAGTTTTCGCTGCGATTGCGGTGAGCAGTTACATGCTGCCATGCAAATGGTGCAGAAAGAAGGAAGGGGTGCTATATTATATATGAACCAGGAGGGCCGGGGGATCGGGCTTGTAAATAAATTAAAAGCGTATAAACTGCAGGAAGAAGGAATGGATACTGTAGAAGCCAATATCCATTTAGGATTTGGAATGGATGAAAGAGATTATGGAGTAGGCGCCCAGATACTGCGAGCTCTTGGCATTTCAAAATTGCGTTTAATGAGTAACAATCCACGCAAAAGAGCCGGTCTTAAAGGATATGGATTAGAAATAGTAGATATTGTTCCGATAGAAATTTCTCCTAACCCGCACAATGAAAAATATTTGCAAACAAAGCGGGATAAACTGGGGCATGAGATATTGAAGTAATTAGCAAATTAGATAATTAGCAAATTAGCAAATGAAACTATTTGCATGGTTCCTGGCTTGCTGAAATCTGAAATCTGAAATCTGAAAACTGCACACCGAATTGCAATCGCACCTTCATTTGCTAATTACCTTTCGCTTTCGCCGGCTCTTCTTTCTTTCCGAATAACTTTTCAAAATCTCTTGAGTAAGACAAACTGATACCTTGCCTGTTGGTGCGGCCAATAGCGTTTTGCTGGGAAATATCCAATGAGCTTTTATTAAAAACAATTGCCCTGAGTTTTCGGTCCCTGGTTAAAACAAATTGTACTGACACATCCGGCAACCATTGGAAATTACCTGTTCCCGCAACAGCCGTATTTCCGAAATTGAAATCTATATCGGTGCCTACAACAAAGATCACTTTATCATTCAGGGTGCTTTGCGTAAACTTCAGGTTGATTCTTTGCCTGTCCAGTTTACTGTTTCCATTATTGCTGACTGACCCAAAGAAAGAAGAACTGCTGTAAGTAGAAGTGCTGATATCGAACTGCAGGCTTTTATCTCCTGTAAGTTTGAATAATAAATTACCGATCGCTTTATTGATCTCGTTTGTCACTTTTTGCGAAATAGTATTCACGCCGAGATTTACAACAGAAGAGGTAACGCTTTTCAATTCTCCATAAGGCGCAAATGTTCCAAACACGATCAGGTAACTTACCTGCTTCAGCATTTCAGTCTGATCACTTTGAATTTTATTCAGGAAAGATGCAAAGTTATTATCTGAAACAAATGAGGTACCCGGTGGAAAATCAAGCCGGAAGTTAATATTGGGTTTACCTAATCTTCCGTTCAGGTTAGCGATCACATACACATCTCCCCTGTACGCTCTTGCAGCACTTCCATAATTACTTGCAACGGTAAGATTGGTTGTGGAAAGAAGGTCATTAAGACTCACTTTTTCTGCCGTGTATTGTGCATCGATGTTTATTGTAGCGTTCGAAGGATCGCCGTTCCATTCAATATAATTGTTCTCACCACCTCTTAGTATAAAAGGTTTTTTTATGAATGATTGAAAATTGAAATCATAGCTTCCGCGTTCAATGATATACCTGCCGTTCATGGTAACATCACCATTGCCGATATGCATATTCAGCCGGCCATGCCCAACACCTCTAATCACATCACCCGAAAGATCATCCAGTATCACATCTACCTGGGCCTTATTATTAATGGCAAGGTCAAGGTCTATCGTTAATTTACTTTCATCGGATGGTCCTGCATTAATATCCTTACCATATTTTTTAAATACAATAAAATCAGCATCGGCGCTTTGCCTGTTGCTGATCGGCGGAATATAAATATGCGTTGTATCAGCAACCTCACCCCTGATCGTCATTTTAAGATTTTCCTGCGGACCGGTAACGCTCATATTTACTTTACCAATCGCCTGCCCGTAAAAAGTCTGGTTATCTTTTAAGCGTGTATTCAGCACCAGCAATTTGTCGCTCGTAATATCAACATCATAGCGAATATTTTTTAAGCGCCGCTCATAGATCATTCCACTTACCACACCCGTATTATTATCCCTGTCACGCACCGTTACTTCACCCAGATCAATAAAATCTTCGCCAAAGTTGAGTGTAGCAGAATCGATAAAATAATCAACCTGAGTATAATTCACTTTCATGCTCGTGTTATACAGGTTAACCCGACCGGTGATCTGGGGTGAATTAAAATCACCGCTGAGATTCAGCTTACCTTTTGCATATCCTTTTATATTGGTAAAAACCCCCGACAACCATTCATTAAGTATACCGATCTTGCTGCTGTCAGTAAGGTCTATATCTACATTTAAGGGTTTGCCAATACTGTCATTGGTATTGTAGCTGCCATTAAGATTAAACCTGAACTTTTCATTATCAGAATTTCCTTTATAAGTTATATTTCCTGTGGCCGCGTTGTATTGCGCTTCAATATTTACAACCCCGATCGAATCATCGGCCAGCCGGAATTGCTCGGCTCTCAACTTGGCTTCTGCATAAAATTTACCGAAGAAATCATGCAGGAAAACATCACCGCTTGCAATACCTTCTATCCTTGGATGCACCGTAACAAGAGAAGTAAAATCTCCTACATTTACATTCCTGATATGCAAAACAAGGTTATCCGTATTACCTCCTTCCTCCTCGTGTGTATCAACAATAATTTCCTGGAAGCCCGAAACGAATTTTACATTATGGGCCGATACAAAACTTTTAGAGATCGTTACTTCTCCCCGCTCTTCGAGCGTCCATTTTTTATCATTCACAACAAAAGACGATGGCTTGAAGGAAATACGAACGCCATCTTTTAAAGTATACACGTCTGCATTCAGGTCGGCCTCGTTAAGTGTATTGCTTGCACGTGTAGCGATGTGTACAGCGGAAAGATCATTTGCAGAAACAATATTAATTACACTGTTCGGGAATTTAAGACTGTCCCCTATACTAACATTTCTTACCGTAGCATTTAAATTAAGGGCGCTTAGATCTCCTTTGCCTTGTATGCTTGCTTTTTCAATTTTATAAGGGCCGTATTGAAAAAAAGGCACATCTGCATTTATCGTGAATGTGGTATCGATCGTATTGATGTAACCTTTTAAAAGGGAGTTATCAAAACCGCGAAAACGGTGATTGATCAGCCGGGTATATTTATCGAACTCTCTTGTAGAAAGCGTGACCGCAAACTGTTGATTTACCGGTATCGTCTCCGGCGGCTCTATTAAAGAAGGATAATATTTATTAAGGAATGATTGAAGGCTGCCGGGCAATTGAAAAATATTAAATTTTCCGTCGATGGTAA
>JAQBNI010000076.1 GCA_028288625.1 Bacteroidota bacterium | reverse complement strand
TTTGTTGTTCATCAAAAGAAGCAGACATTTTTTCAATGGCTTCAGAAAAAGAATTCGTAGAAAATTCATGTACTAAGATTCCACTTTGATAATCGTTCACGATCTTGTCTGTATCCCCTACGAGGGTATTGCAAATAACAGGTACACCCATTGCCATTAACTCTCCCTGTTTTGTTGGAGAAGAAGCAATCTTAGAATAAGAAGGTAAAATAAAGAAAATTGAAAAATTTGATAAAGAGATAAGGTATGGAACTTCTTCTCTTGCCGCTCCACGAAGTATAATATCATTTCGCACATGAAATTTTTCTGCCGTTGCCAGAATGCGCTCATGTTCATTCATGGATGCAAATAAAAATTTTGCATTTGCATATCTCTTCTTCATCACGCTAAAAAACTCCATCATCTCTTCCAGCATATACCACGTGCCAATTGAACCGAGATATAAAAGAATAAAATCATCGGGTTGAATTTGCAATTCTTCTTTTAAAGCAAGGAGTTTTTCCTGCTGAATATTTTGCTTATCAAATAGATCAAGATCGGCACAACATGGAATTACTTCCATCCTAACCTTTTTGGGGTCTATGTTTTTCCAGGATAGAATTTCATCTTTTGCATGGTGTGTCAGGCTGATCGTATAATCTGCATTTTGTAAAAATTCTTTTTCTTTCCTTTTGAAATACCTGTACACACTCCTGTAAACAGGATTATCAAGATCCCATAATTTACCATCCACACGCTCATCCGCCCATAATCCACGCATATCAAAAATAAATTTTACACCAAACTCTTTCTTTAACTGTAAGCCTACAAGAGAAGTGATATAGCTTCTGCAGTGGACGATCGCGAAATTCTTTTCTTTATGTAATTTATAAGCAAGTTGTTTCAGTTTATAAACGTCATATATCGTAGATAAAACAGGAGGACTCTTTGTGTAAAGTAAGGGCTGCCATTCGATGTTGTTTCCATCAAGCAACGATTTGATCTTATTTCCATGTTCCTCAAAATTTTGTTTTTTCTCACAGCTGATCAAAGTAAAAAGATAGCCTTTCTTACTTAAGCCGATGAGGTATGGAATTACCTGCGATTGACCGAGAGGATCGGTCATGCCATCATACGAAAGATATAATACTGCAGTTGCCATTATACATTCTCTTCAAGCCACCAATGCAAAATAATAATGGTCCACAAGCGACCATATAAATAATCTTCCCCCGCCATAAACCGGTCTTTCAGATCCTGGACATATATGTTGGTGAGGATATCGTAATTATTAATGATCGTGCTGTTCAGGTATTTGTCTAATAAATAGTTTAATCTTCCTTTCAGCCAATGTGGCAAGGGCAATGCGAAGCCCCACTTCGGACGATTAAATAATTGCCGCGGCAGGTAATCGTATAAGATCTCTTTCAGGATATATTTGGAAATGCCTTTGTGATATCTCAGATCAGCATCAATATTTACAGCGTATTCCACCACGCGGTGATCAAGATACGGTACGCGGCTTTCCAGGGAATATTTCATGCTCGCGCGATCCACTTTTATCAAAAGGTCATCCTTAAGATAATACTTTATATCCCAGATCGATTGTTTCCCCTTTGGTGTTAATGGTCTTTTTTTAGATACGATATCTTTATTAAAGCGATCAAAGCAAAAATTTTCATCCAGCAAGAGATGCTTCAGATCTTTTTCACTATTTAAATATTGTTCCTGTGAAAAAATATGACTTCTTATATGATCGAGGGAAGTATAATCCAACAGTAAACCACCCCGTTTTAAAGTATCGCTTGCGTGCTGTGTAGCTATAAAGAATGGTTTCCGCAATGCCTGCACCATGGGATTTGCCAGTCTTGATGCCCACTGATACATTCCATATCCTAAAAATAATTCATCGGCGCCATCCCCGGAAAGCGTAACTGTAACATGTTGTCTCGCGAGTTTTGAAACGATCATGGTCGGGTATGCGGAAGAGTCCGCGAAAGGTTCATCGTATTGAAAAATGATACTTGGTAAAATTTCTTCCACTTCATCTTCAGTGAGCTTAAAGGCATAATGTTCTGTTTGTAACCGTTCGGCGACATTCATGGCATATTCAGACTCATCATATTTTTTTGTATCGTAGCCAATACTGAATGTTTTGATCTTATCACCTTTTAATTGAGCGGCAATAGCAGTAATTAAACTGGAATCAATACCACCGCTTAAGAATGTACCCACGGGAACATCACTGATCAATTGTTTTTCAACGGAATCGATCAACAGCGCTTTCAGTTCTTTTTTTGTTGATGCAAAATCCTTTTTTGTTACAGGCTCAATTGCATCTTTTAAATTCCAGTAACAATGTATGTCAGGCTGGAATCCGGGCTTTGCAATATCATCAATATTAAAAATACTATAATGCGCAGAAGGGAATTTAAAAACATTTTCATAGATGGTATTAGGTTCCGGTATAAAACCCAGATGTAAAAACTCAGGTATAGCGGCGGAATTGATCTTGTTTATAAAACCGGGTAAGCGTTTAAATAATTTTATTTCCGAAGAAAATGAAAATTGATTTCCATCCCAATAATAAAATAACGGCTTAATTCCAATGCGGTCGCGGCATAATATAATGTTCCGTTCCTGAATATCATAGATCGCAAAAGCAAACATGCCGTTAAATAATTCAAATGCTTTCGGTCCGATCTTTATGTATGCTTCCAGAATCACTTCCGTGTCACCCGTAGTGCGTGTATTTAATTGCAGCTGTTCTTTTATTTCCCTGAAATTGTAAACCTCACCATTATATATCATGGTATATCTCCCACATGCAGAAAAAAAAGGCTGATTAGAAGCAGGGGAAAGATCGATAATACTCAAACGCTTGTGTCCGAAATAAAGCGTATTGTTTTCATTTGCATAAAATCCCTCCGCATCCGGACCGCGATGGTTCAATGTATTGGTAGCAGAGATGAAATCCTGTTTGTCAAGCTTTCCTTGTAATGATATGTAACCTGAGATCCCGCACATAATTAATCGAATGAAACAAGGATGTTCCTTTTGATGAGTGTTTTAATTATTCCGAAGAATCTTTTATCGAGTATTGCCCATGGATTTATTTTTATAGCCTTTAATAGATAGATGACAGACGAGCCATTTATTTTGGCGATGGCTAAATGCAGCGAAACATACAGGAGGCAATGTGAAACGAACACATTTTTTTTCATGCCGTAAATTTTCTTTACCACTTTGTCTGCAAAAGTATATTTGATCAGCAACTCGATTCTTTTTACGAGCGTATCCTCTGTGATATTATAAATCACGCTTCTTTCTTCATGTGAATGCAGCGAACACGTAACAATATCAGGCGTATGCACTTTAAAGCGCGAAGCAAGGCGCAGCCACAATTCATAATCTTCGGAACCCGAAAGATCCCTGTCGCCGTTGAAGGCATATTTTACCGCAATATCTTTTCGCAATATAATTCCGCTGCAACCCATAAAATTTCCGTTGATCATTCTTTGATTGATATGATCGGGCATTCTTGCGATTTGCAAGAGACGTTTTTTTGAATCCACGACATCATAATCAAAGCGGATGATCTCCGGGCGGCTATTTGCTTCAATATATTTTACGGCTTCTTCCAGGTGTGTAGGATATAAATAATCATCTGAATCCAGCAAGGTTACGTAATCACCTTTTGCAAGGTTAAAACCGGTGTTGCGTGCGATGGCACGTTCCTCGTTGCTTTTTTTATGATAGATAAATTTTGGGTTGTTGATAGATTTTACCAATTCTTCTGTATTGTCAGTACTGCCGTCATCAACGAGAATCACTTCGTAATGCGGGTATGTTTGCATAAAAGTAGTTTCGAGCGTTTCTGAGATCATATGCGCCCGGTTATATGCCGGAATGACAATAGAAAAAAATAGGTCGTTGCCCATATTAAATACTGTAGATGGATTCTAAATTATCAATCATCAAAGGTAAAGAAAAATATTTTTCCAAATCATTTTTACCGTTTTGTATTAATGTGGAACGCAGCAGATCGTTTTGCAATAATTCGATTATAGAGTTATAGATCTGTTCAGACGAATGGAAATCAACTACTAATGCATTTTTGTTATTCTCAATGAATTCGGATGCGATACCTGAGAGTGTAAAAACAGAAGGTATTCCCACCGCAAGTGCTTCTATGTAGATCTGTCCGAATGCCTCAATTTCCGCATCAATGGGCACATGTACAAAAACATCAAACAGTTTAAACAACGCGGCATTGTCATGTTCAAATAAGATCTCGCAATAAGATCCTTCAGGCAGATCGATGAGTAATTGCCTGATCTCTGCTTCATATTCTCCTTTTGCATTTGATAAAATGAGGAGCGACCGCGGATAGGTTTCCAGTAGTTTTTTAAAAGCAGGAATGATATATTGAATTCCCTTCCAGTGCGTAAACCGGGAAACCACACCAATCACCGGGTGTTTATCATTCGGATTATACTTTGCTTTTACATGCTGAATTCTTTCCCATGAAATATGATGAAATAAAGAGAGATCAAATCCGTGATGCATCAGAATTATTTTATCCGGATCGACATGCTCTTTTTCAATAAGTATTTTTTTTACATTTTCGCTGATCGCAATAATTTTTGTAGAGAGTAAATTGATGAGTCTGTCATATTTTACTCCACCCGGCGCATAAGTGTAATGATAGGTAGAATAATGCCGGGTATAGATCCTTCTATTAATACCGGCTAACCTGGCAGCAATCAAACCGATCACCCCGGCTTCAAAAATATGGCAATGAACAATAGCGGGTTTTATTTTTTTTAAAATTTTATATGTCTGATAAATGGCTGCAGGCATGTTTTTTTTGCCTGCATATTTTACTAAATGAAATTCGATCTTTTTTGCCTTGCAGAATTGCTCCAGGGAAGAATTTTCCTGCACGCCGATGGAGATAAATGACAACTCAAATTTATTTGCGTCAATATGATCGATGATCCATTCAAACGCAAGCGCCTTGTTGATCTGGTAAAGGATATAAGTGATCTTTGTTTTCATCATCTGTACTTCACCTTTTCATTTTTGTGTATCCTTCAAAAATATATGTTGCAAGCAATGCATTAACGATCATTCCATAAAATCCATCTAACCATTTGTAATTTGGAAGAATATTCAAAAAGCATATCCAGAAATCTTTCGAGAAGCTTAAAAATAACAGGATCATTTTTTTTATTCCAGAATAGTGCAACTCCAGTTCCTGATGTCCGCGCAACACTGCATTTTTTCTCGTTTCCCCACCGCGTCGCTTCCTTTGTAACCAGGGGTTTAGCTCGTGCCTGTCAGTTTCATTATGGAAGATGGAGTCTTTCGGCCATATATAAAAATGTACGCCATTCTCACGTAAACGTTTTGCGAAATCATAATCTTCAAATCCGGCATGCGGGAATGTTTCATCATAGCCATTTACAGAATTGAAAACATGTTTATGAATGGCGAGGAACTGGCTGGTGATGCCAATGTTTTGAAATAATTCATGTGCGTTCCATGGCTGACCGTTATTCCATCCTTTTAAGGAAGTGAAGCCATGGTTGTCAAGATATCTTCCAAATTTTGTTTGAATGATATTAGCCAATAGTTCGGGAGGATATATCCAGTTGATATTAATTGTAGAATCGGGATATTGATTTGCAAGCTCGATCGTTTTTTTTAGCGCATGTTCATTTATAAGAATGTCGTCATCCATAAAAATTAATAGATCGGAAGCAGCAATTTTTGCTCCTAAATTTCTTGCAGCCGCAACGCCTTCACCGGGACTTTTTATTACACGGATCTTTGACATCCAGTCTACCGGAATAAGAAGTTCTTTATCGCCATCATTAATGATCAGAATTTCGACATCAATGTCTTCAATAGCTTTTACTGTATGTTCCAGGGAATTGAATAATATCTGTTCACGATTTTTTGTTGGTATGATGATGGATACGGTCATGCCGGGAGGTTTCTTTTATTCAATATCTTTTTAAGCCATAAAGGGATCAGTGCAATGCGCGTTTTCAGCTTATCATATTCGGAAATATCCGCAAGTCGCAACAAATTTTTATTGATAAGCCGGACAAATTTTTTTGCAGTAACCAGGTCATTCGCGGCATATTTCAATCGTGCTTCCAGCAGAAAAAAATAATGGATGATCTTCCGCAGGATATCATGATCAGTGGCATTCGTATAATGCAAAGTATCCAGGCAGGAAACATCAAACTCAGTTTCCAATAATTTTGCTTCAGTTAATTGATTTTGTTTTGCAATGGTATAATATACATTCAGCGCCTCTTTAAAAAATAAATTCTGAAAGTTGAAGGTTTTCGAACTTTCATGCAACCTGAAATTGACGAAAATATCATCCGCCTTTAATACTTTTTCCTGACCGAAATTCAATAAGAACCTGATCCACCATTCCCTGTCCATCACATAATGAAGATCCGTATTCAGCAGACCTAACTTTTTTACAACAGAACTCCTGAAAAATGTTTCCGGTTGATCAATTCGAGCCCAGCCTACAGTTTTTTCAAAGTTTGGGTAAATGTCAACGCCCGGATTTTGGGATACACGGATGCCATCTTTCCACACTTCACCTTTTCCACTCACCACTAAAATATTTTCATCTTTAAAATAGTTGACAACTTTTTGTAAAGTACCCGGTGTATAGGAATCGTCGCTGTTGATCCAACTGACAATATCTCCGCTTGCAATTTTTAAACCCTTATTCACAGCATCGCTTTGTCCTGCATCTTTTTCACTCACCCAATATTTCAGATGTTTTTCATATTTCCGGATAATTTCAACAGAATTGTCGGTGCTGCCGCCATCAATAATAATATATTCCACTTCCAATCCAGATTCACTTTGCGATAAAACAGAATTGATGGTCTCTTCCAGGTAATCACCCTGGTTATAAGAAGGTGTTATGATCGATATTTTCAAGCGGAAAATAAATTAGTTACTAAATATAAAAGAATAGTTTCTTATAACTGCATTATCAGGTGCCTTCTCCATCTTTCACAGTATCTTGTACGCCGTAATATAAAATTGTTTCTTAGATTTGTGATGGTTAAATACGATGGTAAATATAGCAATAATAGGGTATGGGTATTGGGGACCTAACCTGGTAAGAAATTTTTCGTCAACGGTGGATTGCCGGGTTCATACTGTCGTAGATTTTAGACAAGAAAGACTACAGGTAGCTAAAAGAAATCATGCAGGAATAAACGTATCTGTTAACCCGGATGATGTTTTTAATAATAAGGAGGTTGATGCGATCGTAATTGCAACCCCGGTTTTTACTCACTTTGATTTAGCGAAAAGAGCCCTGGAACAGGATAAGCATGTTTTGCTGGAGAAGCCCATGACAAGTTCTGTTGCAGAAGCGGAGGAATTGATCGCATTATCAGAAAAACATAAGAAAGTATTGATGGTTGACCATACCTTTTTATACACAGGTGCAGTTCAGAGAATTAAGAGGATGATAGAAGGAGGTGAAATAGGAAAAATAAAATATTTTGATTCTACACGGATCAACCTTGGTTTGTTTCAACCCGATGTAAATGTGTTGTGGGATTTGGCGGCGCACGACATTGCGATACTGAATTACCTTGTCGCTGAAAAACCGGCGGGAGTACAGGCGACGGGTATCTCGCACACGCACAATGGCATTGAGAATATCGCTTATCTTACTATAAATTATAATTCGGATTTTATTGCGCATTTTAGTTGCTCGTGGACATCGCCCGTGAAGATCAGGTTAATGTTGATCGGAGGTGATGAGAAAATGATCGTGTTCAATGATCTTGAACCTACGGAAAAAATAAAAATATATGATTCCGGTTATCATCATCAAACCGATGAAGAAAAAAATAAGATCCTCGTTGATTACAGGGCAGGTGATATTTTTATACCAAAGGTAGAATCAAAAGAAGCATTGGCAGGAATGGCAACTGATTTTGTTTCCGCTATTTTGCATAACACGACACCTGTTTCAAATTGCGATTCGGGATTAGAAGTAATTAAAATTTTAGAGGCTGCGCAGCAATCCATTAAAAATAAAGGAAGGGAAGTTGTTATCTGATGGAAACGATCACTATAAATAATCCGAAGCAGTCGCTCAACAATGTTTCCGTTGGAAAGAATGTAAAAATATTTGATTTTGTAAATGCTTATAATTGTTCGATAGATGATAATTCCAAGATCGGCGCATTTGTAGAGATCCAGAAAGGAGTAACTATTGGTAAAAATTGTAAGATATCTTCTCACAGTTTTGTGTGTGAAGGAGTGCATATAGAAAATAATGTTTTTATCGGTCATGGTGTGATGTTTACAAACGATCGGTTTCCGCGCGCTACGAATCCGGATGGTACACAGCAAACAGATAAGGACTGGAAAGTGATTAAAACTTTTGTAAAAGAAGGCGCATCGATCGGCAGCAACGCTACCATTCTTTGCGGAATTACAATTGGTGAAAATGCGTTGATCGGCGCGGGTTCTGTGGTTACTAAAGATATTCCCTCGAATTCGATCGCTGCCGGAAATCCTGCGAAGGTGATAAAAAAAATTGTGTAATGGTTATGGAAAAAATACCTTGTTTAGATCTTAAAGCACAGCATCAGCAAATAAAAGCGGAGGTATTTGAACTGTTTGAAAAAGTGTATGAGAAGACAGCTTTCTCGGGCGGACCATTTGTAGAAGAGTTTGAAAAGAATTTTACGCAATACACCCAAACAAGATTTGCAGCCGGAGTGAGCAATGGTACCACTGCATTACATCTTGCCATGCTGGTTTTGGGAATTGGCGAAGGCGATGAAGTGATATTGCCTGCAAATACTTTTATCGCGACTGCGTGGGGTCCGAGCCATGCAGGCGCAACACCTGTATTTGTTGACTGTACAAGCGATACGTGGCAGATTGACGCGAAGAAGATAGGAGAAAAGATCACATCAAAAACAAAGGCAGTGATAGGTGTGCATTTGTATGGACAGCCTTGCAATATTGACGCTGTTGAAGAAATATGTAAGAAGCACAATATTTTTTTTATTGAAGATGCTGCGCAGGCGCAAGGCGCTAACTACAAAGGAAAACGTGTGGGCGGTTTTGGAGAGATGGCATGTTTCAGTTTTTATCCGGGAAAAAATTTGGGTGCATGCGGTGAAGCCGGAGGTATCACGACAAACAACGAAAAATATATTATACACTTACAGGGCTTGCGAAACCACGGATGTAAAGTAAGATATTATCACGATGAAGTGGGTTACAATTACAGGATGGGAGGATTGGAAGCAGCATCACTAATTGTAAAATTGAAATATCTTGAAGAGTGGAACAACAAACGCCGGGCAATTGCAAAAAGATATTTGTCCGAAATAAAAAATCCAAAGATCAAGATGCAGTCGCAACCGGAATGGGCAGATTCTGTATTTCATTTATTTGTGGTAACGACAGAAGATAAAGATGGTTTTTGTGATTATTTAAATCAGAATAATATTTCTCCTGCGTTTCATTATCCGGTACCATGTCATTTACAAAAAGCATATGCGCACCTGGGATATAAGGAAGGAGATTTTCCGAACTCAGAATATTTAGCCTCGCATTGTGTGAGTTTGCCAATGTATGCTGAATTGAGTGATAGCCAGGTTGATCATGTGATTAATGTTATAAATTTATACAAGTGAAATGAATATAGATCCTGTTTTCATTTTTGGTGCCGGTGCTCAAGGTCGCGTTGCTTTGGATATTTTAAGACAGAGCAAACACAAAGGGGATATTTTTTTTATAGATGAGGATACGACTAAAAAAGGTAACATTATTAATGATTGTGAGGTTGTTGGTAATATCGATTACGTGAAGGAAAATTTTAGTAAAGCTAATGTACACGTAGCATTAGGAAGACCGGAAACAAGGAAACTGATCACTGAAAAATGTATAGAAGCGGGATTTGTACTCCAGAATATAATACATCCAAGTTCAGTGATTATGCCGTCTGCAAAAATCGGTAAGGGATTGTTTATTGGCGCTAACGCAATAATTAATACTGATGTCACGGTTTTTGATCATGTAATAATAAATAATGGTGTTATTATAGAGCATGATGCGGTTATAGAAAGCTACTGTACCATTTCACCCGGAGCATGTATTGGAGGGCGTTCTCATATTCGGGAAAGTTCTTTTATTGGTTCCGGTGCAATTGTTCTGGCAAGAACAACAATCGGCAAACATGCGATCATTGGAATGGGAGCAGTTGTAAACAGGGAAGTAGATGATTTTACTTTAGCTTACGGAGTCCCGGCAAGGCAAATAAAAAAAATAGATAATGAATTTAATTGGGACAAAATATTATAATACATGAATCTCTTTGAAGATCAGATTCCATTAACAAAACCATGGTTAGGAGACGAGGAGTGGCTTGCAATTCGCGAAGTAATTCAGAGCGGATGGGTAAGTCAAGGACCAAAAGTAATGGAATTTGAAGAATTAGTATCGAAATATATTGGAGTAAAATTTGCCGTAGCAACGAACTCATGTACTTCAGCTATTCATTTAGCATTTCGTATACAGGGTGTTCAAAGTGGTGACGATGTTATCCTGGCGGATACTACTTGCATGGCAAATGTTAATGCAATTAAAATGGCTGGCGCTAATCCGGTCTTTGTAGATATAGATAAAAAAACTTTTAACCTCGATCCCCACCTCATTGAACAGGCTATTACACCTAAAACCAAAGCGATATTAAATATAGATCAAATCGGGCTTGCAAATGATTTAGAAGAAATAAAAAAAATAGCACAGAAACATAACCTGATTGTAGTGGATGATGCAGCAACAGCAATGGGAGGGAAATATAATAATACATATTTGGGATCACATGGACTGACAACGACATTTAGTTTTCATCCAAGAAAAATGATAACGACCGGTGAAGGTGGAATGTTGCTGACAGATGACCAGGATATAGCGGATAAAGCGCGAACATTAAGATCTGCGGGTGCGTCAGTAAGCGATCTTGATAGACACAAAGCCAAGGGAGTTATTTTACAAAAATATTATGAGAATGGTTATAATTATCGAATGACTGATATACAGGCTGCAATTGGAATAATACAAATGAGTAAGATTGATCAAATGCTGATTGAAAGAAGAACACAGGCTGCTTATTATGATGCTGCTTTGAAAGACACCGGGGAATTGCAAGCGCCATTTGTTCCTGATTATGCAACACACTCTTATTCCTCCTATTGTATAACGATAAGTGAAAACTGTAATATTACGCCTGAAGAGATCATCAATCAAATGGCACAAAAGAATATCTCTTGCCGTTTTGGTATTCCCCCTTTACATAATGAACCCTATTTTTCCGGATCAGGTTGGACTGATGCACAGTTTCCGGTGAGTTGCAACGTATTTAAGAAAACTTTTTTTATACCTATATTTCCAGGACTTACGGAAAAAAATTTGAAATACATTATGGATACGCTTCATCAAATATTATATCTCCATAATACATCTTCAAAAATATTTACATAATGGTTTAATTATATGCCACAAAAGTCAGAAAAAACAATTAGTGTAATTATACCCGTTTACAATGAAGAAAAAATTGTGGAGCAGTCAATCATACAAACATATGAAGCATTGGATCGTGATTTTAACGATTTTGAAATAATATTAATTGATGATGGAAGTAGAGATAATAGCTTACTGATCATGAAAGAGATTGTAAATAAATATACCAATATACATCTTCACTTAAATCATATTAATCTCAATCAGGGTGTTTCTATACAAAGAGGATTCGCGCTTTCAAAAAATGAATATGTTTTACACAATGGAATAGATTTGCCGCTAAATCCTGTTGTTATCCGGGAACTCATAGATTTGATGGATGACAATGATTTGTTTGTACTGCAGCGAAATATTTATTCAGGAGCAACACTATGGAGAAGAATGGTTTCTAAAGCGAATATTATTTTGAGGAAGATGCTTTTCCCTAGATTGTCATCCGGCATAACAGATATGAACTTTGTGCAGATATATCGCAGCAGAATAATAAAGATGGTATTACCTCTTGCTAAAAGCCCGGCGTTTACTACTCCTGAAATGATATTTAGAGCACGTTTTTTTGGACTTAAAGTGGCGACACATTATGTCAACTTCCTTGCCCGTAATGAAGGCAATGGTTCACTGGGGAAATTACATGATATTTTATGGAGTACATATGACATGATCAGGTTTAGATTCTTGTTATGGATGGGATTAAAAAAACATGGAGAAACTAAATAAAAACAATGCAAACCGAAGTTAGAGATAAAAAAATACTCATCACCGGTGGTGCAGGATTCATCGGTTCGCATCTTACTGATCATCTCTTAAATTCAGGATACAAGGTCGTGGTAATAGATAATCTTGCGAATGGCAATTTATCAAATATAGAACAGGCATTAAAGAATCCCGATTTTACCTTTCTTCAAAAAGATATCCTGGATAAGGATGCATGTATGGAGGCAGCTACAGATGTTGATATTGTATTCCATCTTGCTTGCCTTGGCGTCCGGCATTCTATTCACAGTCCTTTTGAAAACCACCGCGTAAATGCAGAAGGGACGTTGAATGTTCTGGAAGCTGCCAAATCAAATCAAACCAAGCAATTTTTTTATATCTCCACTTCTGAAATTTATGGCAGGACAAAAAGCTTTCCAATTACAGAAGATGCATCAACGAATCCGCTCACTGTTTATGGCGCGAGTAAACTCGCCGGTGAACATTATGCAAATGCTTACCACGAGTGCTATGGATTAAACACCACGGTGCTTCGCATCTTCAATAATTACGGTCCGCGCGCGCATTACGAAGGTGATGCAGGCGAAGTGATTCCCAGAAGTATTGTTCGTATTTTAAATGATCAAAAACCAATTGTATTCGGTGATGGAAATATTACCCGCGATTTCTTTTTTGTAAAAGATACCGCACGCGCATTGGCTGGATTGATCGGCAATGAAAATATTAACGGACAAACTTTTAATATCGGTACTGGTATAGAATATACAATGAAGGATTTATTGACAAAGGTTTTGGAACTCATGAATAAAAGTGAACTTGGGTTGGAATATCTTCCCGACAGACCTGCAGATGTGCCGCGCTTATGGGTGGATGCAGACAAATTTTATACGGCAACAAATTTTAAACCTGCATATACTTTTGAAAAAGGATTAAAAGAAACCATTGAATCTT
>JAQBNI010000060.1 GCA_028288625.1 Bacteroidota bacterium | reverse complement strand
AAAGGATTAACAGGAAAAAATATAAAATTCTTTTCATCAAATGATTATTCGTATCGGTGCAAACATAAATCCTTTCATTATTCTTATTTCCCAATAATCCTATAAATATTTTTAATCAGGGTCATACCTCTTCTTCTGACATTTCGTGAAGCGAAACTGCAAGTTTATTCTCTTTTACAAAATTGCACCATTTGCAATCATCCTTTCCGCAGCCGGTATAAAAATCACGGCTTTGAATTTTATTCCAAACCTCTGTTATTTGCTGCGTTACTGTTTCAATGTCTTCGGGTTCTATAATAATTTTTTCTGTGTAGTATTGTTTGTTCTTGTCAGGCTCAATAAAGTCAAACGTGGTGCTAACAACTTTCCATTGTTTGTTCTCATAATTATCTACCAGGATTTTATAAAATACAGCCTGCCGCCAATAATCGCCCCCATTAGGTTGTTTATCATTTGGTCGCCACAATTTTTCTTTTGTCCACTTGCCTGTAGCATCACCGGTTTTATAATCTACAACATTCACTTCCTTTCCGGTAAATTCAAGCTTATCAATTTTTCCCTTTACGGGAATGTTTTTATAAACCACCTGTATATTTCTTTCTACTGCAACTATTTTATTCCATGTATGTACATATTGATCAAAATAATTGTTCAATATCTCTTCTCCATATTCAAGTCTCCTGTTAAAAGCTTCTTTGGTAAAATTTTCCCTATGACGAATTATGTACCATTTAAAATCTTCTACCAGGTCTTCCTTATGAAATAATTGTTGTTCATGTTTCTGCATTTTTTCGAACAAGCGCTGCACTGCAAAATGCATTGCACTACCAAATTCAAGGTTCTCAGATTTGCCCGAAGGGATACGAATAAGTGTTTTAAAATAAAATTCGAGCGGACAGTGTAAATAATTATTAAGTGCAGAAACATTCATTACAAATCTTTCCAACAGCGTGCTTATAAAATCTTCTTCCGCTTTTTCTATTTCAGGTTTTTGCGTTATGAAATGAAGCATTTCAAATTCCATAGTTTGTTCCTGCGGAACTATAATCTTTTCTATTGGCAATGGAAGTGATTGTAATATCTCGTGTATGAACACTGATGGCTCGGCTTCTTTACCATCTGCTTTATAATTGAAATAAGAAATGTATAAATGTTGCTCAGCACGGGTTAGCGCTACATAAAATAGTCTTCGTAGTTCTTCTTCAGGGCTGCATAATGGCAATGAAGAAAACATTGTATCGGGAAAGAGAAAGCCTTTGTTCTGAACTTTTTTCTTCTCCCAAAAATGTGCATTAGCACCAACAAAAAATACATATTCAAACTCCAGGCCTTTTGCGCCGTGTGCTGTAAGTAGATTAACGCCATTATCGCTACCGGAAATTTGTATCAAAGGCAATGCAATATTTTCATTCTCCATCAGGTCGATAATTTCCATTAATCCACGAACATTCAATAAAGGATCTCTTGCTGTTTCTTCTTTTATAAAATCAAATAAAGCAGTTAATACCTGCATCAATGTTATTTTCTCATTGCTCTGCATTATATATTTAAGCACGCCGGCTTCATTAATAATATTTTCAAACAATCCCTGCAGCGTTACATTGCTTACATCTGCAATTAGTTTTTCAAGAATAGCGCTGATCCTTTTCAGGTTGTCATTTAGTCCTCTATCAAAAAGAGAGGAAGGGGCCTGGTTCGCTTTTTCAACCAGCATTCTTCTCAAAGAAAATAATTCATTGTATTTTTTTTGATTCACCTCTACAGTAAGCTTTGCCACTTCGATAGGAGGTATCTTATAAAAATCGAAATGGAGAATTTCAAAAAGCAATTCATCCCCGGCATAAGGTATCTCATGCTCAGTTGCAACATATCGTAACAATTGAATTATCTTTTTTGCAAACGCATTCTCTAAAATATTAATACTCCGTTTCGAAAAAACAGGAATATTCTTCAGCCTGAAATATTTTATAAGTTCCTCGCCATATTTATTTTCCTTATAGATAATTGCAATGCGGCTTGGCTCAGTTCCTTTATCAATAAGGCTTTCAACCTGAGTGGTAATGTGAACCATCTCATCTTTTATGGTTTGGTATTCTCTTACAACAGGATCATGATGGAGGTCTTTTATTTTTATGTTGGAAGAAATAAGCTCTTTAGTTAATCCTTCAAACTTTTTAATAAGCCGTTCTTCATTATTATCAATTAACGTTTTTGAAATATTAAGAATGGATTGTGTGGAGCGATAATTATTTGTGAGCACAACTTTTAAAAGATCAGCATATCCACCTGCAAAATTTTCCATATTCTCCACGTTAGCTCCCTGGAAACGGAAGATGCTTTGATCATCATCTCCTACAACAAAAATGTTTGGTGACTCCCAGTAACTGATAAGTAATTCAATAATTTTATTTTGAGTACCGCTTGTATCCTGGAATTCATCGACCAAAATATATTGGAATTTTTCCTGGTAATTGGCGAGTACATTCTTATTTTCTTCAAACACTTTTATTACCCAGTTGATCATATCATCAAAGTCATACAGGTTGTGTTTATTCATCAGCTTTTGAAAATTCTCAAACTCATTTACTGCGCAACCCAGCCTTTCCATTTTTAGTTTTTCATTCTCCAGCGCTGCAATTTTCAGGTCGCCTTTTTTATTCGGCCCCGAAGCCCTTTTATAATAATAGTCTTCCCGGTTGATCAGGTCATCCAGGTATTCATCAATTTTCCCGTTGATGAAGAGCGGGGTCCATCCTTCATTCTTCATCGTGGAGAAGAGCCGGGTAAGGCTGTATATTTCGCAATACACGTCGCCGCGGTAT
>JAQBNI010000051.1 GCA_028288625.1 Bacteroidota bacterium | reverse complement strand
TCTTATATTGAATATTCCTTCCTGCATGCATTTCAGCTTCAGAAGCTGCCATAGCATTTTCTTTTATACCGATATTATGGATGTAATCTTCTACATTTTTTGGACCGCCAATAGTTTTCAATATAATATCGCACGCAATATCATCGCTATTAGAAACCATGTATTTTAAGAGATCGCTAATGGGTACATCTACATTTCCATCCGGGTATTTATCGCGCAACGGGCTCCACGTATCGGCAGTCATCTCACTTTTATTAATGTGGATCTTTTTGTTTAGGTCGATCTTTCCTTTATCCACTGCATTTAATAAGGTAATGGCAATAGGAAATTTGAATACACTTTGCATTACGCAGTATGAATTCCCGTTATAATTAACGGTATCCCTATCTTCAATATTTAATATAGCCACGCCCACCTTGCCGTTTACTTCCCTGGCAATTTTGTCAATTTTATAATATAAAGGCGGACGCTGTGCATGTGTAGAATACGCGCAGATCATTAAAAATTGAAAAGCGTATAAGGCGACCCATTTAGGCATGGAAATTGTTATTTAGATAAAGATGTGTAACAGTCAATTTAGTCTTACTACTTGCATTTAAAATTAAAATTTTTAATTTAGCTATATGAAAAAAGTTATCTTTTCCCTGTGTATAATTATTTTAACCGGCATATTTTCAGTCCATGCGGGCGATAATTCCAAAAAACCGTCACCTCCGGTTGCAGCTCCAAAGGAATCAAAGGAGGAGCTTCGCAAAAAGGATTCCATTGCTTATTTCAACCTTACCAATGATGCGGGTTTATATAGCTACCAGGCAGATGACACTAACCAGGTTCTTCTGCCGGATGGCATAAAATTGAAATTTGTCAAAATAGTTCGTCTTCCCATACCCAGGGGCGCTAATTTTATTTTGCCCGACAGCTCATTTTCAAGATCTTCCTATGATCTTGCAGAACTGGAAATGACCGGAACCAACACAACAACATCGGATGTTAAGCTGGATGGATCAGAGCCTGTTTTTGTTTCTTTAAAATTTTATAGTGCAGTAACCAACTGGAAAGCTTATCCGTCTCAAAAAGTACTTTCATTAGGTTCTTATTATCTTTTGACCGAACCTCAGCAAACAGAAAAGATGAATACTGTTTATAAAGAATCCAACGATTTTCTCGACAGAACTTATAAGGCGGGACAAACTAAAACATTCAGAGGAATTGTTGTTGCACTTCCAAGATCTGTAAGGCATATTGACAGGATCGTAGTGTATACAAGGGAATTCGGACAAAACAAATCTTACGGCTGTCCCGCAAAATTATAATCAACAAATATTTATAAAAAGCCTGCATCAAAGTGTAAGGGCAACAGATCTTTGATAGATTTGAATACATACATTTCGCCCGTTTCTCCCATGAGGATCACCTCTATATCCTGTTTGTGTTTACATTCGGCTTCAAAGATAGTTTGCCTGCAGATACCGCATGGAGCGCCGGGTTCTGAAACAGGATTGTGCGCACAGCTGCAGGTGATCGCAATCGATTTTATTTTTTCATGTGGCGCAATGGATGCCGCAGCGCTTAATGCCGTGCGCTCTGCACAAAAGCCTATCGGATAAGATGCATTTTCCTGGTTGCTGCCATGAATGATTTTCCCATTATTTAAAAATAAAGCTGCGCCAACATTAAAATTAGAATATGGAGCATAACTTCCTTTCAGCGCTTCACGGGCTTCCTTCATCAGATTTTTATAATGATCAGGAACATCGTTCCATGTTTCATAGCATGTATAAGTAGCTACGTATTTAAGTTCTTTTTTCATTTTTTCTATAAGGTGATTAATTTTTTTTCCAGCATGAGTTGCAGCTTGAATAAAGCGATAAGCGACATCGCATCTTTAATTTCACCATCCATTGCCATGGAGAATGCTTCATTTAAAGATACTTTTTTTATTTGTAAAAGCTCGGTTTCATCGGGTTCGGTTTCAGTATGTGATAATTCCTGCGCAAGAAATAAAAACGCGGTTTCATCTGTTATGGAATTGGAAGTATTCGTGATACAGATCTGTGTCCATTTATTTGCTGTTAATCCCACTTCTTCTTTCAACTCACGTTTTGCAGATTCGAGTATATCTTCTTCCTTCAAGCCACCTCCTTCAGGAATTTCCCAACTATATTCTTCCAGGGGATAACGGTATTGTCCGACGAGCCAGGTATTTTTATTTTCATCAACGGGGATAATTCCTATCGCGTGATTTTTTAAATGCACTTTGCCGTAAATACCTTCCGTTCCTGATGGTGTGATGACTTTTTCATGTGTCAGTGTGATCCATTTATTATCGTACACCACTTTTTTATTTTTTATATGCCAGGGGTTTTTACTTTCGTCGAGCATGGATTAATTGTTATAGGTTATAAGTTATTTGTTATACGGTAATGCACTTTATTTAATTTATAATTCAAAATTTAGAATTATAAATTCTATTCCTTCATTAAACGCTCTACTAATTGAGCTACACCAACACTTGCCTTCTCCGTTATGTATTCAACATTCTGCAAAAAAGAAACTTCAGGCTTATTCGGATCGATCACATATTTAGGAACAGTATAATCTGTGTCATGCACCAAGCCTGCAGCAGGATATACGACCAGTGAAGTTCCGACAACTATAAATATATCTGCCTTGCGCGCAATATTTGCTGCTGCTTCTATCATGGGAACGGCTTCTCCGAACCATACAATATGCGGGCGAAGCTGGGATCCTTTTTCACATTTATCTCCCATAAGCAGATCCTTTTTCCATTCGTATACCAAGTGTTCGTTTAATGTACTTCGCACTTTGAATAATTCCCCGTGAAGGTGTAATACATTTTTTGAACCTGCGCGTTCATGCAGGTCGTCGACATTCTGTGTAATGATATGCACGTCATATTTTTTTTCAAGTTCCACTAACAGTTTATGCGCAACATTGGGCTCGCATTCTAATAATTGCTTTCTTCGCTGGTTGTAAAAATCGAGTACAAGATTCTTATTTCTTTCCCATGCATCAAATGTCGCCACATCTTCGATGCGGTGATTTTCCCACAAGCCATCACTGTCGCGAAAAGTTTTTATTCCGCTTTCCGCACTGATACCTGCACCGGTCAATACTACTATATTTTTTTTCGTTGACATTTACAATCGCTGTATTACTTTAAACGCGTCACCGAGATGATCAATAATATCAGATGCGAGGAGGCTTTCCATGCTTTGTTTTCCTAAGGCAATATCTGCAGCTAGTCCGTGAATGTAAACGCCCGCAATTGCGCTGTCTAACGGCTTGTAACGCTGCGCTAACAAGCCGGTAATAATACCTGTCAATACGTCGCCTGAGCCACCGGTTGCCATGCCGGCATTCCCGGTGGAATTAAAATATACATTTCCATCAATATCTGAAATACTAGTATGTGCACCTTTCAAAACTATGATCACTTTATATTTTTTTGAAAATTTTCTCTGCAATTCAAGTCGCTCAAAATCATTATTCCATTTTCCTGCCAATCTTTCAAATTCTTTTGGGTGAGGAGTTAAAACAGAATTAACCGCCAGTAAGTTTAATAATTTTTTATTTTTTGATAATATATTCAATCCGTCCGCGTCGATTACAATTGGCTTCTTATTATCTTTTAAAAGCATTTCGAATACTGCAACTGTGTTTTTATGTGTACCAATACCGGGACCAATTCCAATCGCATCGTATTTTTCATCGTAAAGATTTTCTGTGATCTCGTTATTATTTTTATCTGTGCTGCACATGGCTTCGGGTACGGAAGATTGAAAGATCTCATAGCCGCAAGCCGGAATATGTGACGTAACTAAACCGGTCCCGATGCGTAAACATGCTCTACTGCATAATACAGCAGCCCCAATCTTTCCATAACTTCCTGCAATGATGAATGCATGTCCAAAATTTCCTTTATGTGAAAACTTCTTACGAGACTTAATCTTTTGTTGAATATCATCAGCACGAATAAAATAATAAGGAGTATGTGTGTTTTTAATAATGCCGGGATGCAGTCCAATATCGAGTACGGTAAAATTGTTCGCATATGTGCCACTTTCCGGCAACAGGAAAGCCAGCTTTGGAAATTGAAACGTATAGGTTTTATTCGCATTCACAGCAATTCCCTCCAAAATCTTATCGGCATATAAACCGCTTGGAATATCTACAGAAATAACATTTAAATTTCTGGTATTGATCTCTTTAATGACTTTATAAAGCAATGAATTCCGTTTTATGTTTTCCTTTAATCCGGTCCCGAATATGGCGTCGATAATAATCGCATCTTTTGAAATACGCTGAAGAAAATCAGCATCACTTATAGTATGAATGTTGCGCTTGTATTTTTTTTGAAGCTGACCCAGGTTTTTATTACAATCGATAGATCGTTTTTTTGATGAAAAAATAAATACGGTTACTTTATGTGATCGGTTTAATAATAATCTCGCAATAGCTAATCCGTCTCCGCCGTTATTGCCGCTTCCGCAGATCACATACTTATGAATATTTTTATCAGAATAATCTTTTTCAAATTGTTTTACAAATGCTTTTGCAGCGCGCTCCATAAGCAGGATGGCAGAAACGGGTTCGTGCTGGATGGTATACTGATCAACTTTTCGGATCTGTTCGGTGTTCAATATTTTTATCATCCGACACGTTTTATAGAATGTAACCGGTGTGAGTATGATTTTGTTTCTTCATTATAAATCCCTTCTTCATCAAATACATCTATTCTAACTTTTCCCGATGCATGAATGATGTTTTTTGTATTTTTTTCACAGATGATTATTCCTACATGAATTACTCTTCCTTCCGCGTTGCGAAAAAATGCAAGATCCCCGGTCATCAACTGGTCAAATTTTATTTTCTTTCCCTGCGTTTCCTGCTGATAGGTATCACGCAATAATCTTATTCCATGATTTCTAAAAACAACTTGCGTAAAACCTGAGCAATCAATTCCCATGAATGTTCTTCCGCCCCATAAATAAGGAACACCAAGAAACAGCTTTGCAGTTTGTAATAGAGAAGTATCTGAATTATGAATTATGAATTTTGAATTTTGAATGAAGGATCCCATCGGCAAGATCATTTTTTCGTGCTTAACAAACAGCTTATTTACGGTATATATTTGCTGACGTTTATTGCTGCTAATTTCAGAATATTGCTTATTATCTATCCATCCTTCATATTGATCGTGATGCAATTTTATCCTACTCCATTTTTCAAGTTTCTCTACAACATCAAAGATTTCTCCATAAAGCAATTGGTTAACCATTTCTGCCTTATCGCTTGGTTCTCTGCGCATTGGAATTGTCGATAAATAATTAATTCCTTTCATAGAATGTGTTCTGATTTGCGAATTTATGTATGCATTTTTTTGCTTTAGATCAAAAAAGAACTCGTATTGATATTAGGCTAATATGATACATTGACAATTTCCGAAGAATAATTTAATTTTACAACAACATAAAACCCCTATGTCCAATGTATTTCTTTTATTCTTTGTTAAGAAGGCTTCTGTCTTCTAAAAGTGCTTTATACTTTACCTTGGTATTTTGCTCTTTTAGTTTTGCAACATCAGAAGCGTATGCACAATTAAGTGCAAACTATCTTATGAGCAAAGATAAAGGATGTTCGCCACTATATGTTACTTTCACTAACACATCGTCGGGCAATCAGGATAGTTGTTTCTGGAATTTGGGCATCAACAACAATACTTCAGATGAATGTAGTCCAAGCGCAATTTTTAATCAACCGGGGGTTTACAATGTTACGCTGACTATTTTCAAAGGATCGCAAAGATCAAGTATAACAAAAACAATTACCGTATTTAAAGATCCGGCATCTGCTTTTGATGCATTGCCACGAACGGGCTGTGTGCCTTTCAATGTACAATTCCAGGATTTGTCTGTTGCAGGTGATGCGCCAATTAATAACTGGTTGTGGGATATGGGAGATGGCAGAACGGAAACTGTCCAAAACCCTTTGCATACCTATACTTTCAATGGTAACCTTACAGTTTCATTAATTGTAACGGATGGCAATGGCTGTAAGAACACTTTAACCATTAAAGATTTTATCACAAAGGCAATTCCGCCTGCTGTTGATTTTACTGTAAATAAAGCACACACTTGTTTAATACCATTCAATGCAACTTTTCAAAGTACGGTTACGGCAAGTACGCCTGTTACTTATAAATGGAATTTCGGAACAGGAGATTCATCTGCATTGCCCAATCCAATATATGCATATACAGGTTCCGGCAACTACAATGTGTCGCTTGCTGTAAAAGATGAGAATAATTGTATTACAGTAAAAACAATTCCTAATGCAGTGGTGATTGATAAATTTAAGATCACGGCAAGTATTCCAACTCCTTTTTGTACAAATACTACCAGCACGCCGACAGTTTCTTCTAACTATAATCCATTTTTTTGCAACTGGGATTTTGGCAACGGCACTACGTCAGTTGTTAATGTTCCTACGCTTACCTTTCCACTTCCCGGTGTGTATACAGTAAAAATGCTGGCAACCAATGTGGAAGGCTGCAGAGATTCCATGCAGCAGAATGTAACAGTGAATATAGCACCAACGGCAGCATTTACTGCTGACGAAGTGAAATCATGCGTTCCTTATACTGTGAATTTTACCAATAACTCCTTAAACGGAATTACATATAAATGGATAATTAATAGTCCAAATGGTTTCAATGCAACATCTACAAATATTAACCCGTCATTCGCACTTCCAAAAAACGGCGTATACGATGTTTCGCTTATTGTGACTTCTGCAAATGGCTGTGTCGATAAACTCGATATGCCTCAATACATATGGATAGGGACGGACCAGATCAATGCCAATGCAGATATAAAAGAAGGATGCGTGCCGCTCAAAGTTCATTTTAATGCAAACCTTACGCATCACTGGATACCGAAAAGTATTGTCTGGGATTTCGGCGATGGAACAACCGGAACGGGAGAAACACCTGTACACACTTACACTACGGAAGGAGATTATTATGTAAAAGTGAAAGTATTATATGATGCGCCCTGTGATTCATTGGAAGATAAAATCGGACCGATACATGTTGGAGTTAAAGTGCCTTTCAGCGGAACTTTTGATTATAATAAAGTATGTGTACACAGAGAAATGGTTACTTATACAGCTTCGGGAGGAAGACCGACAACGGAATTTATCTGGCTCTTTGGTGATGGAACAGGACAGGGAAGAACAACAACACACGTTTACCAGGATCCGTCGGAGCCGAAAACATATTTAGTACAGTTGATCGCAATAAATAATTATTGCAGGGATACATTGGACATCAAGGATATTTTTGTGGCGTATCCGAAAGCAAGTTTTAACTATACATCAACATGTAACAGCCAGACGGTTGGATTTGAAAATACATCCAAAGGTCATACTTCTGCCACATGGTATTTTGGTGACGGTACTACGCTTTCCACCATGGATCAAAATGTTTCGCATACTTATGGTGCTAATATTACACAAGTAACTGCATCGCTCGTGGTGTATAACAATATTTCCGGCTGCATGGACACGGTGGTAAAGACAATCAAATTTGCAAGTATAGATTCTGTAAAATATACTTTGTCTAAACACCAGGGATGTAAACCTTTGCAGGTACTGATGTCTGTTCCGAAGGATACCAACATTATCAATTATATCTGGGAACAGGGAAATGGCACACTCGGTTTCGGAAGTAATTATTTAGCAACCTACCCCGATGAAGGACAATTTATCATCAAGCTTTTTGTGAAATACAAAAACGGATGTCTCATCGCATCAGCAATAAGAGATACAGTGACAGTACTTGCATCACACGCAAATTTTAATTTCGATAAAAACAATGGATGCATACCGGCGATATTTAATTTTACAGACTCCAGTTATTCAAAAAATTCTTCCATCAATTCATATACATGGAAATTTGATAACAATACAACAGCAACAGGAACTACAGTATCTCACGCGTATAACGCCATCGGAACATTCCCGGTTAGATTAACAGTTCAAAATCAAATGGGCTGTAAAGATTCCATCACTAAAAATGTAAACGTAGCCACAGTAAAAGCAGATTTTGATATCAATGTGAATGATGTATGCAGCGGCAGAGCTATCAAATTTATTAATAAATCCTCTTCGAATGCTGTAACTTATTTATGGGATTTTGGCGATGGAACGACATCCACAGATTCTATGCCGGTCCACGCATATTCGCACGAAAGTAATTTTACCGTAACGCTGAAAGTTTCCGACGGTAAAGGTTGTGAGAATATTATGGTAAAATCGGACTTTGTAAGAATAAAAAACATACACGTAAATTTTACAGCCAACCCGACATTTAAAACTTGTCCGGATCTTATAAGTAACTTCCAGCTGCAGGCGCCGGCAAACATGAAGTTTAAAAATATCATGTGGGATTTCGGCAACGGCAATTCAAGTAATGATAATAACAAAACCCCGCAGGGCGTGTATACACGGGCTGATTCGTTCAATGTAAAACTTATCGTTATAGATTCCAACAATTGTACGGATACGATTATTAAACCAAATTATATTATTGTTGCAGGACCTGAAGGAAAATTTACATTCGCACCGGATTTCGGCTGTGCGCCATTTGATGTTAACTTCAACGCCACATTTAAGAATACAACTACAACAATATGGGACTTTGGCAACGGCGATACAAAATTAGACCGCACGCTAAGCACCCAAACAACATACACTTACAGAAGAGAGGGAGAATTTACGCCGACGTTAGTATTAAAGGATGATTATGGCTGTACGGTAAATATCGTTTCTGAAAGAAAAATAAATGTTGCGCGCCTGTATACAGAATTTAATGTTGACAGCAGGAACGTTTGTAATGAAACCGGAAGGATACAGATCAGGGATTCAGTTTATTCCTCACCAAATTCCCCGGTTACACAGTTTTACTGGACTTATTCCGATTCTACTAACCGTGTGATGGAAGGCGTTGGAGATACATTTATTCCTGTTAATCCGGGTAGTTATTATTTGAAACTATATGCGGAAAATTCATTTGGCTGCATCAACCGCGATAGCATTAAGGTGAGTGCATACACAAGACCTGTGGTGAAATCCGTTGAAGATAAAGTGATCTGCAAGGGTGATAAGATATCGCTGAAACTATCAGGTAATCCTGACTTTGTGCAATGGTCGCCAACAAATTCATTGAGTTCATCTACAGCGATGAATGTAACTGCAAATCCTGATACAAGCACAACGTATATCATCAAAGCATACAATTATGTGCAGTGCCCGGTGTACGATACTGTTAATGTAAAAGTGATCACGAAGCTGGAAGGCCGGGCATATCCCGATACGGCAATTTGCACCGGCGATACTGTGCAGCTGCATGCAGAAGGAGAAAACACATCTTTAAATATCAGTAAGATCAGCTGGATAAAAGAAAACACACTTTCCAGTACAACTGTATCGGAACCATGGGCATACCCAACTACAAACACTACTTATTACGCGCTTATTGAAAACGGGTCGTGCCCGCTGCGGAAAATACCAGTAAGAGTAGAAGTTAATCAACTGCCGGTTGTAAAAGCGGGAGAAGATCATATTATCATCAAGGGAACCGAAGTTCAGATCGACGCCGCTTCCGTAAACCAAGTGAGTTATGTGTGGAGTCCGGATTATAATTTATCATGTACATTATGCCAAACGCCAATGGCTTCACCGGAGCATGATACAACATACATGGTTACTGCCATTAACGAATATGGATGTAAATCTAAAGACGAACTCCGCATCAGGATCATTTCAGATTGTTCAGGAAATATGGTGTATGTGCCGAATACTTTTTCTCCTAACGGCGACGGTCAGAATGATGTGCTGAGAGTTTTAGGTCCCGGAGTATCTTCTGTAAAACAATTCAGGGTGTTTAACCGGTGGGGACAAATGGTATTCACTACAAATGACGGTGGCATAGGATGGGACGGAACGTTTAACGGTACTGAATTGAATCCCGGCGTCTATATGTATTATATGGATGTGGAATGTATTAATGGTGAACGCACAATAAAAAAAGGCGACGTCACTCTTTTAAAATAACCCTTGGAAACATAATATTTTTAAAACCCAAACGAAAAAAAACATGAAAGCCTACATCACCTGGATATTCATCCTGTTAACAGGATGGCATCTGCAAGCACAGGATTTCCATTCATCACAATTTTATTCTGTGCCATCAAATATCAATCCTGCATTCACAGGTTTTTTTGCAAATGATTATTTTGCAGCAGGATCATATAAAACGCAATGGGGCAGTGTTTCGGCACCTTACCAGACATTTAGCGCAACCGGAGAGCTTTCATTACTGAAAAATAAGCGACCGAATTCTATCATCGGTATCGGCACATCATTTATGTATGATCGCGCGGGCTCCACAAATTTTACAACAGCTGCAACCAATCTCAATATTTCATTTTTGCAGGTACTGGATGCCAAGAGAAAACATATTATAGGCGTAGGATTTCAAAACGGTTTAGTGTTACGTCAATTTGATATGAGCAAGGCAACGTTTGAAAATCAGTTCAACGGGTTTGGTGCATTCGACCAGGGAATTAATCCAAATGAAAATGGCTTAAAACCGAGACAAGTCGATTATAGTTTAGCTATTGGTGGCTTGTATTCTTTTTCACCAAAAGATCATTATAATTTTTATGCAAGCTTTTCAGCATACAACTTGCTGCGCACAAATATTTCTTTTTATGCAGGTCAGGAAGATAGATTATACAGGCGTTACGTCGCTTTCGCAGGAGGTGAAGTAAGATTGAAAGGAAACTGGTCGATGCTGCCTTCCGCAATGTTTCAGACACAAGGTCCGTCAAGAGAAATTGTATTCGGCAGCTTTGTGAGATACGGTGTGGTGAGAGACAGGAAGGAAGCGCTTGCGTTTAATATTGGCGCATGGTACAGGTATATGGACGCTGTTATTCCCGCAGTAAAATTAGAATACAAAGGCTTAAATGTTATTTTCAATTTTGATATCAATGTGTCAAAATTAAGCAAGGTCAGCAAATTCAACGGAGGCGGAGAATTATCCGTTTCATACTCCGGAAGATTGTTTAAAGAGCGTGTAAAACCACCTAAAAAGCTTTACTGTCCGTCATTTGTTTATTAAAGAACGGATCATGTTGGAGAATGTAATTATTCATTGCATCAAAAGTGTTTTGTTTTAATTGCTCCACATGATTTAACGATAAACCCGTCGTTGTTATTGGGGTAAGATGGGTGATTTCCAAGGTACCGGGTTGAACTAATAAAGTATCAACCCGGTTAATTTTTCTCAGGTTGGTTAAGACCACAGGAATGATTGGAACCTGTGCTTCTATAGCCAGTTCAAATGCGCCGTCATAAAAAGAAATTAAAGGATTTGATGTTCTGTTACGCGTACCTTCGGGAAAAATTAAAACAGAAATGCCGCGTTTCAGGTCGCCGAGTAAACGCAGCTTGCTATCGTGGCGTGCTGTCTTGTTGCTTCTGTCCATAGGTAAACATGCTAGTCCGAAGATCTGACCGAGAATAGGAATATATAAAAGTTCTTTTTTTATTAAAGGCTTAGAGGATACTCTCAATCCAAATGCACAAGCGATCATATCAGCAATATTCTGATGGTTCATCACAACAACATAAGTTTCCTTCTTGTCGATATTTTGAAGACCGTTGATCTTGTAGCGCATGCCCACAACGATCGACCATAGAAACAGGAAGGTCCTGTTTACGATGAACACAGCATTGATCTGCTTTTTATAAGGGATGAGTTTTATGAAGAGATAACAAAATAAGAGGGGAACAGTAATGATCATAAAAGTAATGAAGACCCATACGCTGTATATCAACCTTAATGCCTCTAACATTTAATTAATAATTAACCTCGTTAAAAATTTATGTTTAAGAATATTATATTCAAATAGCTATTTTTGTTCAATATCGCTTAAACACCTAAAAGATAAATAAAATTTGTAATTCAGCTATATGAAGGTACTAAAATTCGGAGGAACGTCTGTAGGTTCAATTGAAAATATTAAACGCATTATTGAGATCGTCCGCAAAGAAAAGGAGGAAGATGAAGATATTGTGTTGGTTTGTTCCGCTTTTAGTAAGGTGACTGATCAATTGATCAATGCAGGAAAACTCGCTGAGAAAAAAGATAATGTAACTTATCTTGAAATTTTTGAAAGCTTTAAAGAAAGACATCGCGCAGCTATAGAAGAATTAATTGCAGACTCCGCTGTGAAAACAGAAATGCTGGAGGAGTTTGTAGACAGCATGATCCGCGTGGAAGATATCCTGAAAGGTATTCACATGCTTGGAGAGTTGTCCGATAAAACTTTAGGACAGTTGGTTTCTTTTGGCGAGCGCTTTGCTTCCTTTATTGTTGCAGGCGCATTACGTAGTGCAGGTTTAAATGGGATATATGTAAATGCAACAAAGCTCGTTCGTACAGATTCTAATTTTCTTTCAGCAAAAGTAAACTTCGAAAAAACAAATAAAAATATTTTTGAATTCTTTGAAGCGATCAACGGCATTGCTGTAATTACGGGTTATATAGGAAGTGATGAATATGGCAATGTGACTACGCTGGGACGCGGAGGTTCTGATTATACAGCTGCAATATTTGGTGCTGCATTGAAAGCAGAAGCTATTGAAATATGGACAGATGTAAACGGCGTACTCACTGCAGATCCTCGTAGAGTAGAACAGGCATTTACAATTCCTACGCTTTCATATAAAGAGGCAATGGAATTATCACACTTCGGTGCGAAGGTTATTTATCCGCCGAGTATACAGCCGGCATACATCCGCAATATTCCGCTGATCATAAAAAATACGTTTAATCCTTCTCATCCCGGAACTTTTGTTTCCAAGGATTCGGGAAAATCCAACAACGTGATAAAAGGGATTTCTTCCATTTCAGATATTGCCGTGTTGCGTATGGAAGGTACAGGCATGGTTGGTGTTGTAGGTATAGCGTCACGTTTGTTCGGGTGCTTATCGCGTGCAGGCATCAACATTATTTTTCTTACACAGGGATCTTCAGAACATTCGATTTGTTTCGGTATTGTTCCTAACGAAATAAAGAAAGCACAGCGTTGTGTAGAAGAAGAATTCAGGTATGAAATTCAAAACCGCCAGATACAGCCGCTGGTAGTAGAAACCAGCAATTCTATTATAGCAGTGATCGGTGAAAACATGTCGAATGTTCCTGGCGTGTCCGCAAAAATGTTTAAAGCTTTAGGAAAAAACGGTATCAACGTAAAAGCCATTGCGCAAGGTTCTTCAGAATTAAATATTACTGCCGTCATCGACAGGGTGAATGAAGCGAAAGCATTAAATGCACTGCATGAAATATTTTTTGAAAGTGATGTGCATTCCATCAATGTATTTTTAGTTGGACCGACAGGTTTGATCGGCAAAACATTATTAAAGCAGATCCGTAACCAGTTTGAATATTTAAAGAAAGAAAAATCAATACAGATAAATGTTACCGGAATTATTAATTCCAAGAAAATGCTGATCCATAGCAATGGAATTAATTTAGAGAACTGGGAAGAAACTTTGCAGGAAAAAGGAGAAGCTTCGGATCTTGATGCATTCACGAATAAAATGATCGATCTTAATTTTGCAAACACAGTTTTTGTAGATTGCTCTGCAAGCAAAAGCGTTGTAGAGTATTATGAAAAATTATTAAAGAAAAGTATTTCCATTGTTACGCCAAATAAAATTGCGAATACACTGAGCCAGGAAAAGTATGTTCGATTACGGGCACTTGCAAAATTATCCAATTCACGTTTTATGTATGAAACCAATGTCGGTGCAGGTTTGCCGGTTATAGGAACATTACACTCATTAATGAATTCAGGAGATAAGATATTAAAGATTGAAGCGGTGTTGTCGGGTACTTTGTCCTATATTTTTAATACTTATAAAGAGAATTTAAAATTCAGTGATGTGGTTCTGGATGCAAAAGAAAAAGGTTTTACAGAACCTGATCCGCGTGATGACCTTTCAGGATTGGATGTCGCAAGAAAGGCGTTGATCCTTTCAAGAGATTCCGGAGCACAAATGGAACTGGAAGATATTAAGGTGGAAAATCTGGTTGCAGAAAATTTGCGAAGTGTAGATGTAAAAACTTTCCTGCAAAAATTACCGGAAATGGATGCGACTTATGAAAAGATGAAGAAGGATGCGGAAAGCAAGGGAAATGTATTGCGTTATATGGCAGTGATTGAAAACGGAAGTGTACAGATCGTTTTAAAGCAAGTGGATAATAAACATCCGTTTTATAATTTAAGCGGAAGTGATAATATGATCGTGTTCACGACTGAGCGTTACAAAAATAATCCGCTTGTAATTAAAGGACCGGGCGCAGGTGCAGAAGTTACTGCTGCAGGCGTTTTTGCGGAAGTGATTTCAATAGGTAACTATATGGCGAATTAAGTCGTAAGTCAAGAGTCGTAAGTCGTAAGCAAAGCAAATGGTATTTAAAAGTTTCGAAGATATAATTGCATGGCAAAAAGCGCAGGATGTGGCTGTTGAAATTTATACAGTGTTTGGAATGGATAAAGATTTTAGTTTCAGAAATCAGATATGCAGTGCAGTGGTTTCTATCTCTAATAATATTGCGGAGGGATTTGATCGAAGTTCAGATGCTGATTTCTCCAGGTTTCTATATATGTGAATAGGATCTGCAAGTGAAGTAAAATCTATGTTATATCTTGCGGTAAGATTAAAATATATTAATGAAGAAATGAAGCTGAATTTAATTTCTAAAACCGATGAAGTCTCAAAAATTATTAGAGGATTAATCAAATCACTAAAACCAGCTTAATCTCTTACGACTTACGACTTACAACTTACGACTACCACTCATGAAAATCGGAAATAAAATAAGAGTCTTCGCACCTGCTACAGTCGCTAACGTGGCTTGTGGCTTTGACGTATTGGGATTTGCAATTGATAAGCCCGGCGATGAATTGATCATGGAGATCACAAAGCAAAAAGGCGTGGAGATCGCAGATATAGAAGGTGACGAAGGCATGTTGCCGCGTGATCCCAAAAAGAATTCTGCAACAGTTGCTATCCAGGATTATCTCGATTTTATAAAAGCAGATTTCGGTTGCAGGATATGGTTGAAGAAAATGATGCCGAGTGGCAGCGGGTTGGGCAGCAGTGCCGCAAGCGCGGTAGCAGGTGTGTATGCGATCAACATGCTATGTAATGAAAAACTAACGAAGGAAGAAATGCTTCCATTCTTACTGGATGCTGAAAAAGCTGCCTGCGATGCCGCAATTGCGGATAATGTGGCAGCAGGTTTATTTGGCGGATTTATTTTGGTGAGAAGTTATGAGCCCCTGGATATTTTACAAATTCCGGTGCCTGAAGAATTATGGTGCGCGGTAATACATCCTGACGTTGTGGTACTGACAAAAGATGCACGCGAAATATTGCCGAAAGAAATTCCACTCGCACATTCATTGCGGCAAAGTGCAAATGTTGGCGGAATGATGGTAGGTTTATTGCGCGGCGATTATGATTTGATAGGAAGAAGTTTAGTGGATTATATTGCGGAACCTTACCGCAGTAAATTAATTCCAGGTTTTTATGAAATGAAACAAGCCGCAAAAGATGCAGGCGCGTTGGGCGGGAGCATCAGCGGGAGCGGACCAAGTGTTTTTGCTTTATGTCATGGGAAAGAAATTGCGCACAACGTCGGTGATGCGATGAAAAAAATAATGGATGAAATGAAAATTGGCTCTGAAGTTTATGTAAGTAAGGTAAACAGTCACGGACCGAAAGTGCTTCCGATGGCTGATTGAAGGTTAAGAGAAAACTTTATCTAAATTATTTTCCTTTAGAAAATCATTGAATCGCTGTTCATTTTTCTCAAATTGTTTTTGCGAATTCGTACTCATTTCATCGAGATGCTCCATTAATAAATTCTTTAAATAGGCAATTTCCTCAGCTTCGGTTATTTTTTTATTAAAGTCATTATGTTTCCATAAAAAACTCGAATCCCCTATTACAAGTGCATTCACATAGTCTTCTATTAAAAGCTTATTCTTCATAGTTTAAAATTAATGAATTTTATTCTAAAATTGATTTCAGGCGTGTTAATATCTGGTAATTTATATACCATTCATCAATAATCATATCATGCTGTTTATTAAGTTCGACTTGAATATCATCAGGTTGATTTGTACTCAATAAGAATTCGATTTTAGCAATCCTTTTTTCACATAAAGACACTAGTTTCTCGTACCTGGAAATTTCTTTCAATAATTTATCATGACCATCCATTTATTCTCTTTCCCATACAGAGTCAAAATTGGGTTGATTTCCATAAAAAAATCTAATTTTTTTGTACACAACAGAATTTGAAATTAATTAATACGTAATTCTTCCAAATTTCTATTCATTTTCTCATCTTCACATTCTATAATTCTACAATTCTATAATTTTCCAATTGTTTAAAATGAAATTATATTCCACAAAACACCAATCTCCGGATGTAGATTTGAAAGAAGCAGTATTAACAGGGCTTCCGGCAGATAATGGTTTATATATGCCGTATGAAATAAACCCTTTACCTCAGAAATTCTGGGATCATCTCGATGATTATAGTTATACGGAAATGGCGTTTCATATTGCACAGCATTTAATCGGAGATGATATTCCATCAACAGAATTAAATAAAATTGTTCAGGAAGCATATAACTTCGATGCGCCGTTAATAGAAGTCGGTGATTATTCTGTTCTCGAATTGTATCACGGTCCAACACTTGCGTTCAAAGATTTTGGTGCGCGCTTTATGGGTCGTCTCATGGGATATTTTCTGCGCAACAATAATAAGGAAGTAAATATTCTTGTAGCCACTTCCGGAGATACCGGCAGCGCAGTCGCTCATGGTTTTTTAAATGTAGAAGGCATTAAAGTAACTATACTTTATCCAAAAGGAAAAGTGAGTGCCATCCAGGAAAAACAGTTTACTACGCTCGGCGCTAACATTACTGCGATAGAAATTGATGGAACATTCGACGATTGTCAATCGCTGGTAAAGCAGGCATTCCTCGATAAAGAACTCAATGAAAAATTGACGTTGTCTTCAGCAAATTCCATTAATATCGCGCGATTGATCCCGCAATCATTTTATTATATATACGCTTACAAACAACTGGATGATAAAACTTTGCCGTTATACTTTTCTGTACCCAGCGGAAATTTCGGAAACCTTACGGCAGGTTTGTTTGCAAAGAAAATGGGATTACCCGTTACAAAAATGATTGCTGCGAACAACTCAAATGATGTATTCACTTTATATTATGAAACGGGGAGGTTTGAACCCAAATCTTCCGTAACAACTTTGTCGAATGCAATGGATGTTGGAAACCCGAGCAACTTTGCAAGGATCATGGATATGTACGATAATCACCTGGAAAATGTGCGTAATGAAATCACAGCATATTGCTACAATGATGAGCAAACTGCAGATGGAATTAAAAAAGTTTTTGAAGATTTTAATTACCTGATGTGCCCGCATACTTCAGTGGGTTATCTGGCGATGGATGAATTTGTTTATGAGAATGATTTGAATCCATTATATATCAACGGTATTGTATTGTCTACCGCTCACCCGGTAAAATTTGGGGATGTGGTTGAGCCGCTGATACAGGCGCACATCCATATTCCGGATAGGTTGAAATCGATCATCAGCGGTAAAAAGCAGTCCATTACGATGTCTCCAAGTTTCGATGTCTTCAAAACATGGCTGATGAATAAATAGTAAAATCGCTGAATTTATTCTAACTTTATTAGAATAAATCAACGCGATGAAAAAAGACTTTACATCCTTTCTTTTCTTCATATTTTATTTTTCAGGATTTTCGCAAACGCGTTATCTCGATTCTGTTTTCAATTTTGTAAAGCATACGGATATTCAATATGGCAGCAATTACGATAGTAAAAATAATCTGACGCCGTTACTCATGGATATTTATGAACCGGAAAGCGATACCGCTGCACTTCGTCCAATTATATTTTTTGTGCATGGCGGTTCCTTTGTTGGCGGAAGCAGAACAGATCAGTCTATAAATAAAACAGCGGAATATTTTTCTCAGAAAGGATACGTTACAGCAAATATTGAATACCGCGTAGAACAAACGCTGATCATTTCTCCTTATGTTGATTTTGGCGATCCGGCAAATTTTTACAAAGCCATTGCAAGAGTAACGCATGATCTGAAAGCAGCGATCCGGTATTTTAAAAAAGACGCTGCGCTCAACGGCAATTCTTATAAAGTAGATACTTCGAAAATATTTATTTACGGTTCATCCGCTGGCGCCATTGGAGGCTTGATTACTGTTTTCCTGGATGACACTGTTGAAATGAGTGCCAGGTTTAAAACAGCTTATAAAGATCTAGGCGGATTAGACGGCAATAGCGGAAACCCGGGCTATGACATTAAAGGGATTAAAGCCATGGTGAGCTGCAGTGGCGCTGTTGATAATGTGAATTACCTCGAAAACAATACCGATATCGCTTATCTTGGTTTTCATAATAGCCCTGATTTTGTAGTACCGTATGATATTGGTTGTTTTACTACGGTGTTCTGTCATCTTGGATATTTTTACGGAGATAACCGGGTCGCCATGAAAGCGCGAAGTTTAGGAATGAATATGGAATTTCATACTATCAATAAAGCCGGTCACCCTGTAGATGCTTATGATGACACTTCAAACCATAGATTTATACTGCAGACAACCTCTCAGTTTTTGTACAAAATATTGAATCCAGATGTCGTTTCTGTAATCAATAGAAATTTAAAAAGCATTTCAATATATCCAAATCCTTCCGACGGAAATTTTACGATTGAAATTCCTAAGGATATTCAGTCAAAAGATGGTACAATAGAAATTACGGATATGCAGGGAAAACAAATTTATACCGCATCAGTGGCAAATAAAACTTTCTTACAATTTTACCTGGATGTACCAAGCGGGATTTATTTACTGTCATTAAAAAGCGAAAAGCAAACTTATCTTTCTAAGATAAGTATTGTGAATTCAGTTTCACATTGAAGATCATTCTACAATCTTTCCGATATCCTGTTTATCCGCAGCATTTACAGGATCAATTCTTCCCAGTTCGCTGTTTGGAAATTTGCAGAAATAGTTTTTAAATTTCTTTGGTTTTGTTTTATATCGCGGATCAGCTCTATAGTAATCAGTTGTAACAATTTGTGCTCCCGAGGAAAATACCACATTCATTTGTGTATAATCACAACTCCTGTTTTGCTTGTTAGCCTCATCCGCCCTTGTTCTTACTATATATCCTTGTTTCACAAATTCCTTAATAAGCGTTTGTTCATTCACAGGATATTCAAATTTTAAAAATGCGGCTTCCGGATTTCCGGGATCGGAAAAGGTAAACATGGCGCGCCCTTTCAAAGAAGGGTGACCAACGAGATAATCGTCACATGCAGGTCCCATCATCACGAAAATAAATTTGCCGCGCGATTCTTTTATTGTAGGCCAGTTGTTTGCCAGGACTGCTTCGTTCAAGGTCGCGTAATCTCCTCTAACCATATCCGGCGTTATGATCTGGCTTAAATTCTCTCCGAATATCGATTTGATCTCGGTGTCAATATCATCACTGATTGCAGGAGTAAATGGTATTGCTTTTGTAAAATGCAGTTTATGGACTTTATCTGCAATCGTTTCTTCTTTCGATTCTATCAGCAGGTAAATTGGCAAATGGTTAGGATGCGCGTCACCCCATTGTTTAAAAGCGGTAAGCATACTTTTTAGAGTGAGATAGCGCGTATTATAATCAACATCCGGGATATGAAATACTTTGAAGCCGGGTTCTTTCAATGCTTCAATATGAGATGCTTTTGGAAGTGCTAACAGATCATTCTTTTTCCTTTTATAAAACTGACCGCCTTTCGGATCTGCATAAATATCGATCTCAAAATTCCGTAAATTATAAGTGTTGAGTTGTAAATCGAGCGGCTCATGCTCATAATCCAGTTCCTTTGGATTAAATGCTGCCGGTGCAGCAAAGCTGATAGCTTTTAAAAAATTCAATACTCTTTTATTCGCCCTTAAATGATAACTGTTATGACTGCCGAGAAGTTGCAGCTGATTAATTTTCAGATCATCTATTGCTGTGGAAGTGTCAATAGTTTGTTTTGCGCACGTAAAATAATATGAAGAAATGATGAGTATTAATAAACTAAAATATCGTTTAAACATTTTTTAAAATTAAAAGATCGAAAAATAACTATTCTGCAATCACTCCGATTCCTTGTTTGTCAGCCGCGCTTACAGGATTTATTCTTGCAAGATCTCCGTTCGGAAACTGGCACATATAATTTTTGTACTTCCCATCCGTCAGGTAGCGCGGATCCGGGCGGTAATAATCTGTGGAGATCATTTGTGCGCCACTCGCAAATGCAGCTTGCTGTCTTGAGTAATCACCGGTTAGATTTTCATGATTTGCTTCATCGGCGCGTGTACGGATAATATATCCTTGCTTTACTTCATCCATTATCCTGGATTGAAATCTATCCGGTACGTCTTCACCAATAACAGCAGATTCGGGCAGTCCCGCATTTGTGATCAGGAACATAGCCCTCCCTTGTAATGAAGGATGACCGTTCAGGTAATCTGTCGTTGCGGGTCCTTCCATCGCAAATAAAAATTTGCCGCGTGATGATCCGACGGTTGGCCAGTTATCTGCTAACACAGCGTCTTTTAAAGTAGCATAAGTGCCCCTTACATTATCAGGAGTTATCACATTATCCAAGCTACTACCAAATACAGATTTAATTTCCGTATCAATATCATCCGCTAATGCCGGTGTAAATTTTATTGCTGTTATAAATCCGAGGAAGCCAAGAATATCTCCAACGGTTTCTTCCTTGCTTTCAATTAAAATAAAGATCGGTAAATGATCAGGATGTGCATCCGACCAGTCTTTCAACGCCTGTAAATTGCTTTTGAAAGTATAAAAGTGAGTTTCAAAATCGATGTCGGGAATATGTAAAACTTTGAAACCCGGTTGCCGCAATTCATCTATTCCGGAAGCTACCGGCTTTCCAATGAATACATTTCCCTGGCGGTTATAATACCTGCCGCCTTGCGGATCTGCATAAATATCGATTTCAAAGCTCCGCAAATGATAAATATCCAGTTGATCCGCTAATGGCTCATGCGAATAATCCAGTGCTTCCACTTTAAATTTATCCGGTAATAAAAAGTTGATAGAGCTCAGGAAGGAAAACAACTTGGGATCCATGTGTTTATGGTAACTGTTATGGCTGCCGAGGATCTGGATCTGGTTGATCTTAAGTTTGTTGATCTCGGTTTGGTCATGATTTGAATCAGAGGCATTTTCTTTTTTACAACTCATTAGGAATAAGAAGGAAATACAGGCTAGGTAACAAGTTTTCATCGTGAATTTTTTGTGTTATTAAAGATAGGTAATTATATACAGTGAGAAACGCTGAATTGATAAAATTAAGTTAAATAAAAAAAGCGCCCATAAGGCGCTTTAGAACTATTTTAGTCTGCTTTTATTAAGATTGCAATCTTAATATTAAGTTGGATATTATTTGCGACAAGCGCAACTATTTTAACATATTATTTTTTCAACAGCAGTTCACGGATATACTTCACGGGTGCACAGCCATAACTTAAAAAATGCTCATTAAATTCTTTCAGTTTATATGCGCTTCCTTGTTGTTTTTTATACGCTTCACGCAGGTCCGTGATCTCTTTAAAGCCGGTAAAATAACAGCAAAGCTGTACGTTTGAAACCTGCACTCTATGCCATTTTCCTTCAGCTTCCGTTTGTTGCTGAAAAGCCTGTCGGACCAAAAGGTCCATAGCGTCTTCCTTCGACATATTTTTGGTATGAACACTGATATCGAGGATCGTATTGCAAACACTTCGCAAATTCCACTTGTAGTACATCAGCCACATTTCCGGTTCATTGTTTCCATAACCGTTTTCCAGCATCATCAGTTCTGCATATACAGCCCAACCCTCGATCATTGCATTATTCTGAAATATGGATTTGATGATATCCGGAGATTTATTGTTATACATCATTTGCACATAATGACCGGGGATCGCTTCGTGTATATTCATGATCTGCAGTACATATTTATTATACTCACGTAGATAACTTTCCGCTTTATCTGCACTCCAGTGTTCAAGAGATCCAACATTATAATATGCTGTTCCTGTCTTTTCATACGGTCCGGGCGAACTCAGCGAAGCGCCTGCAACCCCTGCATAATAACCTGGTTCCTGGCGCACTCTTAAAGGTTTTGAAGGATCCATATAGACCAGGTTTTTCTCTTTTACGAATCTCGTAAGTTCAGGTAATTGTTTTTCTATTGCTGATTGGAAATCTTCGCGACGTACATGCTGTACCGAGATCGTATCGATTACTTTTTTTATTAAGACCAGCCGGTCTGTCGGCATGGGTTGATTTCCAAAATATTTAAGCCATAGATTTACAGCAATCTTTCCCATTTCATAATGGAGATATTCTTTTCGATCCAATGCAGCTTTGAAAATTTCATCGGGCGTATAACTGCTTTCGAGATAGAATTCAAATTTTTTGTTGTACAATTCATTGCCTAATCGAAAACTTCGTGGGGTATCATTCTTGTAATCTTTTAAAAACTGGATGTAAGAGCGAATGGCGTCTGCAGCATTTTTTGCTCTCTTTAAATAGGCATCCTCGGACTCGGGATATAAATGCAATAGCTTTATAGAATCTACGAGATCACTTTCAAAAATAGATAAGTTGCCTTCATTTTGTTCAATTGCTAATTGCAGGTATTCGTTCGAAGGATTTTTAATAGTTTGTTTGGCTGTCTCATAGTACGCAGGAACATTCCTCAGTTTAATTAAGAGGTTGCTCATTCGCGTTTTTAAAGGAGCATAATTTTCCGCTAATATGTATGCAAAAGCTTCACCCACATTATAAGTTGCGGGATTCCATTCATATTCTTTTAATTCTTTTATTTGCCAGGTAATGTCATTCAGTTTCGTTTCAATTAAATGGAAGTCAATTTTATTTGCATCTGACAGTTCATTTATCCTGAAATTTTTTAACCGTTTTAATTCATTACTGGCAAAGGTGAGTTCTTTTGCGGTTTGTGCTGCATTTGGGACATTCAATACACTATCATATTTATGATATCCCAAAGCAGTTGCCCAATTCGGATAGATCTTCCAAAAACGTTCGACGAAAGCTTTTTTATAAGTCTCGAAAGTGGCGTTAGAAACCTCTGTTTTTTGAGTATAAACGGGTTTAATAAAACAAATAATAGTAAGGAGGAGAAGGATAAGCTTTTTCATACTAAAGAATATATCCAAAGTTACAGTTTAAATTTTTATATTTACACCAGTGAACACACTGCAACATATGCCATCCCACCTTTTTCATCACTCCTGATGGAGTGCATATTATTTAATCTAATTTTATTTTATCTTTCTATTTATTTCAGTAATACAAACTAATTTTGTTTAAATGCAAAAATTAAAACTAGCCATACAGAAAAAAGGTCGCTTAAGTGATGAATCCATAAAGCTGATCAATGAGTGTGATATATCGTTCCCGGATAGTTCAGGCAAACTGGTTTCCGCGGCATATGAATTTCCGATGGAAATATTATTTCTTAGGGACGATGATATTCCTGATTATGTACAGGATGGCGTTGCAGACCTTGGAATCGTTGGACAAAATGTTTTGGTGGAGTCGGATAAAGATGTGGATGAAGTGATCAAAATGGGTTTCGGGAAATGCCGTTTATCATTGGCGGTTCCGAGAAACATGGATTATACTTCCGTTAATGATCTTTCACAAAAAGCCATCGCAACTTCCTACCCGAAAATTTTGCAAAATTATCTCGACTCTAAAAATATAAAAGCGGAGATTCATGTCATCAGCGGTTCTGTAGAAATTGCGCCAAGCATCGGGCTTGCGGATGCGATCTGTGATATTGTGAGTACCGGCTCTACATTACTCAGCAACGGGTTAAAAGAAGTGGAACAGATCTTCCAGTCGGAAGCAGTACTTGTAAAGCATAAAGGTTTATCCCGGGAAAAAGAAGCGATCCTTCAGCAATTGCTCTTCCGTTTGGAATCTGTAAAACGCGCACAAAAAAATAAATATATTTTGTTGAATGCGCCGAATCAAAGCCTGGAGAAAATTATTTCATTGTTGCCGGGAATCAATTCACCAACGGTTCAGCCGCTTGCAAAAGAAGGCTGGAGTTCTGTGCATTCAGTAATTACAGAAAAAGATTTCTGGGAGAAAATACAAAGGTTAAAAGAAGCCGGCGCGGAAGGAATCCTGGTCATGCCGATTGAAAAATTAATTTATTAAACTAAAGCCTCCCTCTTATTAAGGGGGATAAAGGGGGATGAAATGCAAATAATAAAATATCCGGATAGATCTACTTGGCAGGAACTTTTAAAACGTCCGTCACAATCTCTGGAAGATATGGAAGATAAAGTTATGGCGATCTTGCAGGATGTAAAATTACGCGGCGATGAAGCCTTACAAATCTTTTCTGAGAAATTTGATGGTGTTAGGCTGGAGAATTTTTCAGTTTCAAAAAGTGAAATGCAGGATGCTGATGCACTTGTCACTGATGAGCTGAAAGAAGCAATAAAGATCGCATACGGAAACATTCATAAATTTCATTTACACCAGGTTGATACGAAGGAAAGTATTGAAACGATGCCGGGTGTGGAGTGCTGGCGAAGATCCGTTGGTATTGAAAAAGTTGGGTTGTATATTCCGGGCGGCACAGCGCCTTTATTTTCTACTGTATTGATGCTGGCGATCCCTGCAAAAATTGTAGGATGCCGTGAAATTATTTTATGTACGCCGCCCGATAAAACCGGCAGCATTCATCCTGCGATACTATACACTGCTGTTGTTTGCGGCATTACAAAAATTTATAAGGTTGGGGGCGCGCAGGCAATTGCAGCGATGGCTTACGGAACGAAAACAATTCCGCAGGTATATAAAATTTTCGGTCCGGGGAATCAATATGTTACTGCTGCAAAACAACTGGTAAATAAGGTAGGCATTGCGATTGATCTCCCTGCAGGACCAAGCGAATTATTAGTGATCGGAGATGATGAGTCAAGACCTGATTTTATTGCTGCTGACCTTTTATCACAGGCAGAACACGGCGAAGACAGCCAGGTGATCTTTGTTACGACCGATGAAGCGTATCTGAATTTAGTTCATTTCGCGATCGACCAGCAAATAAAAAATTTACCAAGAAAAGAAACAACGGAAAAAGCACTGGAAAACAGCAAGCTGATCTTAGTGAAAGATATTGAGGAAGCGATAGCGTTGAGTAATTTTTACGCGCCCGAACATTTGATCCTGCAAATACGCGATGCCGAAATGATTGCGGATAAAGTTATAAACGCAGGTTCTGTTTTTATTGGTCATTATTCCCCGGAAAGCGCAGGAGATTATGCCACCGGAACAAACCATACCCTGCCGACGAATGGTTTTGCGAGATCATACAGTGGAGTTTCTGTAGATAGTTTTGTAAAGAAAATTTCATTTCAAAAATTAACAAGAGAAGGCTTGCAGCAAATTGGAAAAACAATTGAAGTAATGGCAGAGAATGAAAAGTTATCAGCACACAAAAATGCCGTGTCTATTCGCCTCAACAATGAATAATTAAAATTGCAGAATATCAATATAAAAGATCTTGTTCGTCCGCATATCATCGATATGAAGCCTTATTCTTCTGCGCGTTTGGAGTATGAAGGTCATGAAGGTATTTTTTTAGATGCTAACGAGAATTCACTGGGTTCTGTGTGCGGTGAATTGCATAACCGTTATCCCGATCCGCTGCAAATAAAGGTGAAAGAAAAATTAGCAGCGTTAGAAAATGTTGATATAGATGAAATATTCCTGGGTAATGGAAGTGATGAATGTATTGATTTGCTGATCCGTGCATTCTGTGAGCCGGAGAAAGATAAGATCATGATCTGCCCTCCTGTATTTTCGATGTATGAACATTCCGCGCATTCACAGCATATTGAAGTGACTGAAGTTTTATTGATACCGGAAACTTTTCAATTGGATGTAAAAGCAATCCGGGAAAAGATGAATAATGTGAAGATCATTTTCCTTTGTTCGCCGAATAACCCTACAGGAAATCTCTTCAATGACAAAGACATTGAAGAAATATTAAAGTCGTTTAATGGTTTGGTATTGATAGATGAAGCCTATCATGACTTTGCAAATAATACAAGCTGGATAAAAAGAATGAAAGCTTTTAAAAATCTGGCGGTCATAAAAACATTCTCAAAGGCATATGGAATGGCTGACGCGAGATTGGGCATGTTATATGCTAATGCGGAGATCATTCACTATTTGAATACGATCAAGTTGCCTTATAATGTTAGCGAATACACGCAGCGCCTTGCATTAACCGCATTAGATAATATCGATCAGAAAAATAATTTTATACAAGAATTAATTAATGGAAGAAAATATTTGCAGGACGAATTATCAAAAGTTTCTTTTATCAGGAAGGTTTATCCATCAGATGCAAATTATATTTTATTTAAAGTAGATGATGCGGATAAACTGTATCAGTATTTATTATCAAAAAAGATCATTGTGCGCAACAGGAGTAAGGCGCCTCTATGTGAGGGTTGTTTGCGCGTAACAGTAGGAACAAGAGAAGAGAACGAAAAATTTATAAATGCATTGAACAACTATAATTCTTAATTTTAAGCTATGTACAAAGTATTATTCATTGACCGTGACGGAACATTGATCCATGAGCCGGAAGATTTCCAGATCGATAGCTTTGAGAAATTGAGATTTATACCGAATGTAATTTATTACCTGTCGAAGATCGTTCGTGAAACCGATTATATATTGGTGATGGTCACCAACCAGGACGGATTAGGCACTAAATCATTTTCAGAAAAGAAATTCTGGCCCGCACAAAATTTTATGCTGGAAGTATTAAAGAATGAAGGCATAGTTTTTAAGGATGTTTTTATTGACAGGTCATTTGCAAAAGACAATCACCCAAACCGAAAACCCAATACCGGCATGTTGACGGCTTATCTGAATGGAAAATGTGATCTGCAGCATTCGTTTGTGATCGGCGACAGGCTCACAGATATTCAGATGGCAAAAAATTTAGGCGCAAAAGGAATATTGATCGGCAGAAGTAAGGATAAAACCGATGATAAAAAATTGAAACAGAATGAGCTTAAGGAAACGATCGCCTTACAAACAGATAACTGGAAAGATATTTACGAATTTTTGACTACATCCCCCAGGAAAGCAATCGTACAGCGAGACACCAACGAAACAAAAATAAATGTGTCGCTGAATTTAGATGGCACAGGAAGATCGTCCATTAAAACAGGATTGGGTTTTTTTGATCATATGCTCGAACAGCTCGCAAAACATTCAGGCTGTGATATTGAAATCAAAGTGAAAGGCGATCTGCAGATTGATGAGCATCACACCATAGAAGATACTGCCATTGCTTTGGGTGATGCATTTCACCGGGCACTCGGAGAAAAAAGAGGCATTCAGCGTTACGGATTTTTGTTGCCGATGGACGATGTGTTAGCCCAGGTTGCTATAGACTTTTCAGGAAGAAGCTGGTTGGTATGGAAAGCGGATTTCAAAAGAGAAAAAATAGGAGAGATGCCGACGGAAATGTTTTATCATTTCTGGAAATCATTTACGGATGCTGCAAAATGCAACCTGAATATAAAAGCGGAAGGTTCTAACGAGCACCATAAAATTGAAGCTATTTTTAAAGCCGTGGCAAAGTCAATTAAAATGGCGGTAAAGCGTGATGGTACTGAGCTGCCGACAACCAAGGGGAAATTGTAGCTATTGCTAAATTCATTATTAATTGATATTATTACACAATGAAAATGACAAACAATATTTGGTGGTGGAATTTTAAGCGGCGTTAAGGCGTGTTCAGATTCTATTTCCAAAATAGTATATTAGCTCGCAGTAAAACGCGGGCTTTTTCTTTGTCCCGAGTGAAGCGAGGGATCTTAATAAACTTAGTAGCAGCTTAATGAATTACAAATTTAAAACCACTCACAAAAAAATTATTTCGGATATGCTTACGCCGGTAAGTATTTATCTGCGCCTGCGTTCGAGATTTAAAAATGCAATATTGCTCGAAAGCTCCGATTATCATGGGGATGAACACAATTTCTCTTACATATGCTTTCAACCTATTGCCGGATTTAAAGTAGAGGATGAGCATTTTACAGCAACGTATCCCGATCAAAAAGAAGAAGAAAAATCGTTGAAAGAAAACAAGCTAACCGATCTCATAAATTCATTTATCTCTTCATTCAACATTCAACATTTAAAATTCAACATTATTTCTAACGGTCTCTTCGGTTACATGACGTACGATATTGTGCAGTATTTTGAAGACATACAATTTCATCACCAGAAACCAGAAATACCTCTTGCGCAATATTTTGTTTACCGGTACATCATTGCCTTCAATCATTTTAATCATGAATTGTACATTATAAAAAATGATGTGGAGGGCTTTGAAGCAGATGCAACAACTTTGGATGAGATTGAAAGTATCATAAAATACAAGCCGCTTCATCTCGATAATTTTGCTGCGGAAAATGAAAAAACTTCAAATCTTTCGGACGAGCAGTATCTCGAGATGGTCAATAAAGGAAAGAATTCCTGCTACCGCGGCGATGTTTTCCAGATCGTTTTATCGCGCCGTTTTGAACAAAAATATCGCGGAGATGATTTCAATGTATACCGTGCATTGCGCAGTATAAATCCTTCACCTTATTGTTTTTATTTTGATTTTGGTGATTTCAGGTTGATGGGCTCTTCTCCCGAATCGCAATTAATTATTAAGAATAACAAGGTTACCATTCATCCGATCGCGGGTACTTTTAAAAGGACGGGAGATGATATTAAAGATGCGCTGTTAGCACAAAAGCTTTCCGATGATCCGAAAGAGAATGCCGAACATATTATGCTGGTAGATCTCGCAAGAAATGATCTGTCACGTGGAGGAAAAAATACAACAGTGGAAGTTTTCCGGGAGGTGCAGTATTTCTCTCATGTGATTCATTTGGTTTCAAGAGTAACTGCACAGATAGATGAAGCGTCCGATAAAATAAAGATCATTGGCGATACATTTCCTGCAGGTACATTAAGCGGCGCACCAAAATATAAAGCCATGAAATTGATAGATGAATATGAAAATTGCAGCCGCGGATCTTATGGAGGCGCCATCGGTCATATCGATTTTAATGGCGATTTCAACCATGCGATCATGATCAGGAGTTTTTTAAGCAAGGACAATACGCTTACTTTCCAGGCGGGTGCAGGCGTGGTAGCAGATTCTGTTCCCGAAAATGAATTGCAGGAAGTAGAAAATAAATTAGCAGCTTTGAATAAAGCAATTGAATTAGCAAATACACTATGAGATCTATATTAGTACTAGACAACTACGATTCATTCACTTATAATCTTGTGCATTATATAGAAGCATTCAACGTAAAATGTGAAGTGCACCGAAATGACAAAATTTCTCTCGAAGATGTAAATAAATTCGATAAGATCATTTTATCACCGGGTCCCGGAGTGCCCAATGAAGCAGGTATTTTAATTCCGTTGATAGAAAAATATGCCGCTCAAAAATCAATTCTCGGTGTTTGTTTGGGTCACCAGGCAATTGGCGAAGTATTCGGAGCAGAGTTATACAACGTGGGGAATGTTATACATGGTAAAGCAAAAAATACTAAAGTGATCGGGGAAGATATTTTATTTGAAGGAATGGAAAAAGAATTTATCAGCGGACGATATCATTCATGGGCAATTAAAAATATAAAAAGTCCGCTCATCGTTACTGCAGTGGATGATGATGATTTAGTGATGGCAATAAAGCATGAAAAATATAATGTGCGCGGTGTTCAATTCCATCCCGAAAGTGTAATGACACCAACCGGTATGAAGATCATTGAAAACTGGCTGTTTAAATGCTAAAGTAATTTATGAAAACATTATTGCAATATTTATTTGCGGGAAATACTTTGTCACAACAGGAAGCAGAGATCGCAATGACTGACATTGCAAACGGCAACCAAAATGATGCGCAGGTTGCGGCTTTTCTTTCCGTGTATAATTTACGAATGCCTTCTGCAGAAGAATTGTCGGGCTTCAGAAATGCTATGCTGGAGCTTGCAATGCCTGTAAAGTTTAAATACAAAAATACCTTAGATATTGTTGGCACAGGCGGCGATGGCAAGGATACATTTAATATTTCAACGCTCGCATGTTTTGTTTGTGCCGGCGCAAATATCAAGGTAACTAAACATGGCAACTATGGTGTTTCTTCCATATCAGGCTCGTCAAATGTATTAGAACATTTTGGGATAAATTTTGCCTGCCTGGAAGGGAAATTAACTCAACAGTTGGAAGAAGCAAATATTACTTTCCTGCATGCGCCGCTGTTTCATCCGGCAATGAAAAATGTAGCGGATGTACGACGTCAGCTTCAGGTAAAAACAATTTTCAATTTACTGGGTCCGTTAGTCAATCCTTGTGAACCGAAGACACAGGTCATCGGTGTGCATAATGAAGTAACTGCAAAGTTATATAAGCAGGTGCTAAAGAAAACAGATATTAATTTCGCCATCATTCATTCGCTCGATGGTTACGATGAGGTCTCTTTAACGGATGATACAAGAGTGCATATCAAAAAGAGGGATTATCTCATCACGCCTCATGCATTTGGATTTGATAAGATCACGCCGGAAGAGATTTACGGTGGAGAATCCATCGAAAGCAATGCGGCTATATTCTTAAATGTATTACAGGGATGTGGTACCGGTGCACAAAATAATGTGGTGATCGCAAATGCAGGAATGGCAATTGCCGTATATAATAAAAGTGATGTAGAAACAGGGATCGCGAAAGCAAAAGAAAGTTTATACAGCGGCAAAGCGCTGCAATGTTTTCAAAAATTAAAAGAATTTTGTCGATGACAATTCTTGATAAAATAATAGTTCATAAAAAGAATGCGATAGAGGAAGCTAAGCGAAACATTTCTATTGAAGAATTAGAAGCAACTGTTTTTTTCTGCCGTAATACGATTTCTCTAACAGAAAATTTATTAGCAGATAATTCTTCAGGTATCATTGCTGAATTTAAGCGCCGTTCACCCAGCAAAGGAATATTAAATGCGAAGGCGGATGTTGTAGAAGTTGTGAAACAATATGAAAATGCAGGTGTTGCGGGAAGTTCCATTCTCACCGAAGAAGAATTTTTCAATGGAAGCAGCAATGATTTGATCGCTGTAAGAAATAAAGTTAATATTCCATTACTTAGAAAAGATTTTATGATCGATGAGTACCAGTTCATCGAAGCGAAAAGCTGGGGCGCTGATGTTGTTTTGCTCATCGCAGCGATCCTCACGCCGCAACAGGTAAAACAATTTACCGGGCTTGCAAAAAACCTGGGACTGGAAGTCTTATTGGAGCTTCATGATGAAAGTGAACTCGATCACGTAAACGACATGGTGGATATGGTGGGCATCAACAACAGGAATTTAAAAACTTTTGAGGTAGATATAGAGCAATCCATCCGCATGGCGGAAAAACTGGGAAACGATGTGGTTAAAGTGGCGGAAAGTGGAATTTCTGATTTAGCAACCATGAAACTGTTAAAACAAAATGGATTTCATGGTTTTTTGATCGGTGAAAATTTTATGAAGACAGACAATCCCGGGTTAGCTTGCCGCAATTTTATTCAATCTGTTCAGCTCAAATAAATATACATTTTCAAATTCCGGCGTTAATGAAAACTTTTTCGGGTTTCCCGAACTACGCAACAAATATTTACACATTTTTAATGGTGAAGTTTTACCGCCGAATATCAAAACAAGAGATCCTTTTTTTGTTTCCTGGGCAATATTGATATTGAAATAATTTCTTAGCGGCGCCAGGTGATATAAGGTCGATCGGGCATTGTTGATCTCCAGTTCACTTCCTGTTTTATCTTTATTTTGCCGCAAAGGAATATTAAAATCATTTGATTCGATCTGGATGTTTTCAGATAAAAGTTTGATATAAATATCGTGTTCATTCTGGAACATGGATTTATTGGAAATATCGATCTTTATCCTCAGGTTCGTAAAAATATCCAGCTGACCAGACACATTATCCAATATCAATTTGCCTTCTAAATTCGGATAAGAAATTCTTTGGAAAAGCGCTTCAATATAGTGATGCGGCGCGGGGCGTGTTTGACCGTCAATCCGCATGTAATAAGTATTGTTGTATTGATGTGGCGAGTATTGACTTTGCTGAACTTCTATCAAATAAACATACCGGTTGTTGTTTTCGAGCCTCTGAAAAATAATGCCCTTTGGTGATGGCGTGATGAGGTTAGTCACCTTGCTAACAAATGCATCTTTTTCAATCAGTGCATCCAGCGGAGATAATTCACCTTTGTAAATTTTTTCTTTTTTCCCGTTAACGGGGATACCGCGGGGTGCGCCCCAAATGATCAAGCCGCCTTCCGAATTCAGCATACCGCAAATGGCACGGATCACACCGCTTTCCTTTTGGTTAAAGTGACTTTCAAAAACGGTGTAATAAGATTTGAATTCTATTTTATCCGATTCCTCTTTCTCTTCCTTAAAGAAATTTTCTACATCAGCATACGTGATATCAGGTATTTCTTTTCCAAAAAAAGATTTAGCGTAACTCATCAAAACTAAAGTACAAAATAAATCGGATCGGGAATATTAGAAATAGTTATTTTTCATTTTCCGCGCTTTGGAGCACTTTACCGCCTTTGATTGTCCCGGAAGTAAAACTTTTTTAGAGCAGCTTTTCGGACGGCGGTCGCGGGGAAGTGAAAACCCGGTTTCTGTAAACAGGAATAACGTGAGTAATATTATAATGAATTTAGGTCTCATGTCAATAGTTTAAATGCTAGTAATATTTCGCATTAATTATTTTTCTTTTCGGCGGACATTTATGCCCTCTGTAATTGTCTGCGGTACCATATACACGTTTCGGACAATTTTTATTTCTTGGCTTTGCATCTACCGAAAACATGTTAGCTCCAAAAAGTAACAATATCAATATTATAATCTTATTCATAACCATCTATTCAAAATAACAGTTTTCCTTTCGGAAATGTTTTGAGGGAATATCAGGTTAAAATGTTTTCTTTTATCTACAGTTAACGTAATATTTAATGTTTTTATTGCTCCCTGTCTTGCAACAATCATGTTCACAGTATCTCCCGGTATTTTATTTGCATATAACTTTGTAAAATCTTTCATCGTTCTGAAATCATCAATAAACACAATTTCATCCAGGATATTTATGCCACCACCGAATGCGCCGTAATTTTTATCGAGTTCCGTTACGAACAATTTTCCATCTTTCCATTCCGTCGACATTCCTAAAAAGATATTCTCCTGCTCGTTAATATCTTTTAATTCGATACCCGCTAATTCAAAATAAATTTCAATATCCGGCAAACCCGGAGCATGAATATATTTATTAAAATATGGCGCAAAATCTATACCACTCACTGCATTAGATATCTCAAGTAGGTTATTTTCTGTTATTCCCCGTTCCGGTTGATTTAAAAAACGATCGTAAAGAGTTTTCATTACATCATCTAAGCTTTTTTCTCCGTTTGTAGCATCGAGAATAATAAAATTAAAAATGATTCCTATTATTGCGCCCTTCGTATAATAGCTGATCTGCGAGTTATTTGAATTCTCATTCTTGCGGTAGTATTTGATCCATGTATCAAAACTGGATTCGGCTAAAGTTTGCACTTCAATCCCCGGCATATTCAAAACAGTATTCAGGTTTTTTTCTAGGATATCGATGTAATCATTCTTACTTGTAATTCCCGCCCGGTAACAAAGATAGTCATCGTAGTAGCTGGTAATGCCTTCAAAAAACCACAGCAATGTCGTATAATTTTCATTCTCGTAATCAAACGGACCCAAGCTCATAGGACGTATGCGTTTTACATTCCATAAATGAAAATATTCATGTGCAAGCAAGCTGATCACCTGCTGGTATTTTTTTTGATCATAACTCCATCGTGGAACCTGGTTCACAGAAGAATATAAATGCTCCAGACCTCCAAAGTTATTATCCGTATGATGAATAATAAATACGTAGTGATCACATGGATGCGATCCGAAAAGTTTTATTTCTTCCGCAATTACTTTTTTGAGATCAGCAATGAGCTTTTCAATATCACAATTGCTTTTGCCATACATGGCAAGTTCATGCGGAATATTTTCCACCTCAAAGAAATGAGAAATATGGTTTCCAATCTCAATAGGAGAATCAATTAATTCATCTGTACTTTGTGAGATTCGTGTCCATTTATTATTATCTATTGAATTTAAAGAGGTAGAGATATTTTTCCATGAAGGATGTGGTTCAATTTTAATCTCACTCCCGATATTTTCAAAATTTTCTAAAAATAAAAATGTAGATGCACCATTTATTAATGCGTGACTGTCATCTACAAAATTGGTGCGCACTGAATATTCAAAAGAATAGACCGCGTATTGCACGATAATATTTTCCGCATTTTCTGTATCAATCTTCCATGTGTTTTTATTTGTCTTTTCAACGCGTGATGTTTTTCCGTTGATCGTCGCTTCAACGTAATCAATATTTTTCTGGAACTCGCGGATCAGGTAACTTCCCGGTGTCCAGGTTGCCATTTTTAAATTTAAGGAAGCAGCAGAAATATTTGAAATCTGCATGATCACCTGCACATAATGCGTATGAGGCTCAGGAAAAGAAAGGATATATTTTAATTGCATTTTTTTATTTCAACTCGTAAATGAAGGGAGCGGGGTTACAATAAATTTTTGACTAACACCATGATCCCAAACGGGATCAGGCACGACAAAAATACAAAAACATATAGAATAAAGGTGCGTTTCGGAGATTGAAAGTTGATCAGCTCATTTCCAAATGAAAGATTATCTAACAGCCATATGCCGGTATATGTAAGATTACAAATGATGGCGTAGATGAGTGCAAATGCGAGCGAAGTAAAAAAGAAAACCGGATCAAAAGTAGTGCCTTTTTTTATGTAAATATTGAGCAGCGCTACAATGATCATTCCTACAACTCCAACCAGGATATTATATTTCAGGCGACGCATTTCCCACCATGTTTTTGATGGAATAAGTACGGGTATTGATTTTTCTATTTCCAATTGTAAATGTATCACTTAGCTGATATTAGTTGCTATAACAACTAATATTCTCCTTTTTTTGATGTATATTTGTAGGGTAAAAATAGCGAAAATGAGCGGTTTAACATCACAGCAAATTATATCTTTGGAAGAAAAATATGGTGCGCATAATTATCATCAGTTACCGGTGGTTTTGGCGAAAGGTAAGGGCGTGCATGTTTGGGATGTGGAAGGAAAACAATATCTCGATTTTTTATCATCATATTCTGCAGTTAACCAGGGACATTGTCATCCCAGGATCATAAAGGCAATGCAGGACCAGGCGGAAATTCTCACTTTAACATCGCGCGCTTTTCACAGTAATTTGCTGGGCGTATATATGGAATATATTACAACGTTGTTGGGTTATGATAAAGTTTTGCCCATGAATACCGGGGTGGAAGCAGGTGAAACGGCATTCAAATTGGCACGTCGCTGGGGATATGATGTAAAAGGAATTGAAAAAGATAAAGCCATCATTATAGTTCCTGAACATAATTTCTGGGGAAGATCAATGGCTGCAATTTCTTCTTCTACAGATCCATCTTCCTATGGCGGATTTGGACCATTCCTGCCGGGGATAATAAAAATTCCTTACAATAATATTACGGCGCTCGAAGAAGCATTGCAGGATAAAAATGTTGCGGCATTTATGATGGAACCTATACAAGGCGAAGCAGGTGTGGTTGTTCCTGATGAGGGATACTTAACCAAAGTAAGAGCTTTATGCACGAAGTATAATGTGTTGATGGTTGCTGATGAAGTGCAGACAGGAATCGGGCGCACAGGAAAAATGATGGCATGCGATCATGAAAATGTAAAGCCCGATATTTTGATATTAGGAAAAGCCCTCAGCGGCGGCACGATGCCCGTAAGCGCGGTTTTGGCAAATGATGATATTATGCTTGTAATTAAGCCCGGAGAACATGGTTCTACGTTCGGCGGTAACCCGTTGGCTTGCCGTGTGGCTATTGCAAGCTTGCAGGTAATTGTGGAAGAAAAATTAGCGGAGAATGCTGCGAAAATGGGAGAGGTGTTTCGCAATGAATTAAATAAAAATAAAATGCCGATCATGGAATTAGTGAGAGGTAAAGGTTTGTTGAATGCGATCGTGATAAAAACACATGAGAGCGGGGAACATAACTGGAATACACCCGGCGAGCTCGCATGGAATATTTGTTTAAAAATGCGCGATAACGGGTTGCTCGCAAAACCCACGCACGGCAACATTATCCGTTTTGCACCGCCATTAATTATTAACGAGGCGCAAATAAAAGAAGCGGTCAATATAATTAAGACTTCTGTTGAACAGGTTGTTGGTGTTGCGATATGATTGGTCAGTACGGCTTGAAGCCGTCTGCACCATATCATGGATCAATATAAATTTTTAATTTTTTCTTCATCTATTATCTTATAAGACTCATCATAGAAATTCTCGTTACCTATACCTAGATAAAGTTCTGCAATTTCTTTATTACAATATAGGTATGCATTATTTGTATACTCTTTAAATGAAGAAAATGTCCATTCTTCCATTCTTGAAACCAGTTTGGCTGTTAAAGGATTTTGATGTATATAATGAAAGCACGTCAGAGAATAATCTTTATCTGTAAGCTTTTATTTAGTATTTTGTCTGAATAATGAACCACTTCTATTTTCCTGCTTATTTATAGCTTGCGCGTAAGCACTTTGTAATCTTCTGAATCCATTTGAGAGATTTGTAATTTCAATATTTCCATGTTTTATTGTTGTTATACTTATTTGGTTTGTATGTATTAAGAAATGAAAATGGTTGGGCATTAAACAATAAGCTAAAATATTGCAATATGGAAAAATATGTTTGCCAACTAATTTCATGAAATACGAATAATTCTCTCCGTTAAAAAAGATTAGTTGTTTATTATTTCCCTGGTTATAAATATGATATATCTCATCTTCAATGACAGTCATAAAATAATATTTATTTATCTACTGCTATGGTCAATACGGCTTGCGCCGTCTGTACCATAAATATTAAGCTGGGGTTTTAAGTGTCAGACGGTTTTAAACCGTTCTGACACTCTACACTTTTTGCAGATCATTACTTTCGTGTTTAAAAATTCCCTGTAGATCCATTTTGGAATAGTAGATCATCGCCTTTGCAATTTGTGTTGCCTTGATGGCTTTATATTTATTCAGCGGACCAACCATCAGTACATTCATGACCGGCGCGGCAACACGTGCAATTTCTTCGCCGATGCGCATCTCTTCCCGCTCGCCGAGAATAAGCGATGGTTGCAAAATATGAAATGCTTCAAAATTTAAATTTGCAATGGCTTCTTCCACTTCCGCTTTTACCCGGTTATAAAAAATGATCGAGCTTTTTGAAGAACCTAATGCAGAAATTAATAGATATCTTTTCGTCCCGTTTTGTTTTGCTATTTCTGCCACGCGAAGCGGATATTCATAATCCACTTTCCTGAATGCTTCCTGCGAGCCTGCAGTTTTAATAGTAGTACCTAAGCAACAAAATACAGCATCGGATTTTATATCACCCGCATGCTCATCAAGCTTATCGAAATTGATCAGCACTTCTTTTAATTTTGGATTATTCTTATTCAGTGTTTTCCGTGTCAGAACGGTTACCTGCGAATAATCATTGTCGGCTAACAATTGGTCAAGCACATTTCCGCCGACTAATCCCGTGGCGCCTATTAATAAAGCTGTTGGCATAAGATATTTTCATCTAATTTACTAAAAAAACGGCTCGCACTACTTTTTATATAGGAAAAATATAAATACCGGTTCCTTCTACTCGTAAAAAAAACTAGTTACTTTTGTTGCATGATATTATTTGCAGATAGCGGTTCTACCAAAACCAGCTGGTTGTTTTACAACGATTCAACAAAAAAGAAATCTGATTTTGAAACGCTTGGAATAAATCCGGTGATACAAAATCACCATGAAATAAATGAGATCATTAATCAAAATGCAGATCTCCTGAAATTAAAGGATGATGTAAAAGTTATCCGTTTTTTTGGTGCAGGCTGTTCGAGTACGGAGCGAAACGATATTGTTCGTGATGTATTGCAGATCAATTTTCCGAATGCACAGGTATATGTCGATCACGATATGAAAGCGGCGGGAATTGCAGTTACCTCCGGTGCTCCGGGCATTGCATGTATACTCGGTACGGGTTCAAATTCAATTTTATTTGATGGAAACAATTGGGTGGAATCCAAAATTGGAATGGGTTATGTTTTGAGTGATGAAGGCAGCGGCGCGTTTATGGGAAAATATCTTTTGAGGGATTTTTTATATGAAATACTTCCGGCGGAAATTCAAAAACATCTTAAAGAAGAAATGAAATTAACGAAGAGTGAAATCCTTGAAAAGGTTTATAAGCGTCCTTCACCAAACCGCTATTTAGCAGGTTTTGCACCGGTGTTGACTATTTTCAGAGATACACCATACGTGCAGCATTTCCTTGCGTTCTCATTTGAAGAATTTTTTAAATACGGTGTTGCTACCTATGATAATTATCAGCGCTATCGGGTAGGTTTTGTTGGCTCCATAGCCTATAACTTCAAGGATGAATTAAAAATAGTTGCAGATAAATTCGGTTGTGAGCTTGGTAAATTTGTAAAACGCCCGATCGATGATATTGCCGAATATTTTATTGCAAAATAAAAGTTGTGTTGCGGATTAAAATATTTTATTCTAAATTCAGTTATTATTAAAAACTCAACGACAAGCATTGCACAACATAGAACCATATTGGAAATGGCGCGATTTTTATACAGCTGAAGAAGATGAAAAATCTCCGTTCTTCGGTCGCGAATACAGCGAGTTTGAATTTTCTGATACCATCTACAATTATTATATTCATCCGCAATGGGATTATTTCGGTTCGGACACACTATACCTCAAATTGCTGTTTGTAGATTACAAGCATGGTTCTGCGATAATTGAATTTATTGGTGAATGGAATGATTGTCTCCAGAACGATGTCATGTTCCTGAAAAGAGAAGTGATAGATGTTTTAGTGGAAAACGGCATTTCAAAATTTGTACTGATCGGTGAAAATATACTGGAATTCTTCGGAGCGAGTAATGAATACTACGAAGAATGGTATGATGATATTAAAGATAAGGATGGATGGATCATCGCCATAAATTTCAGAACGCATATCCTCGAAGAAATTCAACAAAGCCGGATACATCACTATATCAATATCAATGAAAGATACAACGAGATCAACTGGCGGAAATATAAACCCTATCATTTGATCTCTTACCTCGATGACCTTTTAATAAAAGTGATCCATTAATTAATTCGTGCATTTTTGATTTGTTGCGTAATATATCTAAATTACATGCAACTATATAAAATGAAACTCTACATCGTTCCAACTCCAATCGGCAATTTACAGGATATGACGTTTCGTGCTATTGAAGTATTGAAAAGTGTACAGCTGATCCTTGCAGAAGATACGCGGAACAGTAAATATCTCTGTCAGCATTTTTCTATACAAACGCAAATGCAATCCTACCATAAAGATAATGAGCATAAGACCTTGCAGAATGTAGTGGAAAAAATAAGATCCGGGATTTCTATCGCCTTAATTTCAGATGCGGGCACGCCTTCTATTTCTGATCCCGGCTTTTTATTGGTCAGGGAATGTTTGAAGCATGGAATTGAAGTCGAATGTTTGCCGGGCGCTACTGCTTTCGTGCCGGCATTAGTAAACTCAGGCTTTCCTACAGATAGATTTATTTATGAAGGATTTTTACCGCATCTCAAAGGAAGGCAAAAAAGATTATTGTCGTTGAAAGATGAACAGCGCACGATCGTTTTTTACGAATCGCCTTACCGCATACTTAAATTATTAAATGAAATAAAGGAACACTTTGGAGAAGAAAGAAAAATTTCTGTGAGCCGCGAGTTAACAAAAAAATTTGAAGAAACTGTTCGAGGAACTGTGGCGGAAGTGCTTTTATATTTTTCATCGAAAGAACCAAAAGGCGAGTTTGTTGTAGTAATGGAAGGGAAAGAATAAAATATGATCAATTTAATCGACATACAGGAACAAACGATAAGTGTTGTAGAATCAACGGCAATCTTTATTCAGAGCGAGATCGGGAAAATCCATCAAAAAGATATTGAAACAAAGTCATTAAACAGCCTCGTTACTTATGTAGATAAAGAATCGGAAAAATTGTTGGTGCAGCAATTGCAGCAAATTTTACCGCAGGCAACTTTCTTAACGGAAGAAAATACAATTGAAAGCAAGCAAGGTGAATGGCAATGGATCATCGATCCGCTGGATGGCACTACAAATTTTATTCACCAGGTTCCTGTATTCGGAATTTCAGTAGGGTTAAAGCATAATGATGAGATCGTAGTGGGCGTGGTGTATGAATTAAACCGCAATGAATGTTTTTATGCGGTGAAAGATAACGGCGCTTATATGAATGGAAATGAGATCAGCGTTTCAAGCACTTCACAATTATCCGACAGTTTAATTGCAACAGGTTTTCCGTATTACGATTTCGATCTGCTTGATCAATATATTAAAGTGTTTCAAAAATTGATGACCCGCACACGAGGCATCCGCCGTCTCGGTTCCGCAGCGATCGATCTTTGCTTCACAGCCTGCGGGCGCTTTGATGCTTTCTTTGAATATTCACTTTCTCCATGGGATGTAGCTGCCGGGGCATTGATCCTCCGGGAGGCTGGCGGAAAAATTTATGATTTCAATGGTGGAAATAACTGGCTGTACGGCAGACAAATCCTCGGCAGTAATCCGCAGATATCTGCAGAAATATTAAAATTAATAAAAGAGAATTTCGTTTAAGTGATCTTTTCAGAAAATAAAAAAGGCTGTCGGTAAGACAGCCTTTTTATTTTATAACTAAAGAAATTATTTTGCAAAACTATTTCTCGGACCACCGGAAGCAAATGTTGCCATGATCCTGGATTTTTGTCCGCCGGAGAACATATACATACAAAGATCATCTGTGTAATCCATGTAATTCATACTCATATCTCCGCTGTTGCTGCAGGTTTTATGAGGGAATACGGGGCATCCGAAATTTGCAGTTTGTTGAGTGGGTGTATCGCTCACCAAATCATTTCCGCATGTAGCATCACCCCAGATGTGGCGTAAATTCAGCCAGTGTCCAACTTCGTGTGTTGCAGTTCTGCCTTTGTCATAAGGAGCTCTCGCAGTTCCCGTGCGACCAAAGCCGGTATTTAAAATTACGACGCCATCCGTTGAAGATGAACCGCCCGGAAATTGAGCGTATCCTAAAACGCCGTTGCTCAATGTGCAAACCCACAGGTTTAATTTTGTTGTTGGGGATGTCGCATTGATACCGCCTTGAGCTGATTTTTTCATCGCGTCGTTCGTGCTCCAGCTTTTCTTTGTAGTAGATTTTCGGATCACCTGGTCGAGTACAAAACGGATACCGACGTTTGCTTTTACACCTGCAAACAAAGAAGGAACTTTATTAAAATCTGAATTCGTTGCATTGTAATCTTCATTCAATACATCAATTTGCGATTGGATCTGCGCAAGAGAAACATTTTCCGCAGTGGTTTTATAAAGTACATTCACTACTACAGGAATTTCAATAACGCCGTTTACAAGACGAGCGCTTGTATTATTCGCCATGTTTCTTTGTACAACTTCTTCATATGCGTTCATACGCGCTTCCAGTGTAGGATCATCCTTCATTAATTGCGACAATACTTCCATGGATGCGCACGTCCTTTGTAAAGGAACCGCAGCAGTTTGAGTTTGATCGGTTAAATTGTTTTTCTGGCACCCGGTAAATAACATACCTGCAGCCGAAATAATGAGAAATAGTTTTTTCATTTTATTTTTTAGGATTGATAAAATTTACGACTATCGAATTTAACTAAAATTTTTTACATCCGCAGAGCAAAATCCATACCTGGAAGAGGATTTATTTTTTAACATTTTTCAATTTAACAGAACCAATTTTCAATATTTACCGTGAATTTGCGGTATTAAAAATTATGCTTACATTGTAATTAATGCAACAGATATTTCTTGCTGTTGACCGTAGCCTCTTTAAATATGGTTGAGAAAGTACAACATACCCGCGTTAAAATTATTTTCCTGCTCGCATCTATCTTTTTGATCGCACTGTCTATTTTGTCTTATTTCAGGATTCAAAATCTTATTGAAACAGGTGACTTGATTAATCATACCCAACAAGTTAAATTAGAACTTGGAAAAATTATCGGCACACTCAGTGAAATAGAATCAAACGAGCGTGGGTATATGCTTACTAAGGATTCTGTTTTTCTACAACCTGTTGCCGCCAAAACTTCTAATCTTAATTTGTATCTGAATAACATTAAGACACTCACAAAAGATAATCCGCTTCAACAACAAAACTTAGCCGTATTGCGAACCGCTATTTTTAAAAGAATGGAACACATGAATCGCAATCTTGCTTTACATACAACAAAAGTAACGGTTGAAAGCAGATTACAAGGCAAAGTACTAATGGATGCTGTTCGCAGACAAGTTAACGTCATGGAGAACCAGGAGGATAAACTTCTAAATGTTCGTTCTGAATCGCTGAATAAATCCGCATTTATCACTCCTTTGGTTACAATTTTTTTGATCCTCGGTTCAATCATCATTCTTATTGCATCCTATCTGAAAATTTTAAAGGAACTAAAAACATCAGACAGGCTAAAAATAAATGTTGCAGAGGAACAGTTCCTGAGAAAGAAAATTGAAGAAAGCGAACAGCGTTACCATCATCTCATTCATTCATCTCCTTCTGCCATTGGTATTTTATATGGAGAAGATTTGGTCATAACAATAGCCAATAAACCCATCATAGCAATTTGGGGAAAGGGAGATGAGATAATGGGCAAATCCTATTTTGAGGCGTTGCCTGAATTAGCGGAACAGGGCTATAAAGACGTATTTGCACAAGTATATAAAACAGGTATTCCGTTCAATGCCGTTGAAACTCCTGTACATATTTTACAAGACGGAGTAACAACCCTGAAGTATTATAATTTTATTCTTTATCCGCAGCGAAATATAAATAATGAAGTGGACGGTATTGGCATCATTGCCACAGAGGTAACTTCACAGGCATTATTAAATAACAAAATAAAAGAAAGCGAACAACAATACCGCGAATTAGCGCTCTCTTTAGAAACAAAAGTAAAAGACCGAACTGCAGATCTTCAGAAAATAAATGAAACGCTTACGCTCAGCGAAGAAAGATATCATCGTATGGTTGGAGAAGTCCAGGACTATGCAATCATACTATTGAATGAACAAGGAATTATTGAAAACTGGAATAAAGGTGCCGAAAATATTAAGGGATATAAAGCAGAAGAAATCATTGGAAAAAGCTTTTCTGCATTTTATACGGCGGAAGACCAGGCAAATCATGTTCCTCAAAAACTTCTTGCACTGGCATCAGAAATTGGAAAAGCAACTGATGAGAACTGGCGCGTGAGAAAAGATGGAAGTAAGTTCTGGGGCAGCGTTGTAATTACGGCTCTTCGTGACAATAACAAGAACATTATCGGTTTTGTAAAAGTAACCCGCGACCTTACAGAAAGAAAACTTGCCGAAGAAGAAAACAAAGCCAAAGCGCAACAATTAGAAATAACTAATGCTGAGTTACAAAAGATGAACGAAGAACTCAAATCATTCACTTACATATCCAGTCACGATTTGCAGGAGCCACTTCGGCAAATACAAAACTTTTCTTCACGTATCAATAGTGATGAATGGGAAAACTTATCAGACAAAGCCAAACAATATTTTGCGAAAATAAACAACGCAGCCAACCGTATGCAAACGCTCATCCAGGATTTGCTTGCTTACTCACGAACCAAGATCACAGAACGCAAGTACGAAACTACTGACCTCAATAAAATTCTTGAGGAAGTAAAAGAAGATTTGAAAGATGATTTGAACATTAAACAGGCTGTTATTGAGACAAACGAGCTGTGTGATGTAGATATAATTCCATTTCAGTTTCGCCAGCTCATGCACAATCTTATTGGCAATTCATTAAAATTTTCCAGATCAAATATTACACCTCATATAAAAATAAATAGCGTAATAACGGAAGGTATAAAACTCAACAACGAAAATCTTTCTCCTCAAAAAAAGTATTGTCATATCAGCGTCTCCGACAATGGCATTGGCTTTGAACCTCAATACAAAGACCGCATCTTTGAATTATTCCAACGCCTTCATGATAAACAAGTAAAAGGCACAGGAATCGGGCTTGCCATAGCGAAAAAAATTGTGGAGAATCACAACGGTATTATCACTGCAACAGGGGAATTAAACAAAGGTGCAACCTTTGATATTTATATACCTTCAAATCGAAACTAAAGTTTTTATAGTATGTGGAATAATAGTATGTGGAATCATGAAGGTCGAAAAGTTTTTACAAAATAAAAGAAGATTTTTTTATGCATGAATTCATTGAACAATTATTGCATTGCTGTAAATATTATTTCCATCATTCAATTTTATCCAGTAAATGCCTTTCGAAAAAGATGCTGTATTGATAGTAAATTCTGTTTTGTATTGATGTAATTTACTTTCCGTATAAATAATTTTTCCGGTAATATCTATCAATTGAAAGTGTAAGGTGGAGATATTATCATCGTGAAAATCAACCTTGAATAAACCATTAGACGGGTTGGGATAAATATTTAATTTGCCGGTGGAGGCAGAAGAATTTTTTACGGAAGTATTTAATCGCCCAAGTATTGCTAAATAAGAATTGAGGTTGCCGGAATTACATTTATTATACGCTACAGTAGATAAGAATAATTTATCATCGGGCAATACTTTAAAGAAATTGACAGCGTAGTAGGTATCATAGAAATTGATATTATTTGCCGTGTAGTAATACTTAGGCAATGCAAAGCTGTCTATCCGCATAAATTTTTCTACATTTCCATTTACTGTATTTATTCCATATACATAGCTGATTACATGGGCATATTCACTATCGTCAATTCCCCAAAAAGATTGCAAGGTATAAAAGGAGGTATCATCTCCAGTATTGAAATGAGAAGAAGGATTGTTGCTGATACTGGCTATATGATAAGAATCTATTATAGCATGGTAGTTAAAATGATTTCCTTGTATAGAATCCGCAGAGACTGTCTGCCATTTTAGTTGAAGGTCATCAAATAGAAAACGATATATTTTTTTATCGAGAGGATCATTTAATTCAACTAAAAATTTCTTTTCAGATAATTGATAAATGGCAGCATTATTATATGAAGATATATTTACGTAAAATGGCGTATTGTAATTCCAAACCAGGTTGCCGGTAATATTGTATATCCTGAATTCAACCCTGCCATTCTCAACATAATTAATCGTATCCCGGTGAGAATCGATAAATTTTGCGAAAAGAAAATAGGAGCTGTCATTAATTTTCCTTGTAACATTTTCCTGTTCAATATCAATATAATTTTCAATTGTATCCAGGCTGATTACATCAAGATCTGAATTGGTTACTTTAAAAATAAGTTCGTCTTTGTTATAATATAATGACGAATAGAACTCAGGATAGTAATGCGATGTATTTTCTTTAAAGAATGGATAATTATAAAAGTTATTATCCATAAGAAAGTTGGAAGGATGATCCGGAAAGCTAAGGCTTGTATCTGCTCTTCGCTTCACGCCATTGCTGTCGATCAATTGTTTTACAGTAATATATCGATCCGGATTCCAATCACCGCCAAAAAAGAAATTTTCTACGGTCATTATGCCCTTGTCATTATTTTCTACCAGGTCCAATAAATAATTGGCACCAAAAAATGGCAAACTCACGGGGTATTTTTCTGTGATATCTAGATCTTTTCTCCATTTGGAATTGCCGTTATGATCGGTACAGATAATAACAGATCTGTTTAAGCCACCAAATGCGAAGAGGTAATTATTTTGCGCCGTCTTTTTAATTTCATTAATTGAATAATAATAGCGTGAGATTGAAAGAGTATCAGTAATCCATAGAAGGTTTTTATTGCTGTTGTATTTTTTTATGACTACTGAAGAATCATTAATTCTCACCAATGAAAAAAATGACTGATCATCCTCAATATATTTTATAAAATACTCGCCTGAATCTGAATCTTTAGTCCACATCAATTGAATGTCCTTGTCAAATTTCGAAAGCCTGTTTATGCCGATATATTGTTCGCTTGAATCTGAATAAGTATAGGTATAAATATTTCCTGAAACATCTTCAATTAAATTATTAAAGCCGGAAATTCCGTTGCATTGATCCCAAAGTATTTGTTGTGCATTTGATAAAGTAATGGTAAAAAGTATAACAAATAAAACGATAAACTTTTTCATGAATCTATTTATTGTACGATGAACGCACTGCTGTAATCAGTATTTCCATCATTCAATTTTATCCAGTAAATTCCTTTTGCAAGATCATTTTGATGAAGTACAAATTCAGTTTTATCGGAATGATGTTTTCTTTCTTCATAAATAATATTTCCCGTGATATCGATCAGCTGCAGTCTAAGCTCAGTCTTACTTTTGTTCTCATAACTGATCGTAAAAGTTCCGCTGTTCGGGTTCGGATAAATGCTCATCTTCACGTTTTGTTTTTTTACTTCCTTCACAGCCGATAATAAAACGATCTGCGTCTGCACCGTATTTGTCCTGATAGGAGCGTTGTAATCAAAGAAGATATTCGCAGTATTGTCAATGGTATTTCCCAGTGAAACTGTTGGCTTCGCCTTTATTTTATAGGCAATATAACCTGTACTGTTGAGTGCCAGCGTGTCAAACGACAACCTGATATTATCGAAAGTAAATTTCAAAATCCTGTCTTGTATGATCTCCAGTGTATATGGCGCAGATGAACCTATAACTTGTAAAGAATTCAGATCAACATTTGAGCTCAGTGTATCTACAACAATTATCCTAAACGCAGTGTCATTTCCTTTATTCTGAAAATGGATGATGTAGGAAATATAATCGCCGTTTGCAATTTGTGCCGGCGTCAGGTTGCTGCCGGATAAAATTGTTTTTTCATTCGGATCATAAGAAGATAATACCGCTTCCTTCAGCGTTGTGTAATTATCTGCCGGAACTATATCAACAGAATCATTGATGATCCATGCTTGCGAAAATAAAGTATCACCTGCGTTCAATACCGGTGGCGTAGCTCCTGTAAAATGAAGAACAGCAGACACTGTTTGCGCCGGAGGAAGATTCGTAATGGACCAGATCATAGTATCGCCGCTCATCGACGTGGGTGGCGGAGTTGCAGTAAGCGATAAGAGCCGTTGATCTAAGACAAGCTTAACTTTGCCGCTGGCAGGGAACGCGCCTTTGTTCGTTAGTGATACCGTATATTTGTTTACCCTTCCCATACGCGTCCACCAATTATTGAGCAGTTTTATTTCAAGGTCATTTTTTCCCGGGATCGGATGCAATGCAAAATATGCGGTATCGGCATGTCCGTAAGTAGTATGCGACGAATTAAATTGTGCGGGGCTGATCGTAAAATAATCATTGTATAAAGAAATATGCGTGTTATAATTTCCGGTATCCGTGTAAAATAAAAATTGCCCGGTGCTGTAAAGATGTGTCATTTGCGAATCTCTTGCGCTGCGGGTGTACGCATATCCCCATGGATACGTCGGTTCGCCCGCATTCTTCACGTTGTTGTTGTTATAGTCGATAAAGGCGACACCGTATACTGAATTGTAGATGCCGGAATAATAACCGAGGTAAACATCATCGCTGCCGTAGTTACAGGGCGTTTCATCGCTCGCAGCAAAAAATATCTGCCCAGGTCCATAATGAAGGAGCCACCCCGACTGCCGCGGTTTGGGATCAATGATCGTTTTTTCTTTCACCAAGCCTGTTTGAATATCTATGATTTGTACCAGCCATATAGTTTCTATCTTTAAACAAAAACAAACTTGATCAGCATAATCCAGAACGTAAGAAATATCCTTGCCGTTATAATCTTTTTTAATAATGTAACTGTTGTTAAACCACATCTTTCCCTTATAATAAATGGTATCTTTTACTTCCACATTGCTTTCCCAGATCTTCACGCCATTGTCAATCAGCGAGCGGTCTGCATATATGCGGTTGTTATCCAGCAGCAGCGGCGTAGTTTCCGGTCTGCCGTAATAAGCAAAGTGATGAAGCCGGTACGACCACAGCATATTTAAATTGATGTCCTGGCAATAGATCATGCTGTCATTATAGTCGCTCCAATTACTGTGAAAAGAATAAATATGTGAGGTGTCTTCAAACTTCTTATTGTAAGTAGTCATGTTCACCTGGATAGGCGCGATCATTGTATCGTATCGCACCGTCGATAAATTATTCGGATCAAGCAGCACGATGCCGCCCATTGGTATAGACTGCGTTGTTCCAAAGAGTACAATATCATGATGAGAAGAAAAATCCGGAATAATCAGGGAAGGTAAAGTATACTGATCGTTAGTAGCTATGATTGCGCCGGATGAATTGAGCAGGTAGTGGACGGTTCTGATCGTATCGAATCCAACGCCGCTAACAGTAACCTTTTTTATGGTACCTGTTACGAGCGTTTTATTATTAAAGAGAGGTGTTACAGATAAAAAATGTTGATTACTGATGTCTTGAGATAAAATATCCGTAAGTGAAAAATGTTTTCTCCAGATAAAATGTCCTGTATTCGAAACGGACAGTATATCTCTCTCAGGTCCAGTGCCATTGTAAAAAATATAGCCGCCGTCGGGTTTTTGGATTGCGTTTATAGATCCGTATGTATTAATCAGTTCAATGCTGTCCGCTTTCCAGAGAAAATTTCCATTCGGATCATATTTGGAGGCAAGCGGATTCACCATTCCGAATATCAGCATGCTTCCATCTGCATCAGTTAGCACGCTGGATGCCCACGAATTGTTGTTTAAACTGACTATCAAATCAAGTTTTTTGCTGTAAACTAGGTGCATGCTTTTATCCAGCTTCAGAAGCTCATAGGTAAAATAAGGTACTCCTAAAGTATCATACGTTTGAAGCGTTTTTATGATCGTAGTCGTGGAATCGTTGTTTTCGTGGAAACCCACAATCAAGTCTGAATTCGGTGTGCCCAAACAAACTTCTTCAACGAGTCTTTGCGAAAAGCATACAAGCGATGTGAAAGACAAAAAAACGGTAAATAGCTTTTTCATATAATTTTTTTATACGTTGGTTATTACGAATTTACAATATTTATATATTGAATCCAATAAAATATTATTGCACGATAATAGCATTTGTATAATCAGTACTTCCATCATTTAATTTTATCCAGTAAATTCCTTTTGCGAGATCATTTTGGCGAAGAACAAATTCTGTTTTATCTAAATGCTGTTTTCTTTCTTCGTAAATAATATTGCCGGTGATATCGATCAACTGCAGTCTAAGCTCAGCCTTACTCTTTTTCTCATAACTGATGGTGAAAGTTCCGCTGTTCGGGTTCGGATAAATGCTCATCTTTCCGTTTTGTTTTTTTATTTCCTTCACAGCCGATAATAAAACGATCTGCGTCTGCACCGTATTCGTCCTGATAGGAGCATTATAATCAAAGAAGATATTAGCGGTATTATCAATTGTATTTCCCAGTGAAACTGTTGGCTTAGCCTTTATTTTATAGGCAATATAACCTGTACTGTTGAGTGCCAGCGTGTCAAAGGACAACCTGATATTATCGAAAGTAAATTTCAAAATCCTGTCTTGCAATATTTCCAAAGTATACGGCGCGGAAGCTGATATGATTTGCAACGAACTCACATCAACGTTCGCGCTCAGCGTATCTACAACAATTATCCTAAACGCAGTGTCATTTCCTTTATTCTGAAAATGGATGATGTAGGAAATATAATCGCCGTTTGCAATTTGTGCCGGCGTCAGGTGG
>JAQBNI010000046.1 GCA_028288625.1 Bacteroidota bacterium | reverse complement strand
CATAAGTTCTTCTTCCAGAAATTAAAAACGAACCCTTCGCCGGCGTTTTCTTTTTCGGTGCTTTAAACGGTCCCTGCAAGGTAAGCCGCGAAGAAATAATGCCGATGCCTCCTTCCATTTCAAAGCGGCGGTTGTTGCCTTCTTTCATTTGTATGTCGATTACTGAAGATAGCCTGCCGCCGAAATTTGCAGGCATCGTTCCTTTATACAATGTTGTATTTTTTACTGCATCGGGATTGAACACGGAAAAGAATCCGAATAAGTGCCCGGTGTTGTATACGATCGCATCATCCAGTAAAACAAGGTTCTGATCGGGACCGCCGCCACGGACATAAATACCGGAATTGCCCTCTCCCGCCGCCTGCACGCCCGGGAGCAGCTGAAGCGCTTTTATAATATCCACTTCTCCCATAAATGCAGGGATAGATTTTATGCGCTCTGTTGAAAGCTCTTCCTTTCCAAGCACTGTACTTTTTACATTCTCATCTTTCCGCTGATCTGTGATGATCACTTCTTCCAATGATTTTGCCTGGTCGGATAATTCAACATTGATGCGCATATCTTTATCAAGGATCACCTCGCGCAATGTTGTATTAAAACCTAAATAAGAATATGCTACTTTATACTTCCCTTTAGGAAGCGACAAAGAATAAAAGCCATATAAATTTGTTGTAGCGCCAAGTGCATTATTTTCCTGTACGTAAACATTTGCCCCGATGAGCACTTCGCCGTTCTTTGCATCCTTCATATAACCGCTGATGGTAAACAGCGCCGCCTTCTCTTCACCGGAATTTTTATTTTTTAAAGATGCCGGAGTTGTGATCTTAACGGTATCAATGAGAGAATCATTTTGGGCAAACGAACTGATAAAGTAAAGCTGAAGGGCAGAGAAAAGTATAAAGGAGATGATCTTCATTATTAATATTGAAAGAATAAAAGTACTCCCTAATATTTAAAGAGATGTACCCCGTGAAATTAATCCTTTATTAACTTTTTAATGAGGATGCCGTTGCTTGTTGCGATTTGCAAAGTGTACATACCTTTTGGAAGATCGTTTAATGCTATAGAATTATCGTGGAAGGAATTATCAGAGTAAATTACTTGTCCAATATCATTCATAAGGTCAATTTTATTGATAACAGCGCTCCCACTGTTGTTTATTCCGATATTATACTTAAACGGATTTGGGTACACTAAAAATTCACTTTCCAATTTTTCGTTAGAAACAAAATTTGCTACGGACAATATCTCGTATGCCTTTTTAAAATCAGGAATACCATAGCCAATATGTTTATCAGGATTTAGATATTGCGAAGCGCTTTGTTCAATCGCTGTTTTTATTTGCCAGTTTGTCTTTGATGGAAACGCCTCCCATAGGCATGCAGACATGCCTGCAAGCGATGGCGTAGCGAACGATGTACCCGAACTTAAACTCACAACATTTCCATTAATATCTAAGTATTTCGGATGTTGCCCAACTGCTGCAACATTTGGCTTTATTCTCGTATCAGCTGCCAATGCCCAGCCACTCGAAGGAGCGGGCACACCATTTACATCAACTGAAGCAATACAAAAAGCACTGTCTGCATCTGAAGGAGTTGAAATAACATGCCATGCCGGATTAGCACCCTCATTCCCTGCAGCCACGCAAACAAGTATTCCTTTAGAACTTGCAATATTTACTGCTATAGCTGAAGGTGTATTGTTCTTCATCATATCGGTTGTATCATGATTTTCAGAACTGACATCAAATGTTGTATATCCAAGTGAGATAGAAACGATATCAACCCCTAACTGATCGCAGCGCTGCAATGCAGTTGCCAAGTTGAATTCTTCCTGTAACCGTTCAGAATTGCCATTTTCAGTGCGGAATAAATAAAATTTTGATTTTGTAGATGTCCCGATAAACGAATTTGCTTTTAGACCTGCAATAAAAGAAAAACAATATGACCCATGATTACCTGTATTAAAAACAGTAGAATCATTATCGACATAATCATAATATCCCAACAAACGATGATCAGAAAAGACATGAGTAAATCCGGGGTTATTATTTGCATTGTTAAACCCTTCATCACACATTGCAATAGTCATACGTTCTCCATTAAAACCTTGCCCATGTAAATAATCTCCATTTAATAAATGGAATTGCTCATAAGAATTACTAAAATTTTCTTCATATTCAGTATTTTCTATGCTTTCGCACGATTCTTCATTCGAAATAGAAGCTACACCGGTTGTATTACCCTTAGTAATTTTTATTATTGATGAAACAAAAAACATTTTTTTAACCAGTTCAATTTGCTTTTCATCGGCAGAAATTACCACTGCATTCAACCAGTCGGAATGTTGTAACACAGGAATATTTTTTTGAATTAACTGCTCTACATATTCTGCCTTGACAGGAAAATCTCTTTCATCAAACGGAATATTAAATTTTTTTCTTTTCTCTAATGCTTTCGGAGAAAAAAGATTACTGACGTTTTTACATTCCGCCTTGTCTTTAAAATAAACTATGTATTTCCCGGTATTTGCCTGTGCAAACATCATTAACGGAAATACAAGTAATGTGATTAAAATGTATTTATTCCTTACCATAATCTATTGCATATTGCCACATAATAAAACCTTTTTCTGCACGGTCAATCCAGGGTAAACCAATCTGTGTTTGTGCCGTTACTATCCAGAATTCCTTATACGTCAACCCGATATTCCGGGAATATTTTTCTATGGAATATGTTTTATTGATCGCGGAAGAATCATAAATATGAAATACAGTTAACGTGGAATCAAAAATCTTGAAAGAATTATCATAGGTCACATCTTTGTCCTGTATTGTATACACCCAATCATTCACCCGGTAGTTCGACGAATCTATGATATATGGCGGCGGAGAAATAATATATCGCATACCCAGCCACTTTTCTCCATTGTTATTCGGGAAGACCATTTTTATATAGCGAAGATTATCTTCTACCCTTTCAACATTCCTGCTCGTTTTAACCATGTAAAAAGCATTAAATATCTGCCATGAGCTGGGAACTGTTGGAATCGTGTCTGAATAATAACGCTCTATCCTTTTTGCAAGTCTTCCCAAGTTATCTGTAAACTGGTCCATTACCTTTTCCTTCAGGTAGATCGTAGATGTTCTTGTCGTTTGTGTAAAATCATCAAAGATCATGGAATCTACCTTGTAAATTACATAAGCACCTGAATCATCCGGGAAAAAATTCTCTCCCATATCGCCACTGACAGTGTCTGATTCTTTTTTACAGCAGGTGAGCATGAAGGAAAGCGCGGTATAAAATGATACCCGGTAGAAAATTCTTTTCATAACATAAATATACAACAAAGATGTAATTTACAGACTATTCGTTGTCTGAAAATACCACAAATCAAAGGATATGTCAACATAAAGGCGATATGGAATTTAATTTGTTAAGGCTATATTGCCTGAATTAATATCTTTATTAAAAATACAAATGGACAATCAAAATACGGTCGGACAACAATTTAAAATACTGAATATTATTCATGCAGCTTTATGCGCAGGAGTTATTGTGATCCTGGTATTATTCAGGTATTTAGTAAAGAAAGAAACTACAACTGCTGAAAACAATGTGATCTTTGAAATTGCAGGGGTTGTCAGTGCATTTCTATGCGTGATGTCGTCCAGGTTTTTATTTTTTATCCGCACCAAGGCAGCATTATCTGTTGCCTCACTTGGAGAAAAAATAAATATTTTCCGCGGTGCTTTTATTGTTCAAATGGCATTACTGGAAGGTGCAGCGATTATCAATGCCCTGTTTTATTTAATAGGAAGGAATGATCTCAATTTTTTTGTTGCCTTAGGAGTGATGCTGCTTATGCTGTTTCGCCGTCCTACCCGTGTAATGGCGGCTATGGTGCTGTTTAATCCGACTGAAGATCTTCAGCAGATCTATGATGACAGCTTGCCACTATAATAGTATTGGGTATAGCGTATTGAGTATTTAGACACATCATTATCAAAATGTGTATGTACATCAAAAAATCGCAATCGCTGTACGTAATAGCAATACTATAATAGTATTGAGTATAGCATATTGAGTATTTATACACATCTTTATCAAAATGTGTATGTACATTAAAAAATCGCAATACGCTGTACGTAATACGCAATACTTATAATATACATATCAATGTAATTATTTAGATCAAGGCGATTTCGTTGATAAGGATACCGTCCTCATCACTGTAAACAAATTGCCCGGGAACAAACGTAACATTTGCAAAGCTGACCGGTTCATTAATGATGCCGGGGTTGCGCTTCACGGATTTTGCAGGGTTTGTATTCAGCGCTTTAATTCCGATGTTCATTTTGTTGACTGCTGCTGAATCGCGGATGCATCCGAAAATGATCACACCTTCCCATTCATTTTTTATTGCCTTTTCTGCGATCATGTCTCCGAGCAATGCCGCACGGAGTGAACCGCCTCCATCTACTACTAAAACTTTCCCCTTGCCATTTTCATTTTGTAAAGTATCACGAACCGGTGTGTTGTCTTCATGACATTTGGCAGTGACGATCATTCCCGAAAACTTTTTCTTTAATCCGTAAGATTGAAAAAGTGGTACGGCGGTTTGCACACTTCCTTCATGCGCGTCGTACAAGTCTGCAGTAGAAAAATCCATAATATAAAATTGAAATTGAAAATAATTAATTTAAATCTGTTCACAAATTAAATTAAAAAATCGCAAATCGTAATTGTAAATTTGATGTATGAGCAAACAATGTACTTCACATCTTTTAATGATCCGCCCGGCGAATTTTCAGTTCAATGTAGAAACTGCTATTTCAAATGCTTTTCAAAAATCGCTGGAAGGCATTACGGAGCAGGAAGTACGCGAAAAAGCGATTGAAGAGTTTGATGCTTTTGTCGAAAAATTGCGGTTGAATAAAATAAATGTTACAGTGATCCAGGATACTGTTGAACCCGCCAAGCCTGATGCTATCTTTCCCAATAACTGGATCACGATGCACGCGGACGGTTCTGTATACCTGTACCCGATGAATACGCAAAACAGGCGCCTTGAACGACGCGATGAGATCCTTGAGGAACTTGAAAAAAAGTTTCAGATCACGCATGTTATAGATATTTCAGAAAGTGAAAAAGAAAATCAATTTTTGGAAGGTACCGGCAGTATTATTTTTGATCACATCAATAAAATAGCATACGCCTGTATTTCACCCCGAACCGATAAGGACCTGTTTATTGCGCACTGCGAACAACTCGGATACGGACATATTTATTTTCACAGTTATGATAAGGATGGAAAATTAGTGTATCATACTAATGTGATGATGACGATCGGTGATGGATTTTCTATTATATGCCTGGAAAGCATAAAGGATGAAAATGAAAGAAAGTTAGTAATGGAAAAACTGGAATCAACGGGACATGAAATTATTGAGATCACTGCTGAACAAATGGATCTTTTTGCGGGAAATATGCTGCAGGTACAAAATACAGATGGACAGCCCTTCCTGATCATGTCGGAAACTGCATTTAATAGCTTAACCGAACTGCAAATTGAACGGTTAGAAAAATATACTGCTATTTTAATGTCTTCCCTGCCCACAATAGAAGCTGTTGGCGGGGGGAGCGCAAGGTGCATGCTGGCAGAGATTTACCTGAAAGAAAAATAATTTTATAAATTTTTATGGAATAATGTGGCTTTGTGTCTCTCTATATGTGGAAGAATGTTTTAACCACATAGAGACATAGAATGACACAAAAATATTTAGATGATCTAACTTTTCAAATATTAGGTGCTGCTATTGAAGTTCATAAATATTTAGGTTCGGGACTATTAGAGAGTGTTTATCATCAATGCATGATCGAGGAACTTTCTCATAGGAAAATAAATTTTTTCACAGAGATGAAGATTCCATTAATTTATAAAGAAAAGGAATTGAATATAGATTTTCGGTGTGACTTATTTGTTGAAGATTGTATTATAGTAGAATTGAAATCGGTTAGTGAAATGAATACCATTTTTGAAGCGCAGCTTCTTTCCTATATGAAACTATTGCAGGTACCTAAAGGGATCCTTATTAACTTTAATTGCTCAAATATCTTTAAATATGGACAGAAAACTTTTATTAATGAGTATTTCAGACAGTTGCCACTAAAATAACTATGTTTCTATGTGGTTAAATTATTTTTTACAAGAAGATGAGTTAATTCATTGATAAAACATGCCAGGTAGGTTCAAATCAGTTATATATAAACTCTCCATTTTCAGACGTTATAGTTACCTGTTTTTTATCTGAAGTCTCAACGTAACCAATCACTTTCGCATCTATTCCAAATGAATTTGAAATATCAATAATTTCCTGTGCATTTTTTTCATTCACGTAGAGTTCCATTCTATGTCCGCAATTAAACACCTGGTACATTTCTTTCCAATCTGTTTTGCTTTCTTCCTGAATTAATTTAAATAATGGCGGTATTGAAAATAGATTATTCTTCACCACATGCAAATGATCAATATAATGCAGCACCTTGGTTTGTGCACCGCCGCTGCAATGTATCAATCCGTGAATATTTTTTACACCAATTTCCTTGATCACTTTATTTATAACAGGTGCATATGTTCTTGTCGGTGATAAAACTAGTTTACCTGCATTTAGTGGAGAGTCTTTTATCGCATCTGTCAATAATTTTGACCCGCTGTATACTAATTCACGGGGTGTTGCAGGATCATAACACTCAGGATATTTTTCTGCATATATTTTTGAGAAGATATCATGACGCGCGGAGGTTAAGCCATTACTTCCCATTCCCCCATTATATTCAGATTCATATTTCGCCTGTCCGTAAGAACACAAACCGACGATCACATCTTGATCACCAATATTTTCATTTGAAATTACATCTTCTCTTTTCATTCTCGCTGTCATCACAGCATCAACAATGACTGTTCTCACCGTATCGCCAACATCAGCAGTTTCTCCACCCATTGCATGCACAACAACTCCATTATCTTTAAGCATTTCAACCACTTCATTTGTGCCATCAATTAACGCCGCAATTACTTCGCCGGGGATTAAATGCTTGTTGCGATTAATTATTGACGACAATAAAAAATCTGAAGTCCCACCCACGCAAATGAGATCATCAGTATTCATCACTATAGCATCCTGTGCAACGCCTTTCCAGACAGAAAGATCATTTGTTTCTTTCCAGTACATATATGCAAGCACAGATTTTGTTCCTGCACCATCTGCATGAATAATGTTGCAGAACGCATCGTCATTTGCTAAATAATCGGGAAATATTTTACAAAAAGCTTTTGGAAATAAACCTTTATCGGCGTTTTTTATAGCAGCGTGTACTTCGTCCTTGGTTGCGGAAACTCCGCGCTGATCATAGCGATTCATATGGCGAAGTTACGAATTACATTTGTATCACACGAATCAGAGCTGTTCGTAATCAAACTCAATAACAGTTGTTGGAAATCCAACTGCAGTAATCGTGATCTTATCAGGATAGCCGTCTGTATTACCTTCCGGCGTGAAATAAAATTCAACGGCTAAACTGCCATTAGAATTATATGTTCTGCCATAATTCAGTACATATGGACTGGTCAAATAAAAATCACTGTAAAGGCTATTTAATGAAAAATTTAACGACTGAGCTTCATTTTCATTATCAGCGATAAGGTATGGGTTTTTAAAATTCTGCAGAAAGGTATAACTCTCTTCGAGATGTTCTATCCCGAAGTCTGGTGTCCAGTAAAATTTAACCGAATCAGTTACATAGCTAACCCGGTAAGAACCACCTCCGGGATAAAATTTTGTAGCCAAACGTCCGGAACCATCATAACCATAGTTATTCTCCCACGAAAAAGAAATTTTATTTCCGGTCCATTGTACAATCGCCTTCTCTATAAAAAGAGTATCAGAGGTCCTAAACTTTATCACACTATCAAGATGTGTAGAATAATAATACAGATAATAATACGTGTTGAGTGTAGTACTTCCAATTTGATCTATCCTGCTTATTTTACCTGCTGAATTATAAGTGATCTCGTAATCTTTCGTTGAGGACGGAGAACCCGTTACTGAATAATGTAAATGAGTGAGTTTTGTTTTCTTCGCACCAATGCTATTACTTTTTTTGCATCCTGATATAGCTAATACACTTCCAATAATGCATATTATTAATAGATTCCTTCTCATAATTATGGCTTTAAGTGAATGGATATTATTAAAG
>JAQBNI010000040.1 GCA_028288625.1 Bacteroidota bacterium | reverse complement strand
TTTTAATGGAGTTTTTAATGATTGGATTCTCATACACTCTTTCCACTATATTTTCAAGAGGAATAACAATTTTTGCTGCCTCGTCGCGTAATGCCTTTGCAGTCAGGACAGCAACTCTGTTTTCTTCACTTGCAGTCTCGCTAAATTTTTTGTTAGCTTCTTCTAATTTTTCGTTTGCTTCCTTTAATTTTTGTTTTGCATTAAATAATCCACATGCTTTGCTTACTGTTTCCACGGTTTTATTATTTCGACTCAGATTGCTTAACCATTTTCGTATCCAGATGATTATTTTTTCAATTAGTTGACCAAACGGCAATCTACTTTTGAAGTTATTCCATAGTATCTTACTTAGTGAATCTGTTTCTTCATTTAATAAATTGCCTATTGAATGTTTTAGAAACCCGGCGCGTACCTGCAACAGTGCATACACAGATTCCGTCAACGCGGAAATTACATTGCTGAATAAAAAGTAAACTACAATAAGAGAGATGGCAGTTTCTAAAAGCGGTGTTAGACTTAAACCCATAGATTTAGTTTTTCAGTCATTTTATGACTATTTAGTTTATGGTTTCATTTTCAATAATTTCAGTTGCCTGATATTATATTTATAACTAATGTAATAAATCATTTCAGGAAACAAAAAAAATCGATGACTAAATGAGTGAACGGTAGTTTTATTGATTGAACGGTTTTTTCCTGGCAAAAATGACTTCAAATGAATAAATCATTGCATACATTTCAGAATTCTTACATTTATTATGTAATACATTGTTCTTCACTTAAACCAACCGCTATGAGAACACTATTTGTTTATACAATGGCTATCTGCCTTTTTGTTTCCTGCAAAAGCAAACATGAAACCACATTTACCAGCGACGACGGAAAAACTTCCGTTTCGGTAGATCTTTCAAATACGCAAGATGCTGCCCAGGAAATGACCAAAAAATGGAAGAGCTGAAAAAGATCGCGCCGATGAAAATAGAGGATATTAAGGCTATGCTTCCCGAACAGTTAATGGGTATGAAGCGATCGAATTTCAATGCAACCACTGCTATGGGATTTGCAAGCGGTGAAGCGGAATACACAAAGGTACAATCGAAGATGCAGCGAAAGCGCTCAACCTGAAAGGAAATTAATTTCTACTTATTTTTTTCAAAACCGCGGAGGAATTCTGTGCGGTCGGTAATGTCCGTAGTGAATTCGCTTTCTATTTTTAAGCCTTCGGCTAAAGTGGTATCGAGACCTTCGTAATATAAATGCTTGAACGCTGCAATAGTCTGCGCTGAATTTTGAAGGATGTCATGTGCGAGCTCCATCACTACATAATCGAGTTCTTCCAGCGGCACTGCAAAATTTACCAGCCCGATCCTTTCTGCTTCCGCACCTGTTACGGGCTTGCAGGTAAACGACATTTGTTTGGCTTTCAGTGTTCCCACTAATCTTGGCAAGCGCTGCGTCATTCCCCATTTCGGCAAGATTCCCCATTTCGCATGTGTATCGCCGATCTTTGCATCTTCGGCGGCTACTATCAGGTCAAAAAGCATCATGAGCTCTAAGGCGCCTGTATAGCAGTGTCCGTGTACCTGCGCGATGGCAGGCTGCGGCATGGTCCTGAGGATATCCGCGATCTCGTCGCCGTCGTGCAGGATCTGGTCTGCAGTGAATTGTCCGCCGATCAGCGATTCATTCATGGCTTTAAGATCCACACCCGCGGAAAATGCTCTTCCCGCTCCTTTTACGATCAGGACTTTGCAATCCTGGTCTGCTGCCGTTTCTTTCAGCGCTTGTTTAAATTCCACAACGAGATCCGGACTCAGTGCATTTAACGCTGCAGGTCTGTTTAAAATGATGATGGTGATCTTGTCGTTCTTTTCTACGAGGATGTTCTGATATTCCATATTGCATAATTTAGCAAATGAAAATAAACATAATCCCTGAGATTATGCATTTAGGTGTTTGAATGAATTGGACGATCAAAATTATTTCTTAGCGAGGTCTACAATAATATCCCATAACTCTTCGTACGGCATGATTTCCCAATCGGCAATGATATGGTTATTTTGTTTACGCAGCTCGCGGATCTCGGTCCAGTCTGCTTTTTCCATTTCTCTTCCCTTGAATCCTGTTTTCTCCGCTTTCAATAATGTACTTAAGAATAAGTGGTTGCGCTTATATGCGTTGTCATTTAAATAACGCGTCCTGTAAATGCGCAGCGATTCCATTTTCTGAAAAACAATATTGTATTCTTTGCGCCCGAACATAAAGAGCATCTCTATCACGCGTATGGCAAAATTATAACCGGATTTATCTTTGGAGTTAATGGGAACTTCGTTTAAGAACTTGGACAAGCTGAATTTATAATCTCCGTTGTTTAAATAACTATCCATAAAAACAAAATATGCATAGTAGATCTTCCATTTTTCAATTATTCTTTCACCTTGCCTTTTAAAAGATTTATTTAAATGCACTTGTTTATATACTTTGAATGCATCGTCAGTTTTTTTATTTTGGAGATGTAATTTAAATTCTATTTCCTTTAAACGAAACCAATTATAGTTATTTTCTAAAATGGTGGATGATTCATCATTAATAAGGTTTATACCATATAAAAATTGTTTTGTAGTTAATAATGTATTCAACTTAAATAATAAGATTACTATTTTTCGAGTATTTGTATATGTGGTAGGATTAGACAGCATTAACTTCTCAGCCTCATTACATATCAACATTACTTTGTCTAACTCATTATTTTTTTCATAAAATTCTAATGCTAAAAAAAAATAATAAAAATCGATTTCAATATTTCTTAATTCATTACGTAAGTATTGCAGTTGCTTAAGATTAATTTTTACTTCTTTTAATAAAGAATCTGTTATAGGTGCATCATGTTCAAACTCAATACTGGATTTAAAATATAAAAATTTAGCATCCTGCTTCTTTTGAGCAAGTTGTATGTATTCTTTATAATTCTTTTGTTCTTTTAGGAATGATCTTTTATCTCCTATTAAACTATAATATGATAAAAGATAATACGAATAATTTTTCACGATGTCATAGAATTGTCCATTAAGAGCAATAGAATAATTTTCTTTTATCATCTCGTAAATAAGTTTTGTTGTTCCTGTAAGAAAAATTAAAACTTCTATTATTTGAGCATGAGAAATACATTCATAATATAACCTACCTTCTTCGTGATAAAATGAATCATTTGTTTGAAGTAGCATCACGGTTTTTAAAACTTTTTCTTTTAATCTCGATTTAAGCATCCTATACCGAGGGTCATCTCTTCCTGTACCGTAAATTAATACACCCGCTTCTTCATCAGTCATTACTTGCTTTCTTTCTATGGCATCATATAATTTATAATATAAATTCGTACTCTTGCTCTTTAAAAAGGTTTTGTCGAGCACATCGATCTTTGAAAGCCGCTTCCGGTTAACTACATTGATCAGTTCTGATAATGTTTCCATTTGAGTTTTTTTGTTTAAAATCTTTATTACTCTATAACATAAATAATTACCGAACATTACAAAAATGTTCTTTATACATTTTGTGTATTATACTACAATATATTGGTAAATTAAGAGAAGTTCAAGTTCTGCAAGAGGATTATTTCTGAGAAATAAATTACAAAGAAATTACAAGATACGAACGCCTATAATTAAGATGTTTTGTCTTTTTTTGCAAGATCTACAAATATATCCCACAATTCTTCATACGGTACAATCTCCCAGTCTGCAATAATATGGCTACTTTGCTGACGTAAATCTGAGATCTCTGACCATTCAGCCTCCTGCATTTCTTTTCCGTTGAAACCTGATTTTTCAGCTTTCAGTAATAAACTTAAAAACAAATGATTCCGTTTGTATGTATTATCGGTTAAATAGCGTGATCTGTAGACGCGTAACGCATCCATTTTTTGAAATACTAGATTGT
>JAQBNI010000036.1 GCA_028288625.1 Bacteroidota bacterium | reverse complement strand
GAATAAAGGCATTAAAACCTTTTGTCTTATCCTGTAATTGACGTAATCGATCCATGTGATCCACCCTGTGCGCAAATGTTTCGATGTGCCCATACAGCATTGTTGCATTCGTTGGCAATCCTAAGCTGTGCGCAGTTTCATGAATCTCCAGCCATTCTTCCGCACTGCATTTTCCTCCTGCAATCTCTTCGCGAATATCGCTGTGAAAAATTTCCGCACCACCGCCCGGCATTGAATCCAATCCGGCAGCTTTCAATGCTTTTAATCCATCTGAATAATTCAGTTTGGCTTTTTTCAAAATGTAATGGATCTCAACGGGCGTTAATGCTTTAATGTGCAACTCAGGACGATGCATTTTTATTTGCTTAAACAAATCCACATAAAAATTAAAATCCTGTTTTGGAATAACACCGCCGGTAATATGCACTTCTGTTACCGGTTGTCCGTCGTATTTTTTAATGATATTCAGAATATCATCAATGCTATATTCCCAGCCTTCCGCGCGATGCTTGATCAGTTTGGAATACGAACAAAATTTGCAGGTGTACACGCAAATATTTGTAGGCTCCACATGAAAATTCCTATTGAAATAAGTATTGTCGCCATGTTTTTTATTCCGGATATGATTTGCCAGCATACCCACAAAACCGATCTCTCCTTTTTCATATAACAAAACACCTTCATCAAATGAGATGCGTTCATTATTTAAAACTTTGTGTGCAATAATTTTAAGCGAAGAATCAATGTTTAAGCGATCGATCAAGCTTTCCGTCGCCTGTGTTTCTGTTAACATATTTTAGTATAACCGTTTGAAACTCTAAACGGTTTCAAAAATACATAATTCACTGTTAATAATGGATTAAGTTATTTGACTTAACTTCGTTTTATTGACATAAAAAATGAAAAACGAAAAGCTGATATTATATCTTCTGACATTTGTATGGTTCTGTTCCATAGTTGATTTCCTATTGCTTTTGCCGTTGGGGACTTCGTTTATGAAACTGTATGTAATACATCCGAGAGAATACAGCTGGCTTATTGCTGCATACTCTCTCAGCGGCGGAATTTCTGCTTTTGTCGCCGCATTTTATGTAGATAAATTCGACAGAAAACATGTGCTGATGTACGCGTTTGCCTTGTTCGGCTGCGGAAGTATTCTGTGTTCTTTTGCAGGTACTTTTTATATCATGTTATTTGCCCGAATGTTTACGGGTTTATTCGGCGGATTGTTAGGCGGCGTAACTATTGCCATTGTAAGCGATATGGTTCCTTATGCGCGCCGTGGAAAAGCCATGGGCACTTTGAATCTGGGATTCGGACTCGCATCGATCTTCGGAATTCCTTTTGCAATTTTTATCAGCAAGCAGTTGAATGTATTTGCACCTTTCAGGATCGTTGGAATTTTGTCACTGATCTTATTACTTCCTGTTCATTTCATCTTACCGAATTTTAAAAAACATATTAACCGCGAAGTGATCTCGATGCACGAAATTTTAGCGATCCTGAGAAACAGGAATATTCAGAATGCATTTTTATTTTGCTTTTTTTTAGTTGTAGGACATTTTATGTTCATTTCATTTATCAATCCATACCTGATTGACAATTTAGGATTCCGTGAAGAAGATACGATGTGGATGTATATTGTCGGAGGAATTTCTGTTTCACTCACTTCTCCGCGCATCGGGAAATTTGTTGATACGCTGGGTAAATTAAAATCATTTCGCCTTCTGATCCTTTTATCGTTTATCCCGATCCTTGTTATTTCTCATCTACAACATGCCACGATCATGATGGCTTTATTGATCTGCGCATTCATGTTTATTTTTAACAGCGGACGTATGATTGCAGCACAAACGCTGATCACAGGCGCGGCTTCTGAAAAAGAACGTGGAAAATTTTTAGTGATCCGCTCTTCCATTATAGAATTAAGTGAAGGCTGCGCAGCATTTATCGGCGGGCTGATACTGACGCAAAACAGCACAACCGGCAAACTTGAAAATTATAACATCATCGGATATATCGCGGTTGTATTGGGGTTGCTGTGTATTTATTTAGCGCAACGGATACAGATCAAATCGGATTAAGAAATTCCTTATCTTTATTAAGAATGAAAATATTACTGGTCAAAAACATGGTCTGCAACAGGTGTATAATGGCAGTAGAAGATATTTTAAAAAATACTGCCATTCCATTTACTAAAGTAGAATATGGAGAAATACATTTACAAAAAGATCTGACAACAAAGCAACATGAAGTTTTAAATAAAAAGCTGATTGCAATAGGTTTTGAATTGATCGATAGCCGAATGACGGGACTTATTGAAAAAATCAAAAAATATACGATCCTGAAAGCGAGGAATGAATCAGGTGAGCAAGCAAACAGGCTGAATCTTTCCGTTTACCTTTCTGAAAAATTAAATTTTGAATATACTTATCTCAGTAGTATATTTTCCGCAGTAGAAGGACGAACAATTGAAAAATTCTTTATCGAGCAGCGTATAGAAAAGGTAAAAGAATTAATCGTATACGGACAACTTAGTTTATTGGAAATAGCTTATCAGCTGGACTATAGCAGCGCCGCGCATCTCTCTTCACAATTTAAAAAGACTACAGGTCTTACACCGTCGCATTTCAAGGAACTCGGAAATTCAAAGCGCAAATCCCTGGATCTTATCTAAACCCAAAATTATATAAGTCTTACCCAAAGTAATGTAATGCATTCGGACAGCAAGGCTATAATTTTGTACTATCAAATTTTAAATAAAAACATTATGAAAACACAAACCAATCAGAGCTACAATGCTCAAACAGAAATCAAGTCCAACTGTGGTAATGCAAATTGTAATTGCAAGAAATGTAGCTGTGGCGAAAACTGCAGCGGAACGAATTGCAATTGCGGATGTTCCTGCTGCAATTAAAAGAAAAGCCGGCTGTAATTGCAGGCGGCTGTTTTATTTTTTAACTTTCAATCTTCAGGCTGACGGGATGCGTCTTTTTAAATAGATAATACTCGTAACCCCTAAAAGGATAAGCAATAAGGAAATAATTTCCGCCTGTTTAATAAAGTGGTTAAAAATTTTATACTCGCTGTCAACTCTTATCTTTTCAATCAAGAACCTTTCAATTCCGTTCACAATTAAATAAACGGAAAATAGAATACCGGGCAGCTTGATCCTCTTACGCAAGTACCATAACAAGCCAAATAATAACAGGCAAATTATTATTTCATATAATGGAGTTGGATAAACAGGATTAGGAAGTATATAACAAAATTCTCCTGCGCAATCTTTTAATTTGACGCCGGCATCTATAGCGTTATGAGGATACCTGAAAGCCCAAGCCCAATCAGGGAGGAAAGATAACCAGGATGGTTTGGCAGTTAAATTATCAATTCCCCAGTCCCCATCACCTGCAAGCTGGCAACCCATTCTCCCGATCGCATAACAAAGCATAAGAACCGGCGCTGCAGCATCAAAGACAGGCAATAGCTTTATTTTTCTTTTCGACAAATTATACAACCCGGCAATTCCCCCAAAAATAAAACCACCGTAAAATGTAAGACCACCCATAGAAAAAATTGTCCTCAACGGATGTGCAAGAAAGGGTTTGGGATATTCTAATATTGAAAAAATGCGCGCTCCGATCAAACCCCATATAATTGTATAAATTATGATGTTCGTAATTACCTCATGCGGTTGTTTTAATATCCCTTTATGATCGGTAAAAGCATTTATAAGTCCGGCTTGTTCTTTGCGAATAATTTCTTTCTTTAGTAAATAAGCACCGGTGTATATGGCTATCACAAGAAATAATCCGAATGTAGCTATAGGTATGGGAATCCATAAGCCTGTTAGATCTTTAATTAAATATGGAAGCGTTGGATACAATCTTTTAATTAATCAATTGCAATATACCTTCTTTATCTAAATAAATGGAAAGAAATTCGACCGCCGGTTTACAATTACTTTATAAAATATTCTGATAAATGTTTAGAAAAATATTAACCAATTATACACAAAACATCGTAATGCAAATTCGTATTTTCGGGAGTGACAATGGGAATTTTTTCTTCTCCGTCGATTCTATACAATGAATATCCGAGTTCTTTTAATTTAGAAAGCAATTCTTTTTCAGAGCTGTTATTTTTTTGCAGGTTTTTATTGTCAACTTCTATAAATAAAACCGGCTTGAATTTTTTCAAAGTATTGATCGCGCCGGTAATCACGAAATTTTCAAAACCTTCCACATCGATTTTAAAAAAATCAATCTTTTGAATATTGTTTGATGCAACAAAAGCATCGATCGTCGTGGAATGTACAGTTTCCGATTGTGCCGATCTTTCCTTATTTAAAGAGATGCCGGAACTGTTGTTGTTATCCGGGATCTCAAAAAATAATTCTTCTTCCTTATCAGAAACAGCCAGATTATTTAAGATGATATTTTGGAAACTGTTTAATTCAACATTCGTTTTCAATCTTCGGAATAAAAACGGAACAGGTTCAAAGCTGTAGACTTTTCCCTTTGGCGCAAGTCGTGCAAAATTCAACGTAGTCTCTCCGATATTTGCACCGATGTCGAAACAAACATCATCTTCCTTCACCAGGCTATATAATACTCGACGGTCGAAATCAACACCATCGTTAATACCGAAATAGATCGCATGTTCCATGTAATCGCTGATGTCGAGCTTGTAGTTGATGCCATCCCTTGTACAATTCCTCCAGCTTCCTTTCGGATACATGCCGTTCGCTGCAATTAATTTTTTGGAAAGTGAGTTGCCGCTGACAATACTATCTGCCAAGGTTTTTTCAACAACAGGAAGCTGACTGATCTTTCTAAAAATATTTAGAAATCGTGTTTTGAAGGTCATGCGCAAATTTACTATTTTATCAGCAACTTAAAACCTACGCCATGTACATTTTGTATTTCAAGATTGGGATCTTCTTTTAAATATTTGCGAAGCTTTGTAATGTAAACATCCATACTCCTTCCCGCAAAGTAACTATCATCTTTCCATATTTTTACCAGCATATCTTCGCGTTTCACAGACTGGTTTGCATGCTTTGCAAGATACTCGAGCAGTGCCGCTTCTTTTTTTGTCAGCGATGCAGTTGTATCTCCTTTCAATAATTTCAATTCATCCACCTTTAAAGTATATAGCCCAATAGGAAATTCTTTTTGTTCAGGTTTAGCAGGCTTTGATCTTTTCAATATCGCTTCAATCCTCATGATCAGCTCGTCAAAATTAAACGGCTTCGTGATATAATCATCGCCTCCCACGCTAAAGCCCTTCAGCTTATCTTCCTGCATTTCCTTCGCCGTTAAAAAAATGATCGGCGTTTCATCTTTCTTTTCACGCAATTCCTTTGCCAGTGTAAATCCATCTTTCTTAGGCATCATTACATCCAGCAAATACATATCGAATTTAGATTTGTATATCATCCGCTCCGCATCCAGTCCGTTTATACAATGCGTAACATCATAACCTTTATCGCTCAGGTTATCCTTGATCACAAACCCCAGGTTCGGATCATCTTCCACCAGCAAAATTTTTACCTTATTCATAAGAATGTATTAATCTATTGTATGAAACCATATCGTAAATGTTGTACCGACTTTAGGAACGCTGTGCAAAGCAATTTTTCCCTTATGCAATTTGATCATATTTTTCACATAAAACAAGCCCAAACCAAATCCTTTTACATCATGTAGGTTCCCGCTGGGCACCCTGAAAAACTTCTGGAAGATCATATTTTGCGAACTGCTGTCGATACCTTTACCATTATCCTTCACCGAAATTTCAATTCCTTTATGCTTGTTAACGGTGGCGACCTGTATCTGCGGAACTTTATCGCAGTACTTGATCGCGTTATCTAAAAGGTTGTACAAAATATTGGTCAAATGCACTTCATCGGCATATATGACTGTCTTTTTCGCATTTAATGACAAATGAAGCTGACCATGCAATTCCGAAAGCCTTGGTTCAAAATTTTTGATGATGTTCTGAATCAATTCATGCACGTCAACATCCGTAAAGTTGAGATGCAATTTATTTGAATCGATCTGCGACACCTGTAAAACAGCTTCCACCTGACTTTTTAATCTTTTATTTTCCTCGCTGATGATTGTTGCATAATGCTTTAATCTTTCAGGATTATAAATGATATCGTCACGCATTAAAACATCACTCGACAAAGCAATCGTAGAGATCGGCGTTTTAAATTCATGCGTCATGTTATTCACGAAATCCGTTTTGATCTCACTTAATTTTTTTTGTTTAAGAATAACTAAAATAGTATAAGTGAAGAATCCGATCACCACCATCAAAACGATCGAAAAAAAGATGAGCAATTCAAAATCATCCTGTAAATAAGTTCTCTTCTTTGGAAACAGAACGCCGATATAATAATTCTCAAACGGCTTTGCCTTAATGTGCAAGCGCTCCACTTTGTGAATATTTTTAATATTCACAAAACGACCGTAATAAAAAGAATCTGTAGTACACTCAAAAATTCCATATTCAAAATCGGCATTAAGATTTTGATTCTTCGATTCGATGATGAGATAATTTTCCAGCATCGTAACATTCACAGGGGAGCTGAAATCAAGCGTATAAAAATTAGATGATTTTTTATTGATACCGTCGAGCTGTACTTTATAATGCGAATCCTGTATCAGCCTGTCCGCAACACTTTTCAGTGCCACATAAGCCCGGTGGTTAAACTGCTGTTCCTTTAAATCAATAGCTTTTTTCACCCAAAATATCTGGGTAGCAATAATTCCTGCCAAAGAAATAAAAGCCAGTAAAATAATATTACGGATCGCAGCACGTCCCATCCTATAAAGATACGGCTATTGCGAAAAACATATAGTTGTCTTAACAATTATTTATGAATTATTCATCCAGTTGTTCAAGCATGTAGATGATGCCCCGGAATAGCAGGCAAATCAGGTTGAGCATAAAGTAAAAGATCGCCACCGCCTTTGTCATCCAGTGCAACTCTTCCAATTGCATAAATGAACTCCCGGAAACAAAATTGCCTGAAATATAAATGTAGGTGACGAGCGAGAAAAATGCAATCATGGATAGAGTGAAATATTGGAGCAATTTTTGCTGAAATACACCTATAATAGGATTATAAAAAATGAAAAAGAAAATGGGTGATAAGATCATCGTCCACGCTTTTATTGATCTTATGCCGAAAGCAAAGCAAAAAAAAGAAATGAGCGTAACGAGAAGCATGGAAAAAGCGCCTTGTTTCAGCGGACCGAATTTTGAATAATCGAGAAGGGGCTTTTTACTCATTTAGCATCGATAAAGAACAAATAAACAACATCAAAATTAACTATTTGTTACAAAGTGGTACTTTTATAAAAAATTTCCGATGGACCCGAGATTAAAAGCTTTTGAACGGTTGCTGCATATTATGGACGACCTGCGTGAAAAATGTCCGTGGGATAAGAAACAAACAGTCCAGACTCTACGAAAACTGACGATCGAAGAAACATATGAATTGTCGGATGCAATTATACAAGAGGACTGGAAATCCATTCAGGAAGAATTGGGAGATCTTTTTTTGCATCTTGTTTTTTATTCTAAGATTGCGAAGGAGCAGGAAAAATTTGATGTGGAAGATGTGCTGAATTCGGTTTGTGAAAAACTCATCTTTCGTCATCCACATATTTATCCGGATAAAAACGGAGAACTTGTAAAAGTTGCAGATGAAGAAGAAGTGAAAAAGAATTGGGAAAAATTAAAATTGAAAGAAGGAAAAAAATCGATATTGGAAGGTGTGCCAAAATCTTTGCCCGCAATTACCAAATCGCAGCGCATACAGGATAAGGTTCGGCAGGTGGGTTTCGACTGGGACAATAAAGACCAGGTGATGGAAAAGATCATGGAAGAATTGGATGAGTTGAAAGAGGCTGTTGAGTTAAAAGATGAAAAAGAAATTGAACTGGAATTGGGCGATGTGCTTTTTGCGATGATCAATTATTCGAGATTCATAGAGGTGGATGCGGAAAGTGCGCTGGAAAAAACCAATCAAAAATTTATGAAACGTTTTCGCTGGATGGAAAACCATGCGAGCGAACAAAAGCTGGACATGCACGGCATGAACCTTGAACAACTCGACGAGATCTGGAACCTTGCCAAACAACATACAAAAGACAATCACTAATTGAATTTTTTCAAAAAATATACAACTATAATTGTCGCTATTGCCGGAGCGATACTGCTGACCATTAGCCTACTGGTGGATGCCGTGCAAACTGTTTCTCCGGATATCAACCGTGCAAAAAAGATCATCGAATCTAATTTGCATACCACGGAAGCAAATGCGCAAAAGATCACCAATTCCAAAAAACTATTTGAGGCTGCGGATCAGTACGCAAAAGCGAGATCAGTGATCAACTCCATGGGAAAAGATAAAAACGTTAACCTCTATATTTATAAAGATGGTGTACTTACCTATTGGTCGACCAACGAATTTATACCCGAAAATATTGATAAGCTTTCCGAACGTGAAGTCCATTTCCTAAAGGAAGGGAACGGATTCTACGAAGTGTTGCATAAAGTATCACCCGATGGGTTGATCAACATTTATGCATTGATCCCGGTATATTATCAGTATACCACGAGCAATAAATTTTTGCGCAACGGCTTTGCATGGAATCATCCGTTTTTAAAGCGGTTTATCATCTCCAGCCGGGAAGCTAATAAAACCATCTCCATTGTAAATTCGGGTGGAAATTATTTGTTTTCCGTTCGCGTTGCAGATAATTCAAATTCCATTTACAATCCTTATATCGTTATCGTAGAGATCATCGGACTGATCCTGTTATTTCTTTCGATGTACCGGATAACAAAAACTTTATTCATCCGCAAAAGATATTTGCCTGCTTCACTGCTGGTCATTCTCATTTGCGTATTTACCGATGTATTATTTAATGAAATGAAATTATTTTCACTCACTAAAACATCACTCCTGTTCTCTTCCAACTTATATGCTTCCACTTATTTAAGCGATACATTAGGAACATTGCTGATCAGGACATTTTTAATCTTCTGGTCGCTTTCCTTTCTTCAATATATTCCTTTCAATAATATCCGTTTGAAAAATAAAAACTGGTTGTTATTTTTTCCTGTGCTGTTGTTCTTCCTGCTGGTCATCATTATTCAAAGCGTGATACAAAACTCCGTGATCAGTTTTAATTTCTACCTTGTAAACACACTGGATAAATACACCTTTATCAGCCTTGTTATTTTCGGTCTTGGATTTTCATCTCTTTTATTTCTGATGAACTGGATTTTCCAGCAGCATTTGAAAAAAACCTTTCTTATTTATGTTACCATATTAGGAATAACCGGGATTGCGGTGGGTTATTTTTCGCACCTTTTTACAGACATTATGCTCTCCACGTTTTTAATGCTCTGGTTATTAACTTTCTTTTTATTTTTTTATTATGAGAAGTCTTTCTTCCCAAGTAATAAAAAATACAAATTTCTATCCAACCTGATCCTCTTATCGTGGATCGCATTTCTGACTTCGGTCATTATTATTTTTAACACGAACCAGAAAGATATTGAGAAACGAAAATACCGCATGGAAGAACTGGTTTCAGAGCGCGATATTGGTGAAGAGTATACATTGGTCGAGTCGGAAAATATGGTACTGCAGGATAATTTTATCCGGTCTTATTTTAAGAATCCATATATCTCTACAGTGGATGTAGACAAAAGGATCTCTGCAAAATATTACAGGCAGTTTCTCAAGCGCTATAATATTATTACTTATACGTTTGATAAAGATGGAATGCCGTTGATCGGTATTGCTCAAAAAGATTTTAGTAAGCTGAATAATGTCCGTTTCTATAAAAAAGCAAAACCAATCTCTACCAATTTTTATTATTTATCTATAAAGGAAAACGGTGAAAAATATATGGGCTATTTCCCTGTTACGGCAGACTCTTCCGTTATCGGTTATTTATTTATTGAATTTATTCCGAAGATCTTCAGCTCCTACAGTGCTTATCCTGAATTGCTGCTCAAGCAAAAAAATTATTACGACGAAGAGTTTGATAATTTCTCTTACGCGATCTACGATAATAAATACCTCGTAAAACAAAAAGGAGAATATGAATACCAGGTAAATTTTGATTTTCCTGCAAAGAAAAATAAAGAGTTCAGCTTTTACAAAAGCAACGATTATAACCACATGATCTTTTTCAGCAAGGATAAGCAGGTTGTTTTATCTGAAAAGAATAGACCGACATTGAGTACACTGTCTGTCTTTTCTTACATGGTGGTTTTCTTTTTATTCTTTTTTATCATTATGGATGTTTTTGGATTTTCAAACCGTTTCTGGGGAGAGGATTCTTTGAAGAATTTCTTTAAAGGGGATACACTCCAAAAACAGATCCAGAATTCAATGATCGCATTGGTTTTGTTTTCACTCGCGATCATTGGCTTGGTAACGATGGTTTATTTTCAATATCAATATAATATTTACCACAACAGCAAATTATTGAAAAAGGTAAATACGGTAATGAAAAATGTAACGCAATATTATATTGAAAATTTCCCCGTCGACGGACCAAATACATTTGATAAGATCCTTCAGAAAAAGATCAAGGCACTTTCTGATATTCATGCGCTCGACATCAATGTTTACAATACGAAGGGAGAATTACTGCAATCATCACAACCCGAAATTTTCAAGCGCAATCTCGTATCCACAAAGATGGATGCTGATGCATATTACAATTTAATCGTGAAAGGAAAATCAAAATATGTGCACGATGAAAAGATCGGCAAGCTTTCTTATCTAAGCGCGTATCAACCTTTCAGGAGCAACGGAAAAGTGCTTGGTTATTTTAATTTCCCGTATTATGGAAAACAAAAAAGTTTCCAGGAAGATATTTCCTATTTCTTAGTGGCGCTCGTAAATGTGTATGTGATCTTCCTGATCGCCGCTGCATTGCTGGCTGTATTTTTATCGCGATCCATTACGAATTCATTAAAGCTCATCTCGGATAATATTCGCGCGGTGGAATTGGGTAAAACAAATACGCCGATCAGCTGGAAGAACCAGGATGAGATCGGTCTGCTGGTGAAGCAATATAATCTCATGCTCGCACAGTTGGAGAAAAGTGCTGATCTTCTCGCAAAATCTGAGCGTGAAGAAGCATGGAGAGAAATGGCAAAACAAGTGGCGCACGAAATAAAAAACCCTTTGACACCGATGAAACTCAGCATTCAGCATTTACAAAGGGCTTTGAAAGATAATTCACCGGATGTAACACAACTGACAGAAAAAATTTCGCAGCGACTGATCGAGCAAATTGATAACTTATCAAACATCGCCACTGCATTTTCTGACTTTGCAAAGATGCCGCAAGGCGATTTCGAAAAAATAAATATTGAACCGATCCTTTTTTCTGCAGTGGAATTATTCAGGGAAGTAGAGAATATACAGATCAACCTTCATTACCCCGAATACAAATGTTTTATAAAAGGTGATCGTGAACAGGTGATGCGCGTGTTCATCAATATATTAAAAAATTCAACTCAGGCAATTCCGGAGCAGAAAGCCGGAATTATAGATATTGTGGTGGAAGAAAAAGAAAATAACATCATTATTTCAATTAAAGATAACGGTGTTGGTATTGCAGATGAAAAAAGAACGCATATTTTTGAGCCAAATTTTACAACGAAAACTTCAGGCACCGGATTGGGACTTGCCATCAGTAAAAATATTGTAGAACGCATGAATGGAAAGATATCGTTTGAATCGAAACCGAATGAATACACGATATTTTATATTCAGTTACCAAATTGGAAAGAATGAAACAGGAAAGATCGATACAGTTATTTGAAAAAGCAAAAACGCTGATGCCCGGTGGCGTCAACTCTCCCGTTCGCGCATTCCGTTCCGTTGGCGGCACGCCCGTTTTTATGAAACGCGGGAAAGGCGCTGTGATCATTGATGAAGACGACAATGAATATGTTGATTATTGCTGCTCATGGGGACCATTGATCTTGGGACATGCGAATGATAAAGTAGAAAAAGCGATTATCGATACGGTGAAAAACGGCGCATCTTTCGGTGCACCTACTGCATTGGAGAATCAACTCGCGGAATTAATTATTTCGAATCACAAATACATTGAAAAGATACGCTTCGTGAGCAGCGGCACCGAAGCCGTGATGAGCGCGTTAAGATTGGCACGCGGCGTAACAGGAAAATCGAAGATCATAAAATTTGAAGGGTGCTATCACGGTCATGTGGATTCACTTTTGGTGAAAGCGGGATCAGGATTAGTTACATTCGGCGAATCTTCTTCTGCAGGCGTGCCTCCCGCTTATGCAAATGAAACCATTGTGTTACCTTTAAATGATGAAGAGAAAGTAAAATCAACTTTAGAAAAACTACATACGGAAATTGCGGCAATTATTATTGAACCAATTCCTGCGAACAATGGCTTGCTGCTGCAATCGCATAAATTTTTATTGCATCTGCGCGAATTGTGTACACAATATAATGTATTGCTGATCTTTGATGAAGTGATCTCCGGTTTTCGGGTTGGTTTTGAAGGCGCTGCCGGCTTGTACGACATTCAACCGGACATTATCACTTTTGGAAAGATCATCGGCGGCGGAATGCCGGTGGGTGCGTATGCGGCGAGTGCGAAGATCATGTCGCATGTTTCCCCCGAAGGTCCGGTTTACCAGGCGGGAACGCTCAGCGGAAATCCTGTGGCAATGGCATCAGGCATTGCTCAACTCACGGAATGCCTTCAACCTCATTTTTACCAGGAACTGCAGCACAAAACGGATAAACTTGTGAATGGAATTAAACAGCATGTTCAATCCAAAGGTTATGAGATTACGATCTACAACATCGGCTCGATATTCTGGTTTACGTTTTCAGACATGAAGCATCTCACACGCGCCGATCAAATTGATTCAGGCAAGATGACCTTATTCAATAAAGTATATCACTATCTTTTAGAAAACGGAATTTATTTTGGTCCTTCCGGTTATGAAGTTGGTTTTGTATCACACGCACATTCAGATGCGGTTATCGAAAAAACAATTGCAATTTTGAATTCGGCATTTGATAAAGTATTTGCAGAAAAATAATCATGAAAAAAAAGACGGGAATATTATTAGTGAACCTTGGAACGCCTGATAGTCCGTCGGATGCAGACGTGTTTAAATACCTGAATGAATTTTTAACGGATGGCAGAGTGATCGATTATCCATGGCTGGCAAGACAAGTATTAGTACGCGGAGTTATTGTTCCTGCGCGTTATAAGAACTCCGCGAAAACATATCGCGAAATATGGGATCCTCAAAGAGGTTCGCCGCTTTTATATCACTTGCAGGATCTCGCGGAAAAAGTAAAAACAAAATTAAGCGATGAATATATTGTAGAGATCGCGATGCGCTATCAAAGCCCGGCTATTGAAACTGCATTGGAAAAATTTAAGAAAATGCAAGTCAACAGGATCGTTGTATTGCCTTTATTTCCCCAGTATTCATCAGCATGCAACGGCTCTGTTATAGAAAAAGTAGAAAGCATTACTTCTAAATGGCTCACCATTCCCGATCTGAAATTCATTCATTATTTTTACGATCATCCAAAGTTTATTGATGCATTTGTTGCAAGGGGAAGGAAATACAATTTTGACGAGTATGACCATGTGCTGTTCAGTTATCACGGCTTGCCTGCACGACATTTAAAAAATGCTGATCTTTCCGGCTGCCATTGTTTGCAAAAAGCAGATTGCTGCGCAAGAATTGAAGAGATCAACCAGCATTGTTACCGCGCGCAATGTTTTGAAACCACGAGGCTGATTGCGGAGAAATTAAATTTACCTACAGATAAATTCACAGTAACCTTTCAATCGCGTTTAGGAAAAGAAGTCTGGCTCGAACCTTATACAGTGGAAGTGATCCCGAAATTAGCCAAAGAAGGAAAGAAAAAATTATTGGTCTTTTCTCCGGCATTCGTCGCAGATTGCCTGGAAACATTATATGAGATACGCACTGAATATCTCGAGCTATATCGTCAACATGGCGGGGAAAGCATACAATTAGTGGAAAGCCTGAACAGCAGCGATGAGTGGACAGAAGCAGTTTGTGATCTGGTGAGTGCATAAAAATCTTTATAATCCTTACTTTTTAGGAGGTATCTTAAAACCTATCGGAGTGCGTGGCTTTTTGGGTTCCTCTAATAGTTTTTTAAATGCATTAAAAATGAGCTGTATATCCTGATCGTGCCTGCTTACTTTCTTCTCCAGTTGCTCTATTTTCAAGAGGACGTCCTTATGTGTTAAGAGCATATCACGTATTCTTGTGAATATTTTTACAATCTGTATGTTCACTTCTATCGCCCTATCGCTGTTCAATACACTTGCTAACATAACGGCTCCATGCTCAGTAAATACATTCGGTAAATTTGGTGAGTATTTCAAGTTCAGCAAATGCGGATGGTCTTTTATTATTTGATCTTTTTCCTTTTTAGTTATTGCGAACATAAAATCTTTGGGAAAGCGTTTTATATTCCTTTTTACCTGTTCATTTAAGCGTTTGGTTTCCACTCCATAAAGTTCTGCTAAATCCATGTCTATCATCACCTTTTTATCTCTTATCAGTAGTAAAACTACTTCATCCGGTATCACTGTCATTGCTTTAGTTTTTGCCATTTTCTTTTTTAAAGGTGGTCGCAAATTGCGACCACCTCGTCTTTAATTGCTGTCAAAGATATTTGAAATATAAACTTGATATCACAAAATGTAATATCAAGTTTACCGATGAAGTGGAATATCATTTTTACTTACTGTATACCTTTCTGACATATTTCTATTTCCTATTGAGATACAATTAGGGTGGAAATTCCATAAATGTTCTCTAAAAAAATTACCCACATTTTATGGAATTTGAAACGGTTTTGTCTCTTAATGGGAAAAGCGGATTATGTGCATACTACAACATTCAGAATTTTACCACATCTACAATCACGCTGTAAGCGGAGAAAATCTTTTCCGGGAAGAAGGAAATTATGTGCACTTTTTAAAGCGCTATACAGATTTCATTCATCCCATCGCCCATACCTACGCGTATTGCCTGATGCCCGATCATTTCCATTTACTCATAAAAATAAGAAGAGAAGAAGAACTGGTAAAAAATTTAAAAATAAAACCTGGAGAACTTCAGCATGAAGGAAATTTTGAAGGCTTGAACCGGAAAATGATCTTCCAGTTTTCAAATTTATTCAACTCGTACACTAAATCATTTAATAAATATTACGGGAGAAAGGGTGCATTATTCAGTCATCACTTCAAAAAGAAACAAATTAACCGCGATGCGCACTTTACATCCATTGTCCGGTACATACACCGGAAACCGATCCATCATGGATTTTGTAATACCATTGATGACTGGTATTGGTCATCTTATCATACTTATTTAAACAGTAAGCAAACTTTACTGGAAAAGGAAAAAACACTGGAATGGTTTGGCGGAAAAGAGAAATTTGTGAAGCTGCATAATTCAATACCGGTAAAAAAACTTCAGTTGGTGGAAAACAATTTTATTAAATAGTGAAACGGAATTTTATTTCCATATTTTAAATTTAAGCATAAACTTTTTTTTCTGGATCAACGTGCGCCAATCAACGAAAAGTAAAGCGAAAATAAGAATAAACCCTAGTGCTAATCCGGTTATAGATTTCCAAGACAGCATCCCATGAATCAGTTTCTCCGTATTTTCTGCAGCGAATTTTCCCATGAGTACAGCAGTCATATCACTTGTAAACTTGCCAACGATAAACATGGGAATAATATAGTAGGGTTTCATTTTCGCCATGCCTCCCGCAATAAACAAAGGCGTTGTCGGCAGAGGGAGAAGCGAATATGCCAAAATAAATGCCTGGCTCTTCCATCCTTTCGATTTCATTTTTGCTCCTAAAAATTGAACATCCTCATTTTTTGATGGCTTAAATATTTGACTGGAGATCTTAGGAATATACAACGTTAGAATTGTACGTCCTATAATAGAACCAATTACACCAATGATGATCACCCACCAGATATTTAATTTAAATGTAATTTGCAGAAACACCATAAACACAAATGCAGGCGGCAATGGAAATGGGATCACGTCCGTTAAAAAGGTAGCTATAAAGACTAAAAGATATTGCCAGAACATACGTGTTGATTAAAGTTGAATAAAAATAAGTTGAATAAAAAACAAACTTAGTCCTGTTTGTTTGCCAGGAGATACATCACAGCCATGCGGATCGCAACGCCATTTTCTACCTGGTCGAGAATAATGGAGTGAGCGCTGTCTGCAACATCACTGGTGATTTCCACTCCCCTGTTGATTGGTCCGGGATGCATGATCACAATTTCCTTATTGAGTTTTTCCAATCGCTGCCTGTTGATCCCAAAATACAATGCATATTCACGTAAAGAAGGAAAATATTTTGTGTTTTGCCGCTCCAGCTGAATGCGCAAAACGTTTGCCACATCGCACCATTGCAGCGCTTCATCTACATTATGCATAACCTTAACACCAAGTGAAGAAATATGTTTCGGAATTAAAGTGGGCGGTCCGCAAAGCGTTACTTCCGCACCTAATTTTTTCAAACAAAAAATATTCGAGAGTGCAACACGTGAATGCATGATATCGCCGATAATTGCGATCTTCTTTCCTTCTAAGTCCCCTATCTTTTCTTTAATGGAATACGCGTCAAGAAGCGCCTGCGTTGGGTGCTCGTGCGTACCGTCACCTGCATTAATGATATTCGCATCAATTCTTTTGGAAAGATAATGCGCCGCGCCGGGACTCGGATGGCGCATCACGATCATATCTACCTTCATCGACAAAATATTATTTACCGTATCCAAAAGTGTTTCTCCTTTTTTTACGGAGGAAGAAGAAGATGAAAAATTTACGATGTCCGCAGATAATCTTTTTTGCGCGATCTCGAAAGAGATCCGTGTGCGTGTTGAATTTTCAAAAAATAAATTGGCTACCGTAATATCGCGGAGTGTGGGCACCTTACGGATAGGACGATTGATGATCTCTTTAAACCTCGTAGTTGTCGATAAGATCAATTGAATATCATCTACTGTTAAATGCTCAATCCCGATGACATGCTTTGAACTTAGTTGACTCATGTTTTTAAATTTCCTTTACAAAAACAACTTCATTATTATTTTCATTATCCGACCAGTTGACACTTACATTCAGCGGTTCAATTGTATCTACTGTTCTTCCCACAAAATCAGGCTGAATAGGTAACTCCCGGTTAAACCTTCTATCTATTAAAACCAGCAATTCAATTTTCGTCGGACGACCGAAGGACAATAACGCGTCCATTGCTGCGCGGATCGTCCTCCCGGTATACAATACATCATCGATGAGCAACACATCTTTTTCTTCGATGAGAAAATCAATTTCGGTCACTTTTGCGTTTAAGGATTTACCGCGCCGAAAATCATCGCGATGGAAAGTTGTATCAATTTTTCCGAATGGAATAGTAGTTTGTGTGAGCTCCTGAATTCTTTTATGGATCTTTTCAGCCAGCAAAACGCCTCTTGGCTGTACGCCAATGATCACAATATTCTGAAAATTTATGGATTCGATAACTTCCCTGCTGAGCCGTTCAATCGTTAGCTGGATCTGGTTGCCGTTTAAAAAAGTAGTATCCGACATCAGTTGCAAAGGTATGAAATAATTCTGAAACGCTCAGAACAGATGTTTTTTATTACATTTAAGAATAAAAATATATCTATGCCAGCTATCTCTGTTGTTTTTGCTGCTATTGCCGCGTTACTTCATGTGCTTTTCTTCCTGATGGAAAGCGTGTACTTTATGAATCCGAAAGTACATAAGGGTTTTGGCGTAAAGAACCTGCAGGATGCAGAAGTTTTAAAAGTTTCCATGTTCAACCAGGGATACTATAACCTGTTTCTTGCGGGAGGCATTTTTGCTGGTATTTATTATTTTCACAGTGAACCGGTAATTAGCAAAGCACTTATTTTATTTTGCTGTGCATACATGTTCTTAGCATCAATCGTGCTGCTGATCTCAAAACCCGGAATGATGCGGGGCGTACTTATACAAGGATTGTGTCCGTTGATCGCAATTGTTAGTTATTATGTATGCAGGTAACCTCTTAAAGTCCAATTTATGTATAAGGAGAATTTATTTAAGTTAATAAGAAAGGAGGAGGTCATTATTTGGGCAGGGTCAGGTTTTTCTTTATACGCAGGATTACCTTCTAGCAAAAGATTAGGAGAAATTCTACTCGAAAGCTTATCTAATTCAGAGAGAAGTCAAATTGACCCAAACTTGCTGTTGCCTGACTTAGCTGAAGAATTTTATCGCATAAAGGGGAATAACAAGAATTCATTGATTCGGGTTTTAAAAAAGGTCTTTGTCGAGCATATTACTGATTCAACAATTCATCATGACAAGTTAGCACTGATACCTCACTTTAAAACAATTATTACAACAAACTATGACAAGTTATTTGAAAACGCTTATGGACAAAAAGGACAGATGATTTATTCATCAAAGCAAATCCCATATCTTGAGAAAGAAAAAATACACATTTTTAAAGCTCATGGAGATTTATCTGAACCAGATAGTATAATTATTACTAAGTCTGACTATAATAATTTTTTAAAAGATTCTAATGAAAATGATGTTTTTTGGACGGTTATAAAGGAACGGTTATCTACGAAAAGTGTTTTGTTTTTCGGATATAATCTTGAAGACCCCAACATATCAATAATATTTGATAAGATTACCGAAGAATTAAAAACGCATCGAAAAGAGTGTTTTCTCGTAGCACCAAACTTAGCGCAACACAAGGTAACTGATTTAAATAGAAAAGGAATTCATTATATAAACTCAAAAGCAGAAGATATAATCGAAGAACTAAACACACATTTAAAAGAAAATATTATTGAAGATTTAGAAAAGGGAATAATATCTACTGATACTTTTCGAAGCTTTCTTTTAAATAATAATCTCTTACCGGAATTAAAAGGCAATTTAGACTCATTCAAATTGAATTCTTTAAAAAGCATTAACGGAAAAACAGAGGGAACTATAAATCTAACTCTGAAGAATGATAAAGAGTTTATAAATGAATTAAATGATTACATCACTGGGAAAAAAATAGGAGAATTTGAAATCTCTGAAGATAAATTAATAAATGTAGATTTTAGATATGGAGGGCTAAAATTTCCCACATCAGAAGGCCTTGCAAAACTAGTATTTAAAAGCAATCCTCACACAACTTCGATAATAGATATTCGATTTGTAAATAATTTTGAACTAACTAGTATTCCAATAAAAATATTTGGGAATAAAGATTTCATAGAAATACATATTGAATTAAAAAATGCTCTATTAAAAGTAAATCTCAATATTACCAGATTACCAACCATAACATTTAATTTCAAATATAAACATAATGAAATTTGCTCAAGAATAAATGATGAAATCGATCTCTTTAAATTACTTCATAATTTGGGTTCGGGTATACAATTTTCTGTATTTACGAATACTGGTGAGAGTATTTCAAAATCTTTTCCCATAATGGCACCTTTACTAGAAGAATCGCAATATTTTTTGGATTATTTTGAAAACCTAAAAAAAATAGAACAACATTATAACATAAGGTTTTGCGATATACACATTAACTCAATAACAGACAATACTAATGACTTAGTAATAAAAACTATTGCATTCATTAATGGGGAAACATTATCTTGTCATTGGGATGATGAATTGCAAATGGATTTACTTGATAATTCTGAACAGACAATAGAACAATTAAGAAATGTCAATGAAATAAATGCACCTGTTGTAGCTATCCATAAAGTTGAAGAAGAAATTGAAATACATGAGCAAAAAATCAATATAGGCTATAAGAAAATTGAATTTTTAGAATCTTATGTTTCTAATCTTAATGAAATAATTAATAAAACAGAACAAGTTGTAAAATTAAAAAGCAAATGTAAGAAAATTAATATAAGCTATTCAAAAAATATGGAACCAGAAAAATCCAGTCCAAAATAGGAATGTTGACCTATTCATTCCTGAAAATAATATCTTCTCCGAAGCTATCCGCAATCACCGTTTTATTTTTATCTATTTTATCTGCGAGGATCATTTTTGATAATTGATTTATCAATTCTTTATTGATCAATCTTTTTAAAGGACGTGCACCATACTGCGGCTCATAGCCTTCTTTAGAAAGATAATCGACGAGATCATCGGTGTAAGTCAGATCTATACCCATACCGGTCAATTGTTTCTTAAGACTTTCCACTTGTATTTTTACGATCTCCCTGATATCACCCTTCGACAATGGCTTGAACATGATCACTTCATCGATACGGTTAAAGAACTCAGGCTTCAACACGCGCTTCAATGCTTCAAAGATCTGCGCCTTGGAAGTTTCCGTCGCAGTAAAAATATCATCTTCCGTTTCCACGTTATCAAAATTCTGCTGAATCAAATGCGATCCGATATTGGATGTCATGATGATGATAGTATTTTTAAAATCAACCACTCTCCCTTTGTTATCTGTCAATCTGCCGTCTTCCAATACCTGCAATAAAATATTGAAAACATCGGGATGGGCTTTTTCAATTTCATCGAGCAGCACCACGGAATACGGATGGTTGCGCACGGCTTCCGTCAGCTGTCCGCCTTCATCATAACCTACATATCCGGGCGGAGAACCAATGAGCCGCGACACGCTATGCTTTTCCATGTATTCACTCATATCAATTCTCACGATCGCTTTTTCATCATCAAATAATAATTCTGCAAGTGCTTTTGCCAATTCCGTTTTACCAACACCGGTTGTGCCGATAAATAAAAACGAACCCAACGGTTTTTTCGGATCCTGCAAACCCGCGCGGCTTCTGCGAATCGCATCGGAAACCGCAACGATCGCTTCATCCTGACCAACCACTCTTTCATGCAAATGATCTTCGAGGTTGAGCAATTTATCTCTTTCCTTTTGCAGCATTTTATTTACAGGGATGCCCGTCCACTTCGCAACCACTTCTGCAATATCTTCCGCAGAAACTTCTTCCTTCATCATCCTGCTACCCGACTTCAACTTTTCCAGCTCTTCTTCAAATGCCGTAAGCTTTTGTTCTTCTTCTTTTATTTTTCCGTAACGCAGCTCCGCAACTTTTCCATAATCGCCATTGCGTTCCGCCTGTTCAGCCTGTACCTTATAATTTTCAATATTTTGTTTTGATGTTTGAATCCGATCGAGGATAGTTTTTTCACCTTCCCATTTCGCCCGCAATTCAATTCTCTTCTCATTCAACTCAGCAAGCGTCCGGGAAAGATCTTCCACCTTCGTCGTATCATTCTCACGCTTTAATGCTTCGCGCTCAATTTCCAGCTTCCGGATCCTTCTATCCAGTTCATCGAGTTCTTCAGGAACGGAATCCATTTCCAAACGCAATTTCGCTGCGGCTTCATCTATAAGGTCGATTGCTTTATCCGGTAAAAACCGATTGGTAATATAACGGCTTGACAATTCAACAGCGGCGATGATCGCTTCATCCTTGATGATCACTTTGTGATGTGTTTCATATCGCTCCTTTAATCCGCGCAAAATCGAAACCGTATCTTCCGCACTCGGCTCCTGCACCATCACTTTCTGAAAACGTCTTTCCAGCGCTTTATCTTTTTCAAAATATTTCTGGTACTCGTTTAAAGTTGTCGCACCGATTGCACGCAATTCACCCCGCGCCAATGCAGGCTTTAAAATATTTGCAGCGTCCATCGCTCCATCACCTCCGCCACCAGCACCTACGAGCGTATGAATTTCATCAATAAATAAAATGATCTGACCGTTGCTGGTGATCACTTCTTTTATTACAGCTTTCAAGCGTTCCTCAAATTCACCTTTATACTTTGCGCCGGCAATCAGCGAACCCATATCCAATGAATAAATAATTTTTGATTTGAGGTTTTCAGGAATATCACCCGAAACAATCCTATGCGCAATTCCTTCCGCTATAGCAGTTTTACCGACGCCGGGTTCACCCACAAGTATGGGGTTGTTTTTTGTTCTTCGCGATAAAATATGTAACACGCGCCTGATCTCTTCATCTCTTCCGATAACCGGATCGAGCTTATTGGATTGCGCAAGCTGGTTTAAATTCTTTGCATATTTATCGAGCGAATTATAAGTTGTATCTGCACTTGGATTATCCACGGTTTGTCCTTTTCGTAATTCTTTAATCGCTTGTTTTAAATTGTTCTCCGCTATATTATGTTGTTTCAATAATTTTGAAGTATCATCATTTGCACTTAACAAAGAAAGCAGTAAATGCTCAATGGAAACATATTCATCATTAAACTCCTTCAGGTATGAATTTGTTTTTAGAAGTGTTTGAGATAATGCAGGTGAAGGATATTTCATACTGTCGCCGGAGACAGTTGGCTGTTTTTGCAAAAGCGTATTCAGCTCATTTTTTATCTGATCAATATTCGCATTTAATTTTTTAAAAAGAAATGGAGTTACGTCCTGGTCGACGTCGAGTATTGCTTTTAACAGGTGAAAAGTGTCGAGCGAAGAATGCTTTAAATCGAAGGCGATCTGCTGAGCTTCCGCAATCGCTTCCTGTGATTTTATGGTATAATTATTTGGATTCATATTATTCTAACAGGAATAGACAAAATATGTTCCAGTGTCAAAATAGCAGGAAATACTAAGGAAAGCGGTTAGAATGACCGAAAGAAAAAAAATAATTACAGGAAATGTCAGAAGCTA
>JAQBNI010000031.1 GCA_028288625.1 Bacteroidota bacterium | reverse complement strand
ATGGAGCTTATTAAAAAATAATTATATGAAAGACGTTATATTAAAATTAATCACAATGCCTATTGAAATAAACAAAAGAAATATTTCTGTTTATGAATTTTTGAAAGAATTACAATATTTTAAATTGTATAACGACATAAAAGAAGATGATATAAGAAACGAGCTAGAGCAATATCCTGACTACATTAAATATTGGATGATATATTCTGAGGATAAACGTTCCAGTTCTGGTTGGTATCTTTTAAAGACAAATAATACTTATATCGTTGATTATTTCCCCAATGAAAATCAAAATTTAGAGTTCGTAAACCCAGAAGCGGCATGTGCAAATTTTATTAAAAAAGAGATTGAAGATATAAGAATAGCTACTGATGGGATGGAAGATTTTTTTAAGATTATAAAGAAATAATTCGGTAACCGTTTACTCAATATTATTACCGTTCACTCATCCAATGAGAAAATGTCCCGATAATTTCTTTTTTTGTGCACACAAACTGTCGGTACAAATAGGTATATTTTAGATTTTATCCTCCTTTGAACCCGCTTATTTTTTAAGCTACTGATCTATCAGCTACACGTTAAGGTACCCTTTTATTTTCTATGAATTCCGCGTCGGGCGGCTAAAAGATTATTATTCATTCAATAAAGGCTATGAAAACACATTATCTGTTCTGCTGCGATAATCATTTCTTATGACAGAAAGTAACACTAAAGATGCAATTGAATTTATGCTTAAACAATTTAAGCCTGAGAGGTATGCTTACCTCACAGTTTCAATTACATCGTTTATATTATTACTAATTTGTGTCATTCTGTTTATAGCTAAAAATGAGATGTCCAATAAAAACATGGGTTATATCGCGGGAATGATGGGTTCAGGAGGGGCTATTGCATATACTGCATCTCAATTATTAAGAATGTGGACTGACTGCATAAAATTATTCTCCAGGGATATCAATAATATAAAAGGATGAATGATAAGACAGAGATAATTAATAAAATAAATAAGAAATCCTCCATTCTTAGAGTTTTAGGTATATTACTTATTTTATTATCCTTAATAATATTTCTAGTCCTTACTACTCACCAGGGAGATAAGATTTTATACCAGCAAAAAGAAATCAAGCGTAAAAATTTAGTTTTATCCACAATACTAGATTCATCGCAAATGATTTTATCAAAAAAAGATAGTTTAACGTTTATAGTTAATGAACTGCTTTTACTAAGGAAGGAACATAATGCAGATTCTCTGGAACATTTATATTCCGATACCGTAATCAATTATTTCAAGAATCTACATTATGCACCTAAAAGATTAATCACAATAAGCGATAAACAATATTGGAAGCATTATCCCAATGATAAATTTATTTTAAACCAAATAAAGATTATATCGGAAACAGAAGGAGACAAAGCATTCATAAACGGAAAACAATGCTGTACGGAATTAAAATGTGTCGATGAGATTCTTGAAATACATTTCGATAGAAATAAAAAAATCAATTATGTCCGAGGCTTTTATGCAAAGTGAATAAGGTTAAGGCTGAAAAGAAAATCAACTGTTTTTTCCATATATATTAATAGGATTTCCAGCGTGTTTTCGCATAACTGACGCTAGTATGCAGCTAAGAAATACGCCGGCATGTTCAATGTTTTAACAAAATTGACAAGTAACTTTCTTTAAAAACATTAATAAAACACTTTTTAACATTAAAAACTTATTGATTAACGATAAATTATTTATCTTTACAGTAGAAAAAATGATTTATGACTCATTTAAAATTTATTGCAAGATTATTATTTTATTTGTCAAGAGCAGCTTCATGGTTGTACCTTTTAATTGGCAGTTATACATTTATAGTAATTAGCGCTTTAAAAGTCGTGCCATCAGCAAGTCTTTATTTTCAGCGTCTGGATAATAATCGGTTTTTTATTTTTTATCCGTTTACAGATATTCCTTTTCTAACAGGTGAATTTTCTAATTTTTATTTTGGTACGCTGTTGCTTATTCTTTTTGGATACGGGATATTCTTATGGCTGTTAAGCAATGTGTTTTATGCATTCACGCAAGAAAAATTATTTACAAAGGAAGCAATAAGAGATCTTACCATATTTTATAAAATCAACCTGGTGATACCCGGTTTAATAGTTATAGTTTTTGCGTTATGTAAGCAAGGAATAGATGATCTTATAATTATTACGTGTCTCCATTTTGTTATTGGCATATTTGCTTATTTTATGGCAGCGATGTTCAAACAGGGATGGGAGTTACAGGAAGAACAAGACTTAACTTTATAATATGCCAATCGTAATAAATTTAGATGTAATGCTGGCCAGGAGAAAAATGAAGTCAAATGAATTGGCGGAAAGAATTGGGTTAACGACGGTAAATCTTTCCATATTGAAAACAGGAAAAGTTAAAGCGATAAGGCTCTCTACTTTAGAAGCTATCTGTCGGGAATTGGAGTGTCAGCCTGCAGATATTCTTGAATATAAGGAAGAGTAATCAAGCACTATATAAATTATTTTTTTTCCGTTTACAACGGATAGCTATTTTATTGTCTAAATATTAAAATATGAATACATTAAAAATTACGAATCTCAGCAAAACTTATGCTAACGGTATCCGGTCGTTAAATAATATTTGCCTGGAAATTACTAATGGCATGTTTGGTTTATTAGGACCTAATGGTGCGGGAAAATCTTCATTAATGAGAACGATCGCCGCGCTGCAGTTACCTGATGAAGGCTCGATCGAATTCAATGATATAGATATCATAAAAGAACCACTGCAGCTCCGGAAATACCTTGGCTATCTGCCGCAGGAATTCGGGGTATACCCTAAAATTTCCGCTTACCGGTTATTAGATCACCTTGCAGTACTCAAAGGAATTATTCATAAAAAAGAAAGGGAGACACAGATACTTTCATTGCTGGAACAAACCAATTTGATCGACCACCGTAATAAGGCAGTGCATACTTTTTCGGGAGGAATGCGTCAACGGTTTGGTATCGCCCAGGCATTACTTGGGGATCCGAAAATTATTATTGTTGATGAGCCAACGGCAGGATTAGATCCGGAGGAAAGACATCGCTTTAATAATCTTTTAAGTGAAATCGGGGAACAGGTGATTGTAATTCTATCCACTCATATAGTACAAGATGTAAAAGATCTCTGCACAAATATGGCCATCATTTCAAACGGAAGTTTACTCAGTGCCGGTAAGCCTTCGAAATTTATTCATGCACTTGAAGGAAATGTCTGGGTAAAAACAATCGATAAAACAATGCTGGACGAGTATAAAAAAAGTATGCATGTTCTTACTTCCAGGCTTAATGAAAGAAAGTTATCTATCCGCGTATTGTCAGATCATCAGCCGGGAGAGGGATTTGTTCCCGGAACACCTGACCTGGAGGATGTATATTTCAGCAGCCTGACTTCACAACACTCAAAACACTTCGATCATGCTTAAAGATCTTTTATTCTTCGAAGGCAGGTATTTTTTACGACAGCCATTGATATACATTGCGATTATCTTATTTTTTATCGTGGGTATTGTTGCCGGTTCAACAGCAGGTATTACGTTTCCAAATGTTCACAAAAATTCTCCATACGAGATCAGTTATCTTGCCGGTATTTTATCGCTGCTCGGAATTTTCTCATCCACAATTATAATTGCCCAGGTGATTTTGCGGGAAATGGAAACCAGGTTTGATACCATCCTGTTTGCTTCACCGGTGCCAAAATATATTTATCTCATTAGCCGTGTGTCAGCGATTTTTATATTTTCCATTGCTCCGTTATTGATGGCGATTGCAGGGGTATTTTTTGGAAACCTCTTATCGGATTTACCTGCAGACAAGATCGGTGAATATCGTTTTATTAATTATCTATACCCGATGATAGTTTTGGTGATCCCTAATATATTGTTGTGTGTTGCAGTTCTTTGCAGCACTGCATGGTTAACTAAAAACAAACTTTTAATTTATGTTTCCGGTCTTTTTATCTTCATCTTATACATCATTGCTTCTATATTTTCAAACTCTCCCTTAATTGCGGGAGCTACAGTTTCATCTCCCGCTAAAATGGCACTGTTTGCCAAACTGGATCCTTTTGGAATGGCTGCGTTTTTTGAACAGACACGGTACTGGACATCTCACCAAAGAAACACTTTACAAATATCATTTTCAGGAAATTTTTTATTCAACAGGTTATTTTGGATGACAATATCGTTTGCCGTATTATTTCTTTCTTATAGTAAATTTTCTTTCAGGAATGTCAGTTTAAAATCTTCGCGGAGACAAAATGATCTGCCGGAAATTAAAACAGTTGTAAAAGAGTATAAGATCACCTGTATGGAAACCCAAACTTTCCGTCATAATTTATCAGCTGTAAAAAGTTTTATTCGTCTTGATTTTCTGTCTATCATTAAAGGCATTCCGTTTATATTAATCGTCATTTTAATCACAGCGTTATTGAGTATGGAAATCCTGAATTCAATATCCGGGGATGTAAGGTCAGGTGCTATCTATGCTACGTCAGGACTCATGATTTCTACCATCATGGAAACCATTCCTTTATTTATTTTATTGGTTCTGCTGTTTTACAGCAGCGAACTTATATGGAAAAGCAATGCCCACCGGTTTGCACAGTTAGAAATGACAACTTCGGTTCATCCCATTTCCATTATGATCTCAAAGATAATTTCGCTGTCGGTCATTCCTTTTTTCCTGGTGGTATATAGTATTTTTATTGCGATCTGTTTCCAGCTAATGAATGGTTTCCGGCACATAGAATCCCGTTTGTATATTTCTTTATTTTACTACACAGCATATCCTTTATTTCTTTCCACAATTTTGATCACTGTTTTACAAACACTGATCAAAAATAAATACCTGGGATTGACAGTAGCTTCTTTATTTATCTTTCTTACAAATTCAAAAATGGGTACAATGTTGGGTATCATACATCCGTTATTGAGATTCGGAAATCCATTCATTTTCTTTTATGGTGATATGAACGGATTCGGTTCTTATACTACTGTTTTTCATTTCAAAATGCTTTTTAATACAAGCCTTGTGTGTGTACTATTGATTATCATAACATCTGTAGTCTATAAAAGGTCTGGCATTTATTCCGGGAGGATGTACAAATTTTTATTGATCTTTTTTCTCCTCATTACTGCAGGAACCGGAACGTTTATTTTTTATCAGGCTAATATAAAGTATCCGACAATGTCTGGTAAACAAAAAAATAATTGGAAACAGGAATATGAAGCCAACTATAAACAATATGAAAACTTTCCAAATCCGACAATTACACAGGTAACGGCAAAAATAGATTTATACCCGAGAAGTCAATGCTATAAGGTTGAAGGGCATTATGCACTGATAAATAAAACCACAAAAACTATAGACAGCTTATTGTTGAACACCAATGAAGAAATATCACTTACATCACTTAATATTCACGGTGCAAGCAGGAAGAAAGATGATTCCCGCTTTTATCATTATTGGTATATTTTACAAAAACCAATGAGCCCGGGTGATTCATTGCAAATGGATTTTGCGTTTACTTCAAAGTGGTCGCCGTTTAAAGGACATACTCCATTTAATTCTATTATTGAGAATGGAACATTTATCCGGATCAGCAATTATTTTCCCGGTTTCGGTTATCAGCCCGGGAATGAAATAACCAACAGCCTGGAAAGAAATAAAAGAAAAATGCAGCCGCAGCCCCAATTGAAACTTCTGGAAGCAGAAGTCGTTCAACCATATGATTATGGCTTTATCGGCCTTGATCTTACGGTTTCTACGGAGCACGACCAGGTAGCTGTTGTTTCCGGTGATCTTATAAAGCAATGGAATAAAAATAATAGAAATTATTTTCATTATGTTGCAGACAGACCCATCCCATTCCGCTTTGCAATTTCTTCAGCACGTTATAAAATAAAAAGGAACCGCTATAAAAATATTCCTATAGAAATTTATTATGATGAAAGGCATGAAGTGAATGTTGACAAGCTAATAGACGATACGAAGCAAACCATGGCATATTGTGAATCTGAGTTTACACGCTATCCACATCATGTAATCAGGTTTGCAGAAATTTCTTCTTTTGCAGAGGGTTTTGCATCTACAGCCTATCCATCGGTGATTTATATGAAAGAAAATGGTGGCTTTTACAATGATATTTCAGATGTGAATTCAAATGATGTGATCAACAAACTTGCCGGCCATGAATTATCGCATCAATGGTGGGGCTCTTCTCAAATTGCGCCGGAATTTAAAGAAGGCGGCTGGATTCTTAGCGAAACGCTCGCTAACTATACAGCGCTTATGTTGTATAGAAAAACATATGGCAATGAAGCAGCTATTGAAGTTGTCAGGCAGCACCTCGATATTTACTTAAGCAACCGAAGCTATTCGAAGGAACCGCCCTTATATAAAACAACTTACGAAACGCCTCACTTGGCTTATAATAAAGGTTTAGTCGTAATGTACCAGGTGGAAAATCTTATTGGTGAAAAAAAAGTTAACCAAGCATTATCTTCCTTATTGAAAACCTATAGTTTTCCAAACGGTCCACCTACATCACAGAATTTAGTGGATGAGTTGAAGAGCGTTTCGCCATCTGAATTACATTCGAAGATTGATGAATTATTCAAGCAGGTAATTACGTATGATATAAAACTAAATGAAGCTACGCTTAGGATGAATAAGAATAAGTATACGCTTTTTATAAATGCTGAAGTACATAAATACGAAGAAGATGGATATGGCAATAAAAAGGAAATACCACTGAATGAAATTCTTGAAATAGGAATATATAATAGTGCTACCAACTGCCAGATGCAGTACTTTCCCATTATCAATAACCGCATAACATCAACGATATCACTTGTTGAAAAACCATTACGGGTAATATTAGACCCTAAGCTTATGATGACAGATGTTTTTTTAAAGGACAATGAAAAAACATTATTGTTAGATAAATGAACGATGTCATTACTTCTGTTTATCTGTTGATAAACATTATCAAGTGTTTATAACTGAATCCTTCATGGTAATCATATAAATCTTTTCCAAAATTGTATAACACATCAATTGCTGATTATGATCATCTTTGATACATGAAAGGGGATGACTTGCGCGAAAGTTGTCTTAAAGCGGATCAAATAGAGATCCGCTTTTTTATTATGCTTCCAAGCGTTTTTTTGAAGTGAAGACGTTACAGAAAAAATCTGTCTGCTAAAAGAAGAGATCTATGTATGCTTTGTTTACAATATTTTGGTAAAATGCACTTCCTGCGTATGAGTAGAATTATCATCCTGCAAAATAAATTGACTGGTTGATTTATACACGACAATCCAGCTTTTGCTTAGATCCTTTAACGAAACATTATTTCCAAAGGAGATCCTGAGACTGTTGACATTGCTTTCATTCATGTGCCATGTACCATCTATAATAATACCCGACCTGTTGGCTCTTAATGAACCGGTGGGACCAAATGTAAAAACATAACCATTAAAATCAGAAGCGTGTTCAGTGCCGTTTTCAGTGAATGAAGTGAGACGCCATGAACCGGAAGTAATAATATCACCCACAGATGCAGATGAAGTAACTGTTTCTTTTTTACATCCGGTAAAAAGCAAGCATACGGTAAGAAAGAGGAAAATTGTAGAGTTTAATGTGTTTTTCATATTCAGGATTTTGGTTATAAACATAACGCAAAGATCCGAACAAAGTTGTACAGAAAATATTTATTGTTTTATATCAATTCAGGTTTTTATTTGAGTTTGGAATCGAAATGCCAAAAGGAAGTTATTTTTAAAGAATTTTTTCAAACAATACTTTTCTCACCTGCCATGGTAATTTCATTTACATATTTATTTATTCTTTCCATAAATTGAAGGTATACGGGTTGAAGATCATTAAGAGTGGAATATTTATTCCAGCTATATTTTGTAACGAGATTATGCTTGATGTTTGGCAATATCTCCGCAGTATCTCTTGCAAGATCATAGCTTAATTCTTCCGGAATGCCCAATTTGCTTAATACCGTCCGCGAGTAGCCTAAATAAAACAACCCACTTTTATCTACCGTGAATAAAGAGATCTTTGAACCGCTTCCCTGTGGATCGAGGAGTTTGACTCCAAAGCTGCCGGTATTCCACGCAATAAAATAACCCTTTTCGGAAGCATCTTTTAAAATTTGCTTAGCAAACAGCACGATGTTTGCATTTGTATTTTGTTGTAGCTGTTCAAAGTAATCCTCTGCAGTTATCGTCAATGCGGGTAGTGTGTTTATTTTCTTATTTGATGTTTCCGTACCGAGATCAGTCTCAATATTTATTTTCACATCAGCAGAATACGAACCTTCAATCCTCACAATTGCGCGCGTAATTTCTTTTGTGCGTGTAACAACCTGTGGTATGATCACCAGAGAATTATTTTCATCTGACAATTTAAACACTTGTAATTCCACTAATGCTAATGTGAAATGGATCTGCGGCGATTGACTCAAATATTCAATCATGTCTTCCACACTTTCACGTATACCATCACCCACTATAATTAAAAGAAACCTGCCGCGCTTTAAATTTTTGCTGATGTTGTCAATAAAATATTGCTCTTCCGCTTCATCCAGTTCAGTATTTTTCCGGACCATATCCAGAAGTCCTTCTGAGGAATTATTATACAAGCGGTTAAAGACAATAACAGCCTTGTTTAAATCTTCAAACGACCATTTACTCAATTCTTTTGCGTAATCAATAATTTGTCCTACAACTTCACGCCTTGCTTCTGCATTTCTCCACAGCTTCGTCTCAATAATGGTAAGATAGCCATCGGGAGATACAAATAAATTATCGAGATAACCAACTGAAGTTGATATTTCTCTTCCGATAGAAATAAGCGGACTAAAGCTTGATTCAATTTCACTTACGGGTAAAATTGATGGATTTTCATAAATTAATTTTTGGATCCATTCTTCATTAAAATCCCTGCCGTCCAATGCAAGACGTCTTAATGTTTTTGCAGTACCGTTTTCAATACAAATAGGCTGACCATTTCGCCTGTTCCCTTTTGAAACCATTTTATATTAATTTTTATTCTTTTATAAATGAATGGATTTTAAATAACCATAGTGAGCTAAAATACAAATTACCAAATAAATATATTTTATTAATTTTGAAAATTCTCATGCGGCATTTACTGAAGACAAACAATAAATAAAAAGACGAATGATACGAACTAAAATTTTATCCGCTTTACTAGTATTGCTGTTTACAGGTTGCCATACATCAAAAGACAAAGTGAATACTAAAGTTAAGTGCGATATGGGTTGCACGGAAGGATGTAAGGAACGTAATTCGAAAACAGTATTTTCCTGCAAGCTCACAACTCCGGAATTACAAAAACGCAAAGAGACAGTAGTTGCAAGTTTAAAATCACAAGTGATAGAAAAGAGAGAATTAAAAGATGGTTACGCTTTCAGGTTTCCCGGTACAGATAAAATGCTGGAAGAATTGACTGAGTTTGTAAAAACGGAAAGAGCATGTTGTGATTTTTTTACTTTTAATCTTTTGATCACGGGCGATAAAAAAAGTGTGTGGTTAGAATTAACCGGTCCTGCGGGCGCAAAAGATTTTATTTCGGGCGAATTGGGAATGTAGTATAACGCTTGTGTAAACAGATACTACAAAATCACTCAATATTTTCTACCACCAGGTAAATTTTATTTCCTTTTTTTGCAAGGTAATGGAAAGAATTATTTGAATCGAACAGGAATGTTTTTTGTCCCGGCAGCTCATCATACATTTTTCCATTATCTCCATTCACAACAACGAATTCTTTATTATTCAGTTTTGCTGTGTAAACAAGCTGCTTACTATCCTTGCTAAATTCAACAGTATAAATATCATCATAAGGCGCCTGTTCTTTTCCATCTAAATTCACCACTCGCTGTACGTATTTTTCTGCACCAAATGCAAGGTGTTGTCCATCCGGACTAAACACTAAGCTTCCCTGCAACAAATTATAACGTATCCCTTCCTTTCCATGTTTCACTATAAACCATTCATACGCGTCTATTTCTTTTTTAACGCCATTTATTTCTTCATGAAGCGGCAATTGTGCACCGTAAACAAGTTCATTTCCATCAGGACTAAAGACCAGGCTTCGTGGCATCACCTGTTCATAAGGTCCTTCTTTCCTGCCATTCCAGACAACATACGCGGTAAATTCCTGGTCATTTAAAGATATTGCATAAGCAAGTTTTGTGCCATCAGGACTAAGTGCATAATAGGTAAGTTCATTAAATTTTTCACGAGGAATTCCATCCAAAACCACAAAATGTTTTCCGTTCCGTTTTACATCGTAATGAAAATGTTTGCTGTCAGGACTAAACGAAATATTTCCTACAAAATCATAAGGACCTCTTTTATTATTATCCAGGATGATAAAATATTTATTTCCGGCGAGCACCCAATACGCACATTGCTTTCCGTCCGGACTAAACAATGGAAAGCCTACCTTGTCATACACCAGACCTTTTTGTCCGTCCACTATATTGAATTGCTTCTCATGGAGTGTTGCACTGTATGCAAGTTTTCCTTTGTTGCTGAATGTAACGCTGTTTTCATTTATTCCGTCGAACGCTGCACTTTTAATTTTATTATAGACCAGGTAGGAATGCTTTGCATCGTGAATAATGTAAAGCATTTTTTTATTATCCGTACTAAAAGTGAGAAAAACCGGAACAGTACCGGGTTCAAAAGATACTTCCCGTTTATTGTCTGCAATGATATTCCATCGCTCACTTTCTTTAGCTGCATATGCAAAACGGCTGCCGTCCGTGCTGAAAACCGGTGTGCTTACATCATCATAAGGATTGCCTTGAAGCGTATCAATCACTGCAATAATTTTATCTCCTTTGCGGATACGAAAAGCAATGCTGCGTAAATTATTACTGATGTAATAAGTATTATTTATTATGTCAAACGATCCGGTGTTTGAAATCAGCGTTTCATGCACTGACCTCTTAAGGTCCTTTGCTTCGTTATTAAAAGAAATGAGAAGGGCAATAAGAAAGGTGAATATAAATCTCATAGACAAAAAGATTTTAGATGCATTCCGGATTTTAAAGTCAAACAAAAGTATAAAATTAATAGTAAACTGCTTCAACGTTTTAGAACGATGAATATTATATGAACGCCTGCAGCGGAATGATTGAAATACGCAAATTTCTCTATCTTTATACAAACCAGCCTATGAACCGCAATAGCTTATTCAGGAAGAAGCCCATTGATTCGATATTAAATGAAATAAACACTGAAGTTGATTTCAGCGTTTCCGATGTCATCAACCTGAAAGACAAATCGAATAAATTAAAAAGAGATCTCGGTGTAAAAGATCTTACTGCGCTGGGCATAGCAGCCATTATAGGCGCCGGAATTTTTTCAACGATCGGGAAAGCCTGTTTTGACGGCGGTCCGGCAGTTTCCATTTTATTTATCGGCATCGCTGTAGCCTGCGGTTTTTCTGCGTTGTGTTATGCGGAGTTTGCATCGCGTATCCCGATTGCGGGAAGTGCTTACACTTACTCTTATGCCGTATTTGGCGAATTGATCGCATGGATCATCGGCTGGGATCTTTTACTGGAATATGCGATTGGCAATGTAACCGTAGCCATCTCGTGGAGCGGTAATTTTACAACATTCTTACACGGTTTCGGAATTGATCTTCCAAAATATTTAACGACAAGTTTTTTAGAAGCGAGGAATAATATCCCTGCGTTATATGCTGCAGCGCCGAGAATAGCCGGAATACCTTTCATCATAAACCTCCCTGCATTCACTATTAATTTGTTTATTACTGCACTGGTATATATCGGTATAAAAGAATCAAAGAATTTTGCAAACGGGATGGTGTTGTTTAAGCTCGCGGTAATATTGATCGTGATCGCAATAGGAATTTTTTATGTGATACCTGCTAACTGGACACCGTTTGCACCTAATGGTGTATCGGGCGTACTCAAAGGGGTGTCTGCAGTATTTTTTGCATACATCGGTTTTGATGCGATCTCTACAACAGCAGAAGAATGCAAGAACCCGCAGAAAGATCTTCCGCGCGGAATGATGTATTCACTGCTAATCTCTACAGTATTATATGTTGCAATTGCATTGGTATTAACAGGGATGGTGAATTATACAAAATTGAATACGGAAGCTTTTTTGTCGACTGCATTTACGCGTGTCGGATTAAACTGGATCGGAGGATTGATTGCGTTCAGCGCATTGATCGCAACGGCAAGTGTAATGCTTGTATTCCAGATCGGTCAGCCTCGCATATGGATGAGCATGAGCCGTGACGGATTACTTCCAAAGAAATTTTCTGAAGTACATCCAAAATTTAAAACACCTGCATTTGCAACCATTGTAACCGGTTTCCTGGTCGGTATTCCATCTTTGTTTTTAGATGCAAACCTTGTAACGGATATGTGTAGCATCGGAACGCTGTTTGCATTTATTCTTGTCTGCGGTGGAGTAATTTTGTTGCAGGAAAAAGATAAAAGTGATGCATTGAAAAATAATCTTGCATCGCCGAAATTTAAAACGCCTTATATCAACGGTCAGTTTATTATTCCTGTAATTATTATTGCAGGATTTATATGCTTCTTTTCTTACGGCAACAATTCAGCATCTACGTTTCCTTTCAGCGAAGGCTTTTCCACATGGAAGCATCAACTTCCTTTCTGGGGATTTATTATAGTATCCCTTTATGTATCTCTGCAAACCTTTCTTCGAAAATGGTCTATCATTCCCGTAGCAGGATTTTTAAGCTGCTCTTATCTCGTGTCAACTCTGGGCTTTACCAACTGGATGAGATTTATTGTATGGATGGCAGTCGGACTAATCATCTACTTCGCATACGGGAGTAAACACAGCAAACTGAATTCATCAAACGGATAGGCAGAAATTATTATAAGTATGATGATCTCCATGTAAAAGGCATTTACACCCCTGATGGACACTGAAAAGGTGCTTTTTCACTAAATTCTAACAATTTCACGCTTTTCTAACTGGAAATAATGATGGATATTTACTTAACGTAAATTATTCATATGAGACCAGTCCTGTTTTTTTTCCTATTGTGCGCAGCCTTAACAAGCACCGTTTTTGCAAAAAGTTCTTATACCGTACAAAATAATGCGCTCGTCCTTCCCGGCTCCATCCAGTTTGATCAGCATAATTATGATGTGAAAGATACATTGGATCCCATGCTCGATTTGGTTGCGGAATATCTTAAAGAAAATCCTTCGATTACAAAGTTGCGAATTGAAGGACATGTATATACAGAGAAAACTCCTGAATTAAACGTGAAGCTGAGTTTACAGCGTGCGGCTATCATCAGTTATTACTTAACCACAAAGGGGATTGCCTGTAACAGGTTAATTCCAGTAGCATTTGGCGATACCAAGCCTATTGCGCCAACTGATGAGTGCAATGTAATGACAAACACACGAATTGATTTTTATAATGCAGAGTATAACCACAAAGCAGTTCCGGGAAACGCCGTAGATGGTTTTGCATTAAAAGTGTTTGAACCTTGTGAGTGAAAAAATATGAAGTTTCTTTAAAAAAATAACCCCTGAAAAATTCAGGGGCTTTGATGTTTCTGAAGGGTGTTTCTAGGGATTCTTTAGGGCAAACCTGGCTACCTTTGAATGTCCGGCAAAACACCGAATTTCGAAATTATATAAAACACAGCTACTTGTCAACTCTAAAGGGCTGTTTTACATGAAGTTATTGATTATTGTCAACAATTAAACTCAATATTCCGGCTAAGTAGATAGCCCTTATTTTTTCTTAACGTCTTTTTGAGCGTCTTTTGCATCCTTCTGTACCTCTTTGACAGTCTTACCGGTTTTTGCAGCCTTAATAGAATCTGCCTTTGCCTGCTTTTCATCTTCCTGCTTCTTAATTCCTTTTTTGAAGAGGAAATTACTTTGAAGCGCCTGAAGGTCTTTGTCAAGCGAAGCAGAACTCTTTTTTACATTAGTCACAACATCATCAATTGCATTTCCCATGCCTTCATCCATAAATAATTTTCCAAGTGTTCCCTTTCCGGAGTGAACATTTGAGAGCATGCCCTTAAGGTCGGAAGTAATGAAAACAGCATTCCCTGCAACAGAATCCATTTTGATCATGATATCATCCATGCTGACCAGCTGCTTTGTAAAGAGCGTATCCCCGTCCTTCACAATTTTATGTATGTTTCCAGAGCCGGGAGTGATGTTGATTACTTTGTTGCCCATCAAGCCTTCAGAACCGACAGTGGCTTTTGCATCTTTTTTTATGAATTTTGCAACTTTCTTTTTTAAGACCATATCCACTCTTACAAGACTGTCGCTCACGATCACAATATCATCTATGGTTCCGACATTTATCCCGGAAAAGCGAACGTTGTTACCCTTTTGCAAGCCGCTGATATCCGTGAACATCCCGCTTAATCTGATCGTGTTGCTGAACAGGTTCTGTTTAGCTCCGATAAAGTAGATCGCTACAATAAACAGCGCTATTCCTATGCTGACAAATATGCCCAGCTTAATGTTACTTTTATCTTTCCTGGTTTCCATAATAATTATTTTAATTTTATTCAAAAAAGGAGCGGACCCACTCATCTTCCGATTTTTGTAATTCTTTGTAAGTACCTTCCGCAACCACAACACCTTCCTTCATGACCACCATCCTGTTAGACGTCGTTCGCGCACATTCCATATCATGTGTAATAATAATAGATGAGGTTTTATATTTTTTCTGTACTTCCAGTATCAGGTTACTGATCTCCTTGCATGTTACCGGATCCAATCCTGTAGTTGGCTCATCGTACAATATGATCTCCGGTTTCAGGATCATGGTGCGTGCTAGCCCGATCCGCTTTTGCATACCACCGGAAAGTTCTGACGGCATTTTATCTATGGCATCTGCAAGACCTACGCTTTCCAGCATTTCTACTACGAGATCCTCTTTTTCCTTATCCGTTTTATCGGAAACCCTCAAGGGAAATTTAAGGTTATCCCGCACAGACATAGAGTCATAGAGGGCTGCATGCTGAAAAAGAAAACCGATCTTTTTACGCATGTCGTTTAATTCGGTATCTTTCAAAGCAGACATATCCTTTCCAAATACTTTTATTTTTCCTTTATCCGGTTCAAGTAATCGTACAATGCATTTTATCAGGACAGATTTGCCGGTACCGGATTTCCCCAGCACCACGAGGTTTTCACCTTTGTTTAAAGTAAGATTGATATCTTTTAAGATCTGCTTTGCGTCAAAACCTTTGCTGAGATGTGTGATTTCCATCACAGGACCTTTGTCGGTATCCTTTACATCTTTTTCCTCATCGGTTTCTTTTTTTTCTTTCACTTTTTCCATATTAATCATTTTCCAAGTAGGGAGGTTAACTGCACTGCGATTGCGTCGATGACGAATATGCAGAGAGAACCGATGACCACTGCTGAATTTGCCGCTTGACCTACACCTTCCGTTCCTTTGTTTGATGTGTAGCCTTTATAACATGCCACGAGACCTACGAAATAGCCGAAGAAAAATGTTTTGATCACTGCAGGCATAAGGTCGTTATAATCAAGACTGTTGAATATTTGTGTGAAGTAAAAGCGGATGCCTACATCTCCAAGGATATTGATACCGAGAAAGCCGCCCATAAAGGCGATGAAATCCGCGAAGATCACTAATACCGGTATCATGAGCGTCGTAGATAAGATCCGCGTCACCACTAAATATTTAAATGGATTGATACCGGATACTTCCATGGCGTCGATCTGTTCGGTGACTTTCATCGAAGCCAGCTCCGCGCCGATGCCTGAACCTATTTTGCCTGCACAGATCAATGCAGTAATTACAGGTCCGATCTCGCGCACGATGGATACCGCGATCATACCGGGAATTAGAGATTCCGCACCGAAGCGAGCAAGTGTAGGACGCGTCTGTATGGTTAACACAACTCCCATTATAAAGCCTGTGATTGCCACCAGCGACAATGACTTATATCCTGCTACGTAACATTGACGCATCAATTCCCTGAATTCGAAAGAAGGTCTAAAGAGATTTTTAAAGAAATTTATTGTAAATTTTGAAAGTTGGGCGACTTCCATAAAAAACTCTCCTGTGTCGCCCGTCGTAACTCTTTCTACGAGATTTTCGTAAACGGAAATTTGATTACTTTTTTTAGCCGGTACACTTTGCGTTTTGCTTTTACTCATATCTATGTATAAAAATTAAATACTTGTATAATTGATTATAACCGTATTAACAGCATATTGTTTACAAAATTGAATAAAAAACGACGGAGAGTATTACACAATTTAAAATTTAAGTTACATCATTTACATAATGCAATAAAGCTTACTTAAAAAATGTGGAGGATTACTTTGGACAATCTATAGTAATATCATCTGCTGAGAAATGATTTCCGCATTGATCGACGGGTCTGGCTCTTAATGAGTCATAGAATTTACAAAGATCAACTTTTGATTTTACCGGGCTGGCGTCATATAGCTGCTGGTAAGTGATCGTTTGAGCGGGACAACCTTTATGTGAAGAGATGTGTACAGTGCAATACATACAGCCGCTTTTTCTGTCTGTTTTTGATATTTTTTTGCATCCTGAAATTGTAAATGCAACAATGGCAAGAGAGATAAAAAGTAATTTTTTCATATGTTCGATTAAAAGCAGTAACAGGTGTATCGCAAATATAATAAAACTTAGAAGATTTAATTTCGAAATTACCTGTGTGTAAATGAGAAAAAAAAGAGTACCCGGGGCGGGACTCGAACCCGCACAGCCGCGATGGCCACAGGATTTTAAGTCCTGCGTGTCTACCATTCCACCACCCGGGCATCTTGTTGGATAATGGAACAAGCTCCATTATAATCAGGTTATTGAGCGAATGACGAGACTCGAACCCGCGACCCTCACCTTGGCAAGGTGATGCTCTACCAACTGAGCTACATTCGCAATTTTTTAAAGAACGGACTGCAAAGATAGAAATCTTTTCATTTTTGGCAATAGGACATGAATTAATTCACTATTAATTTGCCGGTATCCAGTAATTCACCGGTTTTAGGGTTGCGCAACTCATACAAATAGAACCCGTTGGTTAGCGTGTTCCTTTTAATCTTGTATATATTGTCTGAAGATGAATATTGCTGTAGGATCTTTCCTTCCAAAGAAAAAATAGTCAGCTCGGTTGGGAGTGAATATTCAAAAGTTAGCAAGGTCTGGTCCCGGAATGGATTGGGGAATAACGAGGATTTAATATTTGAATGGGGATAAACACTTACAATATTTATTTTGAGAAAATCGCTATTCACCGTTCGTGTAACCGTATTTGTTTGAATAGGATCATTATAATCCATATTAATAAATGCCCTGTTCTTTATCACACTTCCGTTTGGTAGATTTTTTTTAGGTGAGATCCTGAATTTTATATAGCCCATGGAACGCAATGAATCCTGCGCTGCCCATGGAATGTCATTATAGGAATTCCTTGTAAAAACAATAACATTGGAATCAGGAAACGAATAATAAAACGGATCGCTTGAAGAGATCCATTC
>JAQBNI010000159.1 GCA_028288625.1 Bacteroidota bacterium | reverse complement strand
ACTTCGATACAAAAGGGTGACGATACGTTGTGTGTTTTTATTTGTGATACTTCAGGACATGAATGTACCCCTACGGATATAAGAATTACAGTTACGGGAGTTCCACCCGTAGCAGTGAATGATGATGCGGAAACTAACAATAATACGCCGGTAATTATTGCTGTTCTTGCCAATGATTCCGCCATCGATGGCGACTCACTTTTACTTTGCCAGCCCGCTGTGATTGATCTTCCTTCTCACGGATCCATTACTGTAAACCAGGATGGAACAATTACTTACCTTCCTGTAAGCGGATACGAAGGCATCGACAGTTTCCAATATATTATTTGCGATCCTGAAGGCAATGATTCTGCATGGGTGTTTATTAATGTTTTGAGCAACTGCGATCAACCCGATGCATTTTCTCCAAATGGCGACGGTTTCAATGATCATTTTAAAATTCCTTGTGCTACAGGAATAGAATTTTCCGTATACAACAGGTGGGGTATAGAAGTTTATAGAAATGAAAATTACCAAAATGATTGGGATGGAAAATACAAAGGGAGCCCTCTCCCTGACGGGACTTATTTTTATTCGGCGAAATTTAATAATTTACAAAGCAAAATAATTCACCGGGCAGGATTCATCACTTTACACAGATAAAATATCCAGCCTGTCTCAGCATTAATAAAATTAGTCATGAAAGACAATTGGATAAAACATCCTACAATACTTAACGGCGATACCGTTGATCTCCTTCCGTTAGAATTAAATCATTTCGATGAACTGTATATTGCGGCGGCTGATAAAAAATTATGGGAATTCATTCCATCTGATTGTTCCGTAAAAGAAAAATTTTATGAAGTTTATCATGCAGCGCTTGAAGAAAGGGAAAAAGGGAATCATTACCCGTTTGTGATCTTTCATAAGCCAACGGGAAAGCTCATCGGTTCCACAAGGTTCCTCGATATTGTTGAAAGGGATAGAAAACTGGAGATTGGCTGGACATGGATCACTGCGGATCATTGGGCTACCAACATAAATTTTGAATGCAAATTATTATTGCTCACGTTTGCTTTCGAAAAGTTAAGCGCGCTTCGCGTGCAGCTAAAAACCGATGAAACCAATTTGCGCTCCAGGAAAGCTATACAAAAGATCGGCGCACAATTTGAAGGCATCCTTCGCAAGGACAGGATCCGGGATAACGGTACTTCAAGAAACACAGCTTATTTCAGTATTCTCGACACCGAATGGGAAATGGTAAAAGAACACCTTGGCAGGCAAATTGAAGAAAGGAATAAGAAAGTGCCTTAAATAAATTATTCAATAAACTAAATGGCTACTCCTCAAATACTGAAACGAGTCCTAACCAAGACTCGTATCAGTTGCAATGTAATTTAATAACACAAGTGATCCTGTGAACACCTGTCAGGGTTTTTAATAGATAAGCTTAATCCATTTTAATAATCTTGCGAACAGCACTTCCCTCATTTGAATATAACTGTACAATATAAACTCCCTTTGCAAGGTCATTCATTTCTACATTCAATTCATTCGAACCGCTGTTGAGACTAAACGATTCTTCTTTTACGAGGTTCCCGTTATTCATAAAGATCCTGATCTTCATGGTTATTGGGTTAATGCTATTCACGTTTACCATTGCGCTTGCAATTGCAGAGGTGGGATCTAAGATAAGATCGCTAACCTTTACATTTTCTTCGGTAAACCTGGTGGAAATGTTGTTGGGGACGGAAGAATACAGAGATGCGAGCAGATCACTTTGAGCGTTCGCTTTTCCGTAACAAATTACCATTAGAATAATGGCGACGGTTTGTAAAATGTTTCTTTTCATACAAAGGGTTTTTAAAGGGTTTTTCGGGTTCAAATTGTTCCTGTTAAAGGATCTTCTTGGGTTTTCTGTTTGAGGTTTTTCGTTTTTAGAATATAAAGTTAAAATAACTTAATTTCTGTTGTGGCGATAATTGGTATCCGGCGGGAATTAATTAGTATTTGGTGAAAAAACGTTAATATTCGGTATAACCCTTGCCATCAGTTCTTGTACATTTTATTATTTCGATCACGTGTGAATGATATAAAGTTTATTTAGAGATGTGTAACCTATGTGATTGTTAATAGATCCAACTTTGCATTATTAATAAATATTTAACATGAAACAGACAAACACATTATCAGCATTCATAATTACCCTCTTTCTACTTTTCAGTTCTTTTATTAACCCTCTTAAAGCAGACGAGCCGAAGGTCAGCAAAAAAGACCTTGACGGAGATGGCGTAAAAAATGCGGTTGATAAATGCCCGAATACACCCAAAGGAATAGCAGTAGACGCTGTCGGCTGTCCCATTGACCGGGATAAGGACGGTGTTCCGGATCACCTTGATAAATGTCCGGGTATTGCAGGTCTCGCAACTCTTAACGGCTGCCCGGATAAAGACAAGGACGGCGTAGCGGACGGAGATGATGCCTGCCCCGATGTGCCCGGCTTAACCCGCTTTAAAGGATGCCCGGACAGCGATGGAGACGGAATTGAAGACAGTAAGGATAAATGTCCTAATGCTGCCGGACTCGATCAGTTCCAGGGCTGCCCCGATGCGGATGGTGATGGTGTGGAAGACACAAAGGATAAATGCCCCAACACGCCAAAAGGTGTAAAAGTTGATGCTACCGGATGTACGGCAGACAGTGACCGTGATGGTATTCCGGATTCAGAAGATAAATGCCCGGATACAAAAGCGGGTGTTATAGTTGACAACAGAGGTTGTCCTAAGGATTCAGATGGTGACGGAGTTATCGATTCTGACGATAAATGCCCGAATATGAACGGACAAGGTTCGCCGAATGGTTGTCCTCCCGTAAAAGTGGAAGTAAAGAAACGCTTACAGTTCGCTGCACGTGGAATCAATTTCGAAACCGGCAAAGCAGTGCTTACCATGGCTTCAGCCCCAATGCTGGATGAAATTGTGAGTATCATGAAAGAATACACTGATTATAACCTGAAGATTGGCGGACATACAGATAACGTCGGTAAGGATGAAACAAACTTCAAGCTTTCACAAGCAAGAGTAGATGCAGTAAAAAGTTACCTTGCTGCTAAGGGAGTTGCACTCAACCGAATGGAAGCTACAGGATACGGTGCATCAAAACCTATTGCTCCGAATAATACAGCTACCGGCAGAATGCAAAACAGAAGGGTTGAACTCGAGTTGGTATTAAGACAATAATAGCTTTTTATATATTTTTGAGGCGCAGTTTTCCCGTAAGAAAACTGCGCTTTTTTTAAAAGAAATAATCTGAAAATTATATAATATTATTTTGTAATACTGTAACTTGTTTGAGACTAATTCTTATCAATTTAGTGGTGATAAGCGGCAGTTAATTATTACCATAAAAACAATTTAATTTGCCATAAAAGACTCAAGTTTTTTAACTTATCAAGGGACCAAGTCATCCAACCGGATGGCTTGTCTCTGTTTAAGTTAATTCACAAATTGTCAATAATAATTTTGTGATAATACAGGAAAATTGTATCTTTGCACTTCAATTTTGGATGACAATAAATTTTTAGACGAATGTTGACGACAGAAAAAAAACAGGAAATTTTTACAGAATTCGGCGGAGCTGCAATTAATACAGGCTCTGTGGAATCACAAGTAGCATTGATCTCTCACAGGATCAACCACATTTCAGCGCATTTAAAAACAAATCGCAAGGACTTCTCTTCTACCCGCTCTTTATACAAACTGGTAGGACAAAGAAAAAGACTATTGAAATATCTTGCTCACAAAGATATTATCAAATACAGAGCATTAATTGAAAAACTGGGATTACGTAAATAATCCTTATTCATAATGGCGAGGCTAATGCCTCGCTTTTTTATTTCCACTTTAAATATATATAATGAAATTTAATATACATACGCAAACTGTTGATTACGGAAATGGCAGAACGGCGACAATTGAAACAGGAAAATTAGCCCGCCAGGCAGATGGCGCAGTAGTAGTACGCGTTGGAAACTGTATCTTATTAGCTACAGCACAGGCAACAGAAATGCCGAAAGAAGGCATCGATTTTTTTCCTTTAACGGTAGAATACCAGGAAAAATTTGCTTCAGCCGGCAGAATACCAGGGAGCTTTCATCGCAGAGAAGGAAGAGCAAGCGATTATGAAATATTGATCTGCCGTATTGTAGACAGGGCGATCCGTCCGATGTTCCATGATAATTTCAGGAATGATACACAGGTTTTGATCTATTTAATTTCAAGTGATGAAGAAGTAGAGCCGGATTCCTTAGTTGGACTCGCAGCGTCTGCAGCTTTATCTATTTCATCTATTCCTTTCCAGGGACCGATCTCTGAAGTGCGTGTAGCCAAGATCGACGGAAAATTTATTGTCAACCCAACTCCAAAAGATATTGAAAGAGCTGAGTTAAATGTGATCATCGCAGGAACCATTGAAAATACTTTGATGGTGGAAGGCGAAGCAAAGGAAGCAAGCGAAGACGATTTGATACAAGCGATAAAAGTTGGACATGAAGTGATCATCTCACAATGTAAATCACAACTTGAATTGCAGGGAAAATGCGGAAAACCTAAATCAGAAGTGATCGTTCCCGAAGAAAATGAAGAATTAAAACAAAAAATAAAAGAATTCGCGGAAAAAAGAATTGGCGAAATAGCAAAATCTGCTTCAGCAAAGCACGAACGCAAAGCAGCTTTAAAACAAATCAAAGAAGAATACATTGCAGCTATTCCGGAAGATCAGCTTGAATCATTCGAAAAAGAAATATTCAGCAAGTATTACAGCAAGCTGGAAAAAACTACGATACGAAATACAGTGTTGAATGAAAGAGTTCGTCTCGATGGCAGAAAAACCGATGAGATCCGCCCATTAGCCATGGAAATAGATATTTTGCCTTCACCACATGGCTCGGCATTGTTTACACGTGGCGAAACGCAATCTCTTACAACAGTTACGCTTGGTTCTAAACAAGATGAGCAACTGATCGATAAAGCGGAAGAGCTCTCACACAGCAAATTCTTATTACACTATAACTTCCCTCCTTTTTCTACAGGAGAAGTAAAACCTTTACGCGGAACATCAAGAAGAGAAGTTGGTCACGGAAATTTGGCATTGCGTTCTTTAAAGCAAATGCTTCCAAGTGATGATGAAAATCCTTACACAATAAGAATTGTATCTGATATTCTGGAATCTAACGGTTCTTCTTCTATGGCTACAGTGTGCGCAGGTTCACTGGCATTAATGGATGCGGGTATTCCTTTCAAAAAACACGTTTCCGGAATTGCTATGGGAATGATCGCGGAAGATGGCAAGTATGCTATCTTATCTGATATTTTAGGTGATGAAGATCATTTAGGTGATATGGATTTCAAAGTTACCGGCACAAGAGACGGTATCTGCGGCGTGCAAATGGATCTTAAAGTGGATGGATTGCCGTATGAAGTATTAGCTGAAGCATTAGACCAGGCAAAAAGAGGACGTTTACATATTTTAGATGCAATGGAAGCATGTATTCCTGTTTACCGCGCTGATCTTAAACCACATACGCCAAGAGCAGAAAGCATCAATATACCTAAAGAATTCATTGGCGCAGTGATCGGACCCGGCGGTAAGATCATCCAGGACATCCAGGAAAAAACAAATACGGTAATTACCATTGAAGAAAATAAAGAAAAAGGTATCGGTAAGGTCACAGTATTATCTAACAACAAGGATAATATGCAGGCAGCATGGGATAGAATAAAAGCTATTGTTGCTGTTCCTGAAGTAGGTGATGTTTACGACGCGGAAGTAAAATCCATCATGCCATACGGCGCATTCGTGGAATTTTTACCGGGAAAACAAGGCTTGCTGCACATTTCTGAAGTATCTCATGCAAGGCTTGATACGCTTGAAGGTGTTTTAACTGAAGGCGAAAAAATAAAAGTGAAATTACTAGGCGTAGATACTAAAACCGGCAAGTTCAAATTGAGCAGGAAGGTATTGATGCCCAAAGAAAGTTAATTTTAGCTACGGCTAAAACGTGATATTTATTAAGAAACCCTGTTTGTAAATACCTATTTATAGGTATTTTTAAGCATTTAAGTTAATTTTAAGAAACATTTGATTAATATTGCACGTACATAAACCCAGACATGTTGAACATTACCTCAATAAATTTATTTTTATTTCACGAATTACTATGATGTAAAATATTTCATTTATTAATAAACCCCTAAACCCAAGTAACATGAAACAGTTAAAAATCACTACAAAAATCACGTCGAGAGACAGCTTTTCAATTGACAAGTACTTAAGTGAAATTTCCAAACTACCGATGATGTCGGAAGAAGAGGAAGTTCTCACAGCTCGTCGTATCCGCGAAGGAGACGTAAGAGCGATGGACAAATTAGTTCAGGCAAACCTCCGTTTCGTAGTTTCCGTCGCAAAGCAATACCAAAACCAGGGATTGGCTTTGAACGACCTGATCAACGAAGGAAACATCGGTTTGATAAAAGCCGCAACAAAATTCGATGAAACAAAAGGATTTAAATTTATTTCCTATGCAGTTTGGTGGATCAGACAATCTATCCTGCAGGCATTGATCGAACAGCCGCGTGTTGTGCGCCTGCCCATGAACAAAGCCACTATTTATAATAAGATCCAGAGAGCGATCGTGGATTTTGAACAAAAAAATCAACGTGAACCCTCTAACGATGAATTAGCAGAACTCCTCGAAATGAAACCCGATGAACTCGCTATTTTACGTGCCACATTAACTTTCCACTTATCAGTAGATACTCCGCTTAGTGATGATGATGATAATACAAGTCTC
>JAQBNI010000147.1 GCA_028288625.1 Bacteroidota bacterium | reverse complement strand
TAATGGGCGTTAAAGATGAATTCAATCCGGCAAATTTTAAAGACGGACAATTGCTATGCAATCATCTCCTACAAAAAGAAAAAAAAGCAAGCGAACAAAATAAAGCACTGGTAGATTCTATACTCGTTTTTTTAAGAGGAATTTTCACGCCAAATATTTTCATCAAAACACCATTGAAATCTCAAAATAAATTACCGGAAATATTGATGAGTTATTTTGTCGGGAAAGAATTATCACCGTACATCGGTTTACAATATTATGATGATTGGTATTACAACATGGTTCTGAAAAGTGTGGAAATTATTTTACCGAATATCTTTATTCAATCCCGAAAAAATCCATTGGCGCAAAAAAGCGTCGTACGTGCTTCCGGTTTTCTCGTTTCGAAAATGTTTCAATTTATAAAAGAAGAATACAAACTGGAATTCAGGATCACAGAAGATATTTTAAACGACTGGAATCTTAAAGAATTTATTCCTGATTATGGATTGAAAAAAGAACACAGCTATCAATTCTCAAACTCCTGATCCCTTTAATTAATTGGTAACACAAAATTTACAATGCATGCATTGAATTTGTGTAAATTTGGTAGGCTTAGCAACTTCGATCAATAAAAAATAAAACAATACAATATGAAAAAAGTAGTTTTTATAGACGGCGTCCGCACTCCATTTTTAAAGTCGGGAACGGATTATATGGATCTCATGTCTTATCAGTTAGGACAATTTGCGATCAAAGGTTTATTAGACAAAACCGGAATTGATGTGAATGAAATTGATCGCGTGATCATGGGTAACGTGATATCTAATGTACGCACAGAAAATGTAGCGCGGGAAGCAGCAGTTACTGCAGGCATACCGGTGAAAGCCCCTGCAAATACAGTAAAGCAGGCGTGTATCTCCGCAAACCAGGCTATTGCAAATGCGATGGACAGCATTCAATTGGGCAGAGCCGACGTGATCGTTTCGGGCGGTATAGAATGTACTTCAGACACACCGATCGGTTACACAAAAGAGATGCGCAAAAAATTATTTGCCGCGCAAAAGTTATCTTCTCCAATGGAGTATGCAAAATTTGCAACCACATTACGTCCCTCAGATTTTTTACCGGATAGACCTTCCGTGTCCGAATACATTACGGGAAGAACTATGGGACAGGATTGCGAGATCCTCGCTCAGAAATTCGGAGTAACGCGTGAAGAGCAGGATGAGTTTGCGGTTGCATCCCATGTGAATGCTGCAAAAGCATTTGAGAACGGATATATGTCTGACATTGTTCCGGTACAGTTACCGCCAAACTTTACGCCGATCGCAAAAGACAATGGAGTTCGAGGGGATACCACTTATGAAAAGATCAGCAAGTTAAAACCTGCTTTCGATAAATATGTCGGAACGATCACAGCGGCAAATGCTTCCTTCCTGACGGACGGCGCTTCTGCTGTTTTACTCACATCTGAAGAAAAAGCAAAAGAACTTGGATTGACGCCAAAGGCAGAAATGGTGGACTATGCCTTCACCGGCGGAGATCTTTATGATGAATTATTACTGGGTCCTGCTTATGCGATTGCAGAAGTTTTAGATCGCACAGGATTAACGATTGATGATATTGATGTTTATGAGATACATGAAGCTTTTGCGGGACAGGTGTTAGCGAACCTGAATGCACTTGCATCTGCAGAATGGTGCAAGGCAAAATTGGGAAAAGACAAGCCGGTTGGACGAATTCCTTTGGCAAAGATCAACCAGTGGGGAGGTTCATTATCTATCGGGCATCCATTTGGTGCAACAGGCGGAAGATTGTTAACCATGGCAGCGAACAGGCTGATAAAAGAAAATGGGAAATATGCCTTGTTGGCTGCTTGTGCTGCAGGCGCGCATGGCAATGCGATGATCATTAAAAAATATGAAGCTTAGATAATTTAAACCTATAAGGTTTCAAAAACCTTATAGGTTTTACAATAACAATAAACTATGGCAATTTTAAAACGTGAAGATTACATCGCTATCGAAAAAAATCCAAACGGCGTTTGCACGATCTGGATGGATCAAAAAAATGAAAAGATCAACAAGATCGGACCTGATCTCATCGGGTTATTTGAAGAAGTATTTGCAGAACTCGATACCGATGATTCCATAAAAGCGTTTGTGCTATCGAGCAAGAAAAAAGATTTTATTGCAGGTGCGGATATCGAAGCTTTTCAGAAAGTTCAAAATCCCGGCGATTGGAAACCAATCGCGCAGAAAGGTCACCAAATATTAAACAACATTGAAAAATCAAAGAAACCTATTGTTGCTGCGATTCACGGAAATTGCTTGGGCGCCGGTTTGGAAATCGCATTGGCTTGCCAGGGCAGGATCAGCAGCAACGATAAATCTACAAAGATGGCGTTGCCTGAAGTGAAGCTTGGCTTATTGCCGGGTGGCGGCGGAACACAGCGCTTACCACGATTGATTGGTCTGCAAGCTGCGTTGGATATGATGCTTACCGGTAAGAATGTGTTTTCTTATCCTGCATTAAAAATGGGTTTGGTAGATAAAGTTGTACATGTTACATCTCTCCAAAAAGCTGCACAAAAAATGTCGCTGGAACTCGTGGGTAAACCGATCAAACGCGAACGCAACGAATTGAATTTAGATACATTAAAATCAGGTTTTCCAGCGATCCAAAAAGCATTGATGGGTTTGGTGATGGAAGCGCCGTTAGTGAATAAAATTGTTTTCGACCAGGCAAAAAAAATGGTCGACAAACAAGCGCACAGAAATTATCCTGCTCCATATAAAATATTAGAATGTGTGGAGATCGGTTGGAACCAGGGCATACAAAAAGGACTGGACGCAGAGATAGAAAAATTCGAAGAGCTCATCCTCTCTCCTGTTTCGCGCCAGCTGATCAATATTTTCTTTGCAATGACAGAAAAGAAAAAAAATCCTTACGGCGAAGATAAAGTGAAACATGTTCATCGTTTGGGAATGATCGGCGCAGGATTTATGGGCGCAGGCATTTCTGAAGTTTCCATCGATGGCGATATGCATGTGTTGCTGAAAGACATCAATCAGGACATGATCAATTCCGCTTTCAAAACGATCTATAGTGATTATTCCAAGAGAGTAAAAAAGAAAGCGCTTTCGAAAATTGAACTGGAAGAAAAAATGGCGATGCTTTCGGGCAGTTTGAATTATGAGGATCTGGACAACCAGGAAATTATTATTGAAGCGGTGTTTGAAGACATCAACCTCAAAAGAAAAATTTTAATTGATGTGGAAGCCAATGCAAAACCAAATACAATTTTTGCAAGCAATACTTCCGCGCTTCCGATAAATGAAATTGCAAGGGACGCGAAAAATCCTGAACTCGTGATCGGCATGCATTACTTTTCTCCTGTTCCGAAAATGCCGTTACTCGAAATTATTAAAACAGATAAAACTGCGGATTGGGTGATCGCGACATGTTATGATGTTGGCGTGCGCCAGGGAAAAACATGTATTGTTGTGCATGATGGTCCTGGTTTCTATACTACACGTATCTTAGCACCGCTGATGAACGAAGCACAGTTATTGCTGGAAGAAGGCGGCGATATTTTACAGATCGACAGGGAAATGAATTTATTCGGTTATCCTGTTGGACCCATCACTTTATCGGATGAAGTAGGTATTGATGTCGGTGCGCATATTATGAGTGGAGAACTGATGCAGGAACTTTTAAAAACCCGTCCTGATTTTAAAGTCAGTAAAATTTTATTGGAAATTTCCAAAGCCGGTTATAAAGGAAGAAAAAATAAAAAAGGCTTTTATAAGTATGATGAAAAAGGCAAGAAAGTGTATGGACAGGTAGATGATAAAATTTATGATTTCTACGGAGGAAGAACGCGCAAGAAATTTGATGCCGAAGAAATACATATGCGCTGCGCAATGATGATGGTGAATGAAGCTGCTTTATGCCTGCAGGAAAATATTATTGAAAATCCTTTAGATGGAGATATCGGCGCAGTTTTCGGTTTGGGCTTCCCTCCTTTCCGCGGCGGACCTTTCAGATACATGGATACATTGGGCGCACAGCAAACCGTGGATATTCTCAAAAAATTATCAGAGAAATACGGCGCACGCTTCGAGCCTGCACAGATCATTATAGATTACGCAAATGCCGGAAAGAAATTCTACACCAAATAATTCTATTACCGTACCGTCATCCTGAATTTACACTACCGTCATCCTGAACTTGTTTCAGGACCTTTTCAATACCTCTAAAACTTTATTTAGGAAATTTACCGCTTTCTAAAATCTTCTTAAATTTTTATTGCGCTGCTGTGCAGTTATTCCGGCGGACAAGTATGCCGCGTGAAATACATTTATAAAATTCTATATTTACCATATGAATAAAAGCAGGTTGGAAACCTTCAGCGATGGCGTTATCGCAATCCTTATCACTATTATGGTACTGGAGTTGAAAGTACCGCATTCAGTCGAATGGTTTTCAATAAAACAACTTATACCTGTTTTTATCAGTTACACACTTAGCTTTATATTTATCGCAATCTATTGGGCAAATCATCATCACTTGTTATTTGCAACAAAATATGTGAATGCAAGCATCATGTGGGCAAACCTGAATTTATTGTTCTGGCTTTCTTTAGTTCCGTTTGCAACTGCATGGATGGGTGAAAATAACTTTGCAAAAAATCCTGTTATCTTATATGCCGTCCTTCTCTTAATGTGTGGTGTAGCATTTTCAATTTTACAACACGTGATCAGTCGTACAGATGTTCACAACGAAACTTTGTTACTAGCCATGAAAAAAGGAGAAAGAAAAGGATATATTTCCTTGTTTGGTTATTCGGCTTCTATTCCATTGGCTTTTATAAACCCGCTTATTTCTATCACTATCTTTATCATTATTTCCATAGCCTGGCTCATACCTGAAAGAAATATTGAAAAAGCATTGAAAGAGTGATTAAGTTTGCAATCATCCTCTCATCTCTTATATCTCACTTCACATCTCACATCTCATTTCTCTCTTAATCCTTTCAGCGCTCCTGCCCATGCAATCACCTGGTCAAACAAACCATTCAATGTTTTTTCGTGATGATCATCAGGTTTAAAATCTTTATGGTTTTCAAAATCCGTGCGCAATGAAAGCATCACTTGTGCGCGTACATCAGCGATCATCAACTCTCCCATTACACCCCGAAGATGTTCTACCGCACGTGTTCCGCCTGCACTGCCATAACTTACAAATCCCGCAGATTTATTATTCCATTCTTTAAAAAGATAGTCTATGGCATTTTTCAGGGCACCTGAAATTCCATGATTGTATTCCGGCGTCACAAAAACATAGCCGTCAAAAGATGCGATCTTTTCCGACCATTTAAAAGTGTGAGGCTTGGAATACTTACTCATTGATGGCGGAACAGGCTCGTCGAGCAACGGCAAATCATAATCTTTTATATCTACCAGCTCAAATTCCGCATCTGTTCTTTTTTTAGATATTTCGTATACCCATTTTGCCACACCTTCTCCAACTCTGCCGGGTCTGGTGCTTCCAAGAATAATTGCAATTTTCATATAATAGTTTCGGATAAAACAGAAGTTCAATTAAAATGTTTTTTTATCTTACAAACACAATTGAACGCAATGAAAAAAATCATCATCCTTCTTATAACCACTTTTCTACTGATCAGTCACACCATCCTGGCACAGGGGACTTATGACGATACACCTTCTAAAAAAAACGATGAAACTAAATATAATCCGGTGATCATTGGCTCACAGATATGGATGAGAGACAACCTCGACTTAAGTACATTTCAAAATGGGGATCGCATTCCTGAAGTAAATGATGATGTGACGTGGGTGACCAACGGCATCATTCAAAAACCGGCATCCTGTTACAGTGAAAGTATGACTTACTTTAATGGTTATGGTAAATTATATAATTGGTATGCAGCTAATGATGCGCGTGGTATTTGTCCTGAAGGATGGTCTGTTCCGGATAATAAAGATTGGGAGCAACTGATCAATTATTTAGGAGGAGAAAAAGAAGCCTTCTCTAAACTTGGAGATTCTAAAGCATGGACTAAGGGCACATTCAACAATAGCAGTGGCTTCACAGCCCTTCCTGCCGGCGTACGTAATGAAAGCAACGACGGAAAATTCAGCGCTAAAGGATATGCAACCATGTGGTGGTCTTCTACGCCGTCAGATGATGAATACGGTTCTGCTTTTCACTTAAACGGGTATTACACCAGCTTCGTAAGGGGAGATAAATATAAAAGGAACGGGTACTCTATCCGCTGCATAAAAAAATAAACGTCTTATCGCATTTTTAATCTGGATCGCACTTCTGATCCAAAGTTATCTTTATGTATATTTTTAATCATTTGATTAAATAAACTGATTAAATCGAAATAATAGTATAATTTTATTCCGTCAATCTATATAATGTGTGCTAAGAAGAACTTACCAATAGATATTTCAACAGAAGAAAAAATAAAAGCTGCCGCTAAAAAGCTTTTCACACAAAAAGGATTCTCGGCTACCAAGACACGTGATATCGCTGAAGAAGCCGGTATCAATCTCGCCCTGCTGAATTATTATTTCCGAAGCAAGCAAAAATTATTTGAGATCGTGATGCGGGAAAATGTGATCTTGTTTATAGGGGGAATGATCGACAGCATCAAAAACAATCAACATCTCACTTTCGAAAAAAAACTGGAGATCCTGATCGACAGGTATATCGATACATTGCTCGCCAATCCCGATCTGCCCTTTTTTATTTTAAGCGTTAGTCACTCGGGACATTTTGGTGGTGATGAAAAAGATCCGCTGTTCAACAGCATGAAAGAACTGCGCACAGCATTTTTTAAAGATATCGTTGAGAATATTCAAAGCGGACACCTGAAAGAAATTCATCCTCTGCATATTATTTCCAACATGATGTCGCTTATTGTCTTTCCTTTTGCCGCCGCAAATTTATTAAAAGCAAGAACAGGAGTTTCCCAGAAGGAATTTGAGAAACTAATGCTGGAGAGAAAAAAATTAATTCCTGTCTGGTTAAAGGCAATGTTTGCAAACCCGCAGGAATTGAAAATTATAAAAAAGAAAAAATGAGAAGCATGTGTAAAATAAAAATCTATTTACCGGCTGTACTTATGCAGTGCCTGCTTTTATCGACTTGTTCAACGTCTTATGCACAAGCCGGGGACTCCATCACCATTGAGCAGTGCTATCAGTGGGCACAAGCGAATTATCCCTTAGCACAACAGGTGAATCTTATCGAGCGTACAAAAGAATATTCCATCAGCAATATTTCAAAAGGAATTTATCCGCAGTTCCAGGTTTCAGGACAAGCTACTTATCAGTCGGAAGTAACAAAGATTCCTTTTCCCGGCATTCCATCTGTAACAAAAGATCAATACCGGGTTTATGGAGAAGTATCGCAATCACTCACAGATTTTCCTGCAAATAAAATTCAGCAGCAATTAAAATCTGCAGAAGCATCCATACAACAGGAAAATATTACTGTAGAATTGTACAAACTAAAAGACCGCATCAACCAGTTATTTTTCGGCGCACTTTTAATTGATGAACAAATAAAGCAAAGTGCCTTGCTGAAAAGCGATATTCAACGGGGAATAAAACAAACGGAAGCATCCATAAAAAACGGCACTGCCTTTCATAGCAGCCTCGATAAACTGAATGCAGAAGTATTAAAAATACAGCAGCATGATATTGAGCTCTCGGCTTCCAGGAAAGATTATATCGATATGTTGAGCTTGTTTATTAATAAAAATCTGGATGATCAAACTTTACTGGTCATTCCTGCTTCTCCTTTATTGCGCGATTCTATTAATAGACCGGAGTTGCAATTGTTTGCATTACAAAAAGGATCTTCGCTTCTCCAGAATAAATTAATTAATGATAGGAATATTCCAAAACTGAATGTATTCTTCCAGGGTGGTGTTGGAAAACCATCTGCAGTAAATTTACTGTCGACGAACTGGTCACCATATTACATTACAGGACTGCGGCTGAACTGGCTGATGTCCGGCTTGTATTCACTTAAAAAAGAAAAATTAATTACAGAAAATGATCGAAAGGTAATTGATGTCCAGCAAAAAACATTTTTATTCAACACGCAGATTTCTGTCAAACAACAAAACGGAGACATACAAAAATACCTGCAGCTCATAGAAACTGATAAGGATATTATTTCTCTCCGTGAATCAATAAAAAATACTTCCGTAGTACAACTGGAGAATGGTGTGATAACGACGAACGATTATCTGAAAGAAGTGAATGAAGAAGATCTTGCCCGACAAAACCTTATCCTCCATAACCTGCAATTACTCATGGTGCAGTACGCACAAAAAATAACGACAGGCAATTAATCCAAAACATTTTATATGAAATCAATATTGTATCTCTCCATTTCAATTTTTCTTTTTGCTTCGTGCGATCAGAATAAAAATAAACCGGATGCATCAGGTGTATTCGAATCTGATGAGGTGATCGTTTCTGCGGAACAACCCGGTAAGATCATTTCATTCAATATTCATGAAGGTGATGCCGTAGAGAAAGGCAAACCGGTCGGGCAGATCGATATTTCTAATTTCAAATACCAGAAGGAGCAGATCAAATCTACCATAAACTCGTTGTCTGAAAGAACGAATAACCCGGAACCTCAGCTTCAATTAGTAAGAGATCAGTTGGAAGTACAACAGACCAATCTGAAATATTTACAGAATGAAAAAGAAAGAGTGTCAAGATTATTAAAAGCAGATGCAGCGACACAAAAACAATACGATGACATCGCAGCAAAAGTTGAAGAAGTACAAAAGCAGACTGCAGTAACTCAACAGCAGTTAAAACTGTACAGCTCTAATATATCTACACAGAATCGCAGCATTCTCAGTGAAAAAGATCCCTTGCAAAAATCAGTTGAACAAGTAGAAAACCAGATCAGTAAGGGACAAATCATAAATCCTGTTACAGGTACTGTACTTACAAAATATGCAATGGAAGGAGAAATGGCAGCTGCGGGGAAACCTTTGTATAAAATTGCAAACCTCGATACACTTACGTTGCGTGCTTACATAACCGGTTCACAATTATCAACGATCAAACTCGGACAGGCTGTAAAAGTATCAATAGATAACGGTGAAAAAAAATATAAAGATTACACAGGAAATATTTCATGGATCTCTGATAAATCAGAATTCACACCAAAAACAATTCAAACTAAAGACGAGCGTGCAAACCTTGTCTACGCCATAAAAATAAGGGTGCGTAACGATGGTTACATTAAGCTCGGCATGTATGGAGAAGTAAAATTTTAATGATGATATCGGTCAGCCATATTACTAAAACCTATAACAAGGGTACGATCCATGCGATCAATGATATTTCTTTTGAAGTGGAAAAAGGTGAAATATTCGGATTGATCGGTCCGGATGGCGCAGGTAAAACAAGCTTGTTTCGCATACTCACTACACTCCTGCTTGCAGATAGTGGGGAAGCAAAAGTAAATGACTGGGATGTAGTAAAAGATTATAAAAAGATCCGCAATGGCGTAGGATATATGCCGGGAAGATTTAGCTTGTACCAGGACCTTTCAGTAGAAGAAAATCTGAATTTCTTTGCTACTATTTTTGATACCACCATTGAAGAAAATTATCACCTCATCAAAGATATATACGAGCAGATTGAACCGTTCAAAGATCGCCGTGCAGGAAAGTTATCCGGAGGAATGAAGCAAAAGCTTGCATTGTGCTGTGCGCTGATACATAAACCTGTTGTACTTTTTTTAGATGAACCGACCACAGGTGTTGATTCCGTTTCACGTAAAGAATTCTGGGATATGCTGATGAAGTTGAAAGCTCAGGAGATCACTATCCTGGTGTCGACGCCTTACATGGATGAAGCTGTGCTCTGCGATCGACTTGCATTAATGCAGGAAGGAAAAATATTGACTATTGATACGCCTGAAAAAATACGAGCATCTTACCCGCTGCAATTGTTTGCTGTAAAAACAAATCACACTTATAAAGTTTTGAATGAACTGAGAAATTATAAGGATACGGAATCCTGTTTTGCTTTCGGCGATTCTATACATGTCACTTTCAAAACTCCAACAGACGAAAAAACAATATCGAAATATTTATCAGACAAAGGTGATACCGACCTCACCGTAGAAAAGATCGAACCGACCATTGAAGACAGTTTTATTCAAATGCTTAAAAATTAATATGGAGCCCGTTATTGTAACAGAAAAACTAACAAAGAAATTTGATGATTTTGTTGCAGCAAATGAATTGACGTTTGAAGTGGGAAAAGGCGAGATCTTTGGCTTCCTAGGCGCAAACGGCGCCGGTAAAACAACAGCTATGCGTATGTTATGCGGACTATTAAAACCTTCTTCCGGAAAAGCAACGGTTACAGGCTTTGATATCTATACACAAACAGAACAGATCAAGAAGAATATCGGTTACATGAGCCAGAAATTTTCTTTGTATGATAATCTTACTGTAAAAGAAAACATCAGGTTTTACGGCGGAATTTATGGGATGAGAAGGAAGGAGATCGCAGTGAAAACAGATGAGTTGTTGTCGATGCTGCAATTGCAAGGTGAAGCAAAAACACTGGTGAGCGAATTACCATTAGGCTGGAAACAGAAACTCGCATTTTCAGTTTCGATCGTTCATGATCCAAGCATTGTTTTTTTAGATGAACCTACAGGCGGTGTTGATCCGGTTACAAGAAGACAATTCTGGGATCAGATCTATTACGCGGCAGACAAAGGTGTAACTGTTTTTGTTACGACGCATTACATGGATGAAGCGGAATATTGTAATCGCGTCTCTATTATGGTGGATGGTGTAATTGCTGCACTCGATAGTCCTGCTGCGCTGAAAAAACAATACCATTCTTCTTCTATGCAGGATGTATTTTATCAACTGGCAAGAAACGCAAAACGTAAAGCAGATTAGTATGAGGCAGTTATTTGTTTTTATTAGAAAAGAATTTTTGCACGTTTTTCGCGACCGGAAATCATTGTTGATGCTCTTCGGTTTGCCGATCACACAAATTGTTTTATTTGGCTTTGCTTTAAGTAACGAGATCAAGGATTCCAAAATTGTTATAGCCGATTATTCGAGAGATGAAGTCACGCGAAAGATCACTGAAAAAATTGAAGCCAGCCGTTATTTTGATGTGGAAGAAAATTTACAAAGTGCTCAACAGTTGGAAGCTGCTTTTAAAAAAGGTAAAATAAAAATGGCGGTGATCTTTCCAGAAAATTTTGCGGAAGATTTATTGCATTCAAAAAAAGCTACAGTGCAGGTAATTGCAGATGCATCTGACCCGAATGTTGCCACAGCAACTACTACATACATCACCCAAATTATTAATGATTACAACATGACCAGTGGAAATGCTTCAATGCAGCCGTTGCAGATCATCCCGGAAGTCCGCATGTTGTACAACCCTGAATTAAAAGGTGGACCGAACTTTGTTCCCGGTGTGATGGCATTGGTGCTGATGCTCGTGTGCACCATGATGACTTCCGTCGCCATCGTAAAAGAAAAAGAATTGGGGACAATGGAAGTATTGCTGGTCTCCCCTTTCAAGCCGTTGGATATTATCATTTCAAAACTCACTCCTTACCTGATCATTTCGGTGATGAATCTTTTTATTATTTTAATTCTGAGCGTTACTATTCTTGATCTTGAAATTAAAGGGAATATTTTTTTACTGGTCTTTGAAAGCATTTTATTCATTCTCACTTCTCTTTCCATCGGCTTATTTTTATCTATTAATGCAGAAACTCAACAGGCTGCAATGATGGGCTCTATGATGGGCATGATGCTGCCGACATTGTTGCTTACGGGATTTATGTTTCCTGTAGAAAACATGCCGCTGCCAATGCAATGGCTGGCAAACCTGGTTCCATCGCGTTGGTATTTTATCATTATTAAAAAAGTAATGCTGAAAGGTTTAGGATTTTCTTCTGTATGGAAGGAATCATTGATCTTAATAAGTATGACGATTTTCCTGTTCACGATAAGTTTGCGAAAATTTAAAATCAGGCTGGAATGAGAACACTCATCTTTTTACTGGAAAAAGAATTCCGGCAGATGATGCGAAACAAGCAGCTGATGAGTTTGCTGATCATTGCGCCATTGATCCAACTGATATTATTACCGCTTGCGGCTAACTATTCGGTAAAGAATATTAATATCGCCATTGTAGATAATGATCACAGCACAATATCGCAAAGGATGATCCATAAAATAACGGCATCCGGAAATTTCAGGCTCACAGGTTATGCAAATAATTATAATGATGCGTTGAAGATGGTGGAAGAAGATAAAGCAGATCTCATCTTACAAATACCTGCAAATTTTGAAAAAAATCTCGTGCGCGAAAATCATAACCAGGTTTACCTCGCGATCAATGCGATCGAAGGAACAAAGGCGAATCTCGGTGGTGGTTACCTTGCAAGCATACTACGCGACTTCAACGAAAACATCCGTGTTAACTGGGTAAATCCGGGGACAAATAATACACCACAGGTTGTTGTCGCTTCCACAAACTGGTATAATCCGTACATGAATTATCATTTATATATTGTGCCGGCAATTCTTGTGTCGCTCATAACTTCTATTTCTGCTATGCAAAGCGCTTTCAATATCGTTCAGGAAAAAGAAAGCGGTACTATTGAACAGATCAACGTCTCACCTATCCGTAAACATATTTTTATTACAGGAAAATTAATTCCATTTCTCGTGCTGGGAATTTTCCTGTTTACGTTAGGCTTGCTTGCAGGCTGGCTATTCTATGGGATTGTTCCGGTTGGGAAATTGTATGTGTTATATATTTCTCTTGTTGTTTATTTATTTACGATGCTGGGCTTGGGTTTACTGATCTCTACGTATTCAAATTCACATCAGCAGGCATTATCACTTTCTTTTTTTTTTATCAATATTTTCAATATCATGAGCGGTACTTTTAACTCTGTCGACAGTATGCCGGGTTGGGCAAAGACTTTAGTTTCAGTTTTTCCCCCAAGTCATTTTATACGAATTACAAGAATGGTAATGCTGAAAGGCAGCAGTTTAGCTGATATCAGCGGTCATTTAGCTGCAATCTTTTTGATTGGATTGATATTGAATACGTGGGCAGTATTGAATTATCACAAAACAGCATAAATAAAAAATGCCGGTTAAAATATCCGGCATCGATAAGGTTTCAAAAAATCTTATAGACTTGATTGTATAAAATTATTTTATTTAAACGCTTCCACACCGTCATGCGTATCGTTATAAGACTGGAAGTTTGAAACCTTTCCATTTTTTAATGTAAAAACCATAGCCCAGTCTGTTGCTGAAGTTCTACCCGTCTTTTTCGATTTTGCCTCCATATATCCCAAAGCCACAACTTTGTTGCCTTGTTCAATAAATTCTCTTGGCTCAAATTTAAGGAAATCAATTTCACGGTCAAGAGTAGTGAAGAATTCACCAACACCTTGCTTGCCATTGTAAGTCCCAACCCACGGCAGTATTTCCTTAGGTCCCGGTTCATGCCATTTCACGTCATCCGTGAGGCTATCTAATAATGCAGGGATGTTTCCGGACCCGAAGTGACCATAGGCTTGTTGTACGACCATGGTGTTTGTCATTGTTGCAGTTTCCATAGAATGTTTTTTTTAAGTGAAAAAAACCCAAACGGGGAATTGAAGTTAATCAAACTGTTGGATTCAGTCAAGAAATTGTATACATTTTTAATCCACGTACCTTTTCAAAATATCTTCGTACGCATCAATTCTTCTATCGCGCAGAAATGGCCAGATGCGACGCACATATTCTGTTCGCTGCGGATCAATTTCAATGACATGGTTTATTTCTTCATCGCCCGGAGCGGAGAATAATATTTCTCCCTGCGGTCCGGCAACAAAACTTTGTCCCCAGAAATCTATTCCGCCTGTTGCGCCAGACCAGTCTGCTTCATGACCAACACGGTTTACTGCTACAACCGGTAAGCCGTTTGCGATAGCATGACCGCGCTGAATAGTTTGCCATGCAATATGCTGCCGTTCTTTTTCTTCTTTTGAGTCAGTGCTTTCCCAACCGATTGCCGTTGGATAAATCAGTATTTCTGCTCCATTCAATGCCATTAAGCGCGCAGCTTCAGGATACCACTGATCCCAGCAAACCAATACGCCTAATTTTCCAATAGATGTTTGTATAGGCTTAAAATTGAGATCGCCGGGAGTGAAATAAAATTTTTCGTAGTAAGCAGGATCATCGGGAATATGCATCTTGCGGTACTTGCCTGCAATAGATCCGTCGTTTTCAAAAACAACAGCAGTATTATGAAAAATTCCAGGCGCGCGTTTTTCAAATAATGATGTCACTAAAACAATATTATTTTTTTTTGCGGATTTAGAAAAAATTTCTGATGATTCTCCGGGAATAGGCTCTGCAAGATCAAACATCGTTGTGTCTTCCGCTTGGCAAAAATAAATTCCGCAATGCAATTCCTGCAAAACCACAAGCTCAGCACCCTGCTTCTTACACGCTTCAATACCCTTCAATGATTTTTCAATATTGGCAACTTTATCTTTGCTGTTGGATTGCTGTACAATTCCTATTTTCATTGTTGAGGTAAGTTAGAGGTTATCTGTTATTTAGTATTGCGTATTGCGTACAAATTTCATTTTCATTTTCATATCGCGAATTCATTCAACATACATCATTCAACATTCAACATTTTATCCCATTTCATTAACTATTGACCAATTAATTGCGCCTTTCGGATACTGCATCGTAATGCAATGCAATGAACCGTGCTGCAAAAGTAAAGCCTTGCAATCAATTCCGGTTACTTTTTTTACCGGGAAAGCTTTTTGCAATTGTACCAATGCTTGCAGATCCTGCGATCCGCCGTATGTTGGCATCAGGACCACCTCATTTAAGATCAGGAAATTTGCATACGTTGCAGGAAGTCTTCGCCTGTCATCATCCGCGTAAACAGCATCAGCCATTGGCAGCGGGATCAGTTGATAAGGCTCGCCATCCAACGTTTTAAAAAGCTGAAGTTCTTCTTCCATTTTTTTTAATGAAGAAAAATGCGGATCACTTTCATCTGTGCATTGCACATACGCAATCGTTTTGTCATCGCAGAAACGCGCGAGTGTATCAATATGCGAATCTGTATCATCACCTTCGAGATGCCCGTGATGCAGCCACAGCACGCGCTCGAGTCCAAACAAATCGATCAGTTTATCTTCTATTACTTTTTGTGATAAACCGGGATTTCTTTCCGGTGATAACAAACATTGCGACGTGGTCAACAGTGTCCCCTTGCCGTTGCTTTCTATACTGCCGCCTTCCAGCACCATGTCTATTGTTTCAAAATGCGTTGTATTATAAATTCCTTTTTTCCGGAGTCGCTGTGTAATCAAATTATCTTTTTCCGCGTCAAATTTATTTCCCCATCCGTTGAAAGTAAAATCATATACTTTAAGTTCATTGTGAAATTCTACCGTGATCGCGCCATGATCCCTTGCCCAGGTATCATTGATCGGGATCTCAAAAAAAAATAAATTTGTTTGATCAATCTCTTTTAAATACCCTTTTGCTTCATTTACATTTTCACAAACAATCAGTAACGGCTGAAAAGAAGCAATCGTTTTTATAATATTGACATAGCATGGAATTATTTCATCCCAGTAATTTTTCCAATCGGAATTTTTTCCGGGAAAAGCAATCTGTATTGCGTCCTGTGTGTCCCACTCTGCAGGTAACCTCGTATGTTTCATAATGCAAAATAACTTAAATCAGATTAAATAAACCTTATAAAACAAATAATCAGTAAAGAGTTTTATTTTTGGTGATGCGAAAACGACTTTTTTTGTTGCCCGGTTTTGGAGAAGACACTTTTTGTTTCAACGAGCTTATCCCCTTTTTAAAAAACTATGAGATCCTTCATGTGGATTACCGGAAGTCGCTTGATAAATTTTTCTTTCCTGTAATTACCTGCAAGCAATTTTCAAAACGTTTGATCGAACAATACAATATTACGGAGAATGATAAATTGATCGGGCATTCCATGGGAGGTTATTTTTCTTTCCAGATCCGTGAATTGATCGGAACGGAAATTTGCATGATCGCATCATTTAATGATCCTGCTAAGGTAATACATCTGCTTCCTGCTTTTCCGCGTATCACACAATTCGCAGCATTGACAGGGCTAGTAAAGGCACCCTTTCTCAAAAAATATTTATTAGGTAAAATAAAGGATGAAAATTATAAGTCAGTTCAATCCTATGTAATGGATAATTTTAAAACTTTTACGAATTGGCAATTAGCGCTAATGGCTGAAATGGATTATGAAAATAAAATAGGATCTTCGTTGCCGAATCCTTTACGGATACATGATGAAAAAGACAGGATCGTTGCGCCGCCGGATGAAAATTATATACAGATAAACGGCGGACATTTTTGTTTGAATTTATATCCGAAAGAAACCTTTGAAGAGATGAAGGAATTCTTAGCCTGAACCTTTAAAAAATCACAGATTTTTCGTATCTTTATTATATGAAGAAATTCTACATTTTAATTCTATTTTCATGTGTATTGTCAATCAGCTTTTCGCAAACGTCCGCGGACAGCCTAAAGACGGAAAAATGGAAGAACGAAATTCTGAATGATCAGAATCTAGATGCAACGGAGCATATTTCCGAATTGCAGGATGTAGATCTTTCTGCGCTGCTTAAAACAGATGCATCTGATCAGCCGTTGGGATTTATCAGCGACAATTATGAAAGGTTTGATATTTTTTTTACTTCGGTTAAAAAAAATGACGCGCGGAAAAATGAATATCTCATCACCGGAAAAACACGCGTAAAACAAAACGTTTGTGATTTTAAAGGAACGATTAACTTAACGAGTGCAAAATACTATATCCATAAAAGTGATCTCGGAAATTATCCCGATTCAATTCATCTTGGCATATTAATCGGAACTTACCTTTTTGAAGAAGATCCTACCCAACCCCACACGGGAAAACTACAGGGCTTCTTAGCCGTGCGTTATTATGTGACTTCTGGAAATAAAATATTAATTGATGACTGGAACAATACAAATAATAATTATTCCAACCAGCAATATGTAGGATCATGGATCAGTTATGATGGCAGAAAAATTCAGCAATGCAACTGGGGAAGCTATCGCATTCCCGCATCGGGTGATCTTGATATTGGAAAGAATGAATTTTCTCCTTCAGATAAATACAAGGCAAACGGGTGGGAAAAATATCCTTCCCTGTTTAACACGATCTGGTGGAAATAACAGAATAATAAATGGCGACGACTTACAACAACTTTCAATTTAATGTTAAACCTGAAAACCACCAGGTAGTAAAGTATAAGCAGATCATTAATCAATATCTCTCTAAGGAAGAAATAAAAAAGTTACACGAAAAATCTGACTGGAAAGGATTTGAAGAAGTTTTTTTTACCTGGTTATGGATCGCATTATCATTTGCATTGGTCGGATTCTTCCCTAATATTTTTACTGTCATTCTTGCTTTATTTATTATCGGCGGAAAACAACTCGGCTGTGCGATCATCATGCACGATGCTTCGCATTACTCGCTGTTTAAATCGCGAAAACTGAATGATATTATCGGGAATCTTTTTGGTGCTTATCCTATCTTCAACAACATCGGGCAGTATCGCCCTTATCATTTTCAGCATCATATTGCAACAGGAACTCCGGATGACCCGGATATCAATCTAGTAACAGGTTATCCTGCAAAATTAGCTGGCATGATGCGAAAGCTCACGCGCGATATTATTGGCTTGAGCGGCATCAAGGCGGATGCAGCATTACTTGCCATGCACACGGGTATTGTAAAATATAACCTGGGAAATTTTATAGAAAAAATACCGAAGGAAGATCGACCGTGGAAAATAATTTTCCGCAATGCATATTATAATTTGCGCGGACC